>NZ_CP038440.1:1510563-1833203 GCF_004683885.1 Brevundimonas sp. MF30-B | reverse complement strand
AGGCTCAGCAGCTGCAAGCCGCCGGCGCGAGCCTGCCGGCTGACCAAGCCAATCAGCGTCGTCAACAGCTGCAGCAACGCGTCAATGAAGCTCAACAACTGGAGCAGACGCGCGAGAACGAGCTGCGCTACACCCTGGCCGAGCAGCGCCGCCTGATCTCGAACGCGGTCGAGCCGATCCTCATCCAGGTTTACCAAGAGCGCGGCTGCGGCATCCTGCTGGACCGCGAAAGCGTCTTCGTGCTGAACCCGGCCATGGAAGTCACCGACCTGGTGATTCAGCGCCTGAACACCGCCCTGCCGACCCTGAGCTTCAACCGTCTGCAAGTCCCGGCCCAAGCTCAGCAGCAGTAAGCGTGCCTGATCCCCGCTTCTTCGAAACCCGGCCGGCGCTGAGCGTCGGTCAGATCGCCGAGCATATCGGCGAAACGGCGACGAGGGGCCGGGATCGGACCATTCGTCAGGTCGCGCCCTTGTCCGAAGCGGATGAGGGCGCGATCGCGTTTCTGTCGGACCGCAAACATGTCTCGGCTCTGGCCGGGACGAGCGCGGGTTGCGTCATCCTGCATCCGGACATGGCGGACCAAGCGCCTTCGGGCGCGGCGGTCATAGTCTCTCGAGAACCCCAGGCCGCCTGGGCTAGAGCGTCGGCGCTTCTGCATGCCCCGATAGAGCTGGAAGCGGGGGTCGACCCTGCGGAAGCGGCGGAGGACGACAGCGTTCTGATCGCGCCGGGCGTGGTGCTGGGCGCGGGCGTTCGCATCGGGCGCGGCACGCGGGTCGGCGCCAACACCGTGATCGGGCCCGGCGTCCAGATCGGCCGGAATTGCTGGATCGGCGCCAATGTCTCCATCGGTTTCGCCTTGATCGGGGATCGGGTGAAGTTGCTCTCAGGCGCCCGCATTGGCGAACAGGGCTTTGGCGCGGCGGTGTCGCGCAGCGGGCCGATCGATATTCCGCAGCTGGGCCGGGTCATCCTGCAGGACGGGGTGACGGTCGGCGCCAACAGCTGCATCGACCGCGGGGCCTATGACGACACGGTCATCGGCGAAAACACCAAGATCGATAATCTGGTGATGATCGGCCACAACTGCGTCATCGGCCGCAACAATCTGCTCGCCGGCCATACGGGAATAGCGGGTTCAGTGACGACGGGCGACAACGTCATGTTCGGCGGCCGGGCGGGCGTGGGTGACCACATCACCATCGGCGAAGGCGCCCGCGTCGCGGCCGGCGGCGGTGTTCTGGCCGACATTCCGCCGGGCGAGACTTGGTCGGGCTATCCCGCCAAACCCATCCGTCAGTCCTTGCGCGAGGCCGTCTGGCTGGCCAAACAGGTCGGTCAGAAGAAGACGCCCAGGGAATCAGCCGGATGAGCGAAGAGGCCAAGATCGACTACGCCGAGGTGATGCGGCGGCTGCCGCACCGCTATCCCTTCCTGCTGGTCGACAAGGCCGAGAACTTCGTTGCGGCGACCTCGATCACCGGCATCAAGAACGTCAGCCACAACGAGCCCTTCTTTCCCGGCCACTTCCCGATCGATCCGGTCATGCCCGGCGTGCTGATCGTCGAAGCCATGGCCCAGACCGGCGCGTTGCTGATGTCCAAGTCGATGGACGTGGCCGTGGCCGACAAGGTCATCATGTTCATGTCGATCGACGGTGTGCGGTTCCGCAAGCCGGCGAGGCCGGGCGATCAGCTGCGCATGGAGGTCAAGGTGATCCGCGCGCGCGGCGACGCCTACAAATTCCGGGGCGAGACCTTTATCGACGGCAAGCTGGCGGCCGAGGCCGAGTTCATGGCCATGGTCGTCACCGTGGATCAGCCGGCGAGCTGATGGCCGTTCATCCCACAGCCCAGGTGGACGCCTCGGCCGAACTGGCGGCAGGCGTCGAGATCGGCCCGTGGTGCGTGGTCGGACCCGGCGTGGTCCTGTCGGAGGGCGTGCGCCTGGCCAGCCATGTGGTGATCCAGCAGGACACGACCGTCGGGGCCGGGACCACCATCCATCCCTTCGCCGTCATCGGCGGCGACCCACAGCACAATGGCTACAAGGGCGAGCCCGTTCGGCTGGAGATCGGATCGAACAACCTGATCCGGGAGCACTGCACCTTCAACCGGGGCACGCCGCAGGGGACGGGCGTCACCGTGGTGGGCTCCAACAACCTGTTCATGACGGGCGCGCACGTCGGCCACGACTGCGTGGTGGGCGACAATGTCGTCATGGCCAACAACGCCACGCTGGGCGGCCACGCCTCGATCGGAGACCGGGTGTTCCTGGGCGGCCTGTGCGCGGTCCACCAGAACGGGCGGGTCGGGCAGGGCGCCATTATCGGCGGACTGGCGGCGGTGACGCGCGATGTGATTCCCTACGGCTCCGCCTGGGGCAATCACGCCAGGCTGCGCGGGTTGAACCTGATCGGGCTGAAGCGCAAGGGTTACGACAAGGCCCAGATCCGGCGACTGCTGGCCGCCTATCGCGAGCTGTTCGAAGGCGAGGGCGAGTTCGCTGGGCGTCTGGCGGCGACGCAGAGCCAGTACGGCGATCTGGCCGAAATCACCGAGATCCTCGACTTCATCCGGGCGGGCGGCAAACGGCCGCTATGCCTGCCGAACGCGGAATGAGCGCGCCCAAACTGGGGCTGATCGCCGGCGGCGGCGGCCTGCCCTTGGCGGTGGCCCAGCGCTGCGAGGCCGAGGGGCGGGCCTTCTACATCGTGCGGCTGGACGGGTTTGCCGATCCGCACCTGGCGCGCTGGCCCGGCGACGATTTCGGCATGGCCCAGATCGGCGCGATCCTGAAGGCGCTGAAGGTCCAGGGCTGCGGCGCGGTGTGCCTGGCCGGCATCGTCAGTCGACCCGACTTCAAAACGCTGAAGCCGGATTTCAAGGGCGCGACCCTGTTGCCCGGCATCGTCAAGGCGGCGACCCAGGGCGACGACGCCCTGTTGCGCAAGATCCTGTCGGTCTTCGAAGCCGAGGGGTTCAGGGTCGAAGGCGCCGACGACTTATTAGGGGGCGACCTCCTTCCGGCTGGTGCGCTTAGCGTCGTCACGCCCGCGCCCTCCCAGATCGAAGACTTGAAGAAAGCGATCCACGTCGCTGAAAAGTCAGGCGAACTGGATATCGGACAGGGGGCCGTCGTATGCGACGGCTTGGTGCTGGCCGTCGAAGCGCAGGAGGGCACTGACGCCATGCTGGGCCGTGTCGCCGGCCTGCCTGCCGACCTGCGCGGGTCCGAGACCGACCGCAAGGGCGCCTTGGCCAAGGCCCCCAAGCCGATCCAGGACCTGCGCGTCGACATGCCGGTGATCGGTCCTCGCACGATCGAGTTGGCGGCTGCCGCCGGGCTGGCCGGCGTGGCCGGCGTGGCTGGGCGACTGATCCTGATCGACCGCGCGGGCGTGATCGAGGCAGCCGACCGATTGGGCCTGTTCGTCTGGGGCGAAGGCCGGTGACGCCGCCGCTGAAGATCATGCTGGTGGCCGCCGAAGCGTCGGGCGACGCCTTGGGCGCAGGCCTGGCGCGGGAGCTGAAGGCCCGCCTGGGCGACGGCGTGACCTTTGTGGGCGTCGGCGGACCGAAGATGGCGGCCGAGGGCATTGTCAGCCCTTTCGACGTCGCCGAACTGTCCATCCTGGGCTGGATCGAGGGCCTGCGCGCCTATGGCCTGGTCAAGAAGCGCGTCGCGGAGACGGCGGCCTTGGCGGCGCGCGAGCGGCCCGACGCCGTGGTGCTGATCGACAGCTGGGGGTTCACCATCCGCGTGGCAAAGGCTGTTCGCGCCGCGGACCCTGACACGCCGTTGATCAAATACGTCGGGCCCCAGGTCTGGGCCTCGCGGCCGGGGCGGGCCAAGACGCTGGCCGGCGCTGTCGATCACCTGCTGGCGCTCTACGCCTTCGACGCGCCGTGGTTCGAGAAGGCGGGACTAGCGACCACGGTCGTCGGCTCGTCGGCGCTTCATGTGGACATGAGCGGCGCGGACGGCGACGCCTTCCGAGCCCGGCGCGGGATTGGCCGGGCTGCGCCTTTGCTTCTGGTCCTGCCCGGAAGCCGACCTAGTGAAATCAATCGGATGACGCCCGTTTATGAGGCGACGGTTCAGAGGCTGAAGGCGCAGCTTCCCGGCCTGGAGGTCGCCGTGGTCGCGGCCGGGACCGTGGCGGAGGATGTGCGCGGCCGCGTGGCGGCCTGGCCCTTCCGCGTGCACCTGGTCGCGGAGGCGGAGAAGTACGACGCCATGCGCGCCGCCACCGTTGCCCTGGCCACGAGCGGCACGGTCTCGACAGAACTGGCGCTCGCCGGGGCACCCATGGTCATCGCCTACAGGATCGACGGCCTCAGCTACGCGCTGATGAAGCGGCTGGTTACGGCCAAGCACGTGACCCTGTTCAACATAGCCGCCGACCGCCGGATCGCGCCCGAGTTCATCCAGCACGAGGCGACGCCCGACGCGCTGGCTCAGGCTGTCGGCCGCCTGCTGACCGATCCTGACGCCGCCGCGGCCCAGTCGCGAGAACAGACCGAGGCCTTGGCCCTGATGGGCGGCGAAGGCGCCGACCCATCCGGTCTGGCGGCCGAGGCGGTGCTGAAGGTCATCTCTGAACGGAAGACGTCATGACGGACGATGTGGACGACCTGGAGATGGACGGCGGCGGCTATGACGTCGACGACTGGTCGCGGCTCAAACCGTTCACCGATCGGGTGGCGACGCTGGATGACGTCCAGGCCGGCCTGGCCGTCTTCGCCCTGGGCGACACCGACGACGCGCGGATCATCGACATGCATCTGCCGCAGCCCCTGATCTGGTGGGAGGATGACGGCGAGCAGGCGGCCGTCGCCGTTCAGGCCGAAAGCCATCTGGGCCCGGACGGCGAGAGCATGGAGGTGCTCGGCCTGATCCTGCCGGACGGCGGCTCGGCCGTGGCTCTGATCGACGACGTGGATCTGGTGGACGCTGCCGACCCCGCCTGGCGCGACCTGGTCACCCGCGCGATCGACTGAGTTCAGACAAGAAAAAAACGCCGGGGCTTTCACCCCGGCGTTTTGCTTTCGGACGTGTCGGCGTCTTAGCCGCGCTGGTCGATCGGCACGTAGTCGCGCTCGGTCGGGCCGGTGTAAAGCTGGCGCGGGCGACCGATCTTCTGCGACGGGTCGGCCATCATTTCCTGCCATTGCGCGATCCACCCGACGGTGCGGGCCAGGGCGAACAGGACGGTGAACATCGAGGTCGGGAAGCCCATCGCCGACAGGGTGATGCCCGAATAGAAGTCCACGTTCGGGAACAGCTTGCGCGAGGTGAAATACTCGTCCTGCAGCGCGACCTTCTCCAGCTCCTTGGCAACTTGGAACAGCGGATCATTCTCGCGGCCGGTGGCGGCCAGCACTTCGTAGGCCGACTGCTGCATGACCTTCGCGCGCGGGTCGTAGTTCTTGTACACGCGGTGGCCGAAGCCCATCAGCTTGTACTTGCGATCCTTCACGCCCTGGATGAACTCCGGGATCTTGTCCGGGGTGCCGATCTCCTTGAGCATCGTCAGCGCCTCTTCGTTGGCGCCGCCGTGCGACGGGCCCCACAGGCAGGCGATGCCCGCGGCGATGCAGGCGAACGGATTGGCGCCCGACGAACCGGCCAGACGCACCGTGGAGGTGGAGGCGTTCTGCTCGTGGTCGGCGTGCAGGGTGAAGATGCGGTCCATGGCGCGCACCAGCGCCGGATCGACCACATAGTCCTCGGCTGGCACGGCGAAGCACATGCGCAGGAAGTTCTCGGCGTACGACAGGTCGTTGCGCGGCGAAACGAAGGGCTGGCCGATGTGGTATTTGTAGGCGCGCGCCGCGATCGTCGGCATCTTGGCGATCAGGCGGATGGCGGAGATGTTGCGCTGGACCGGATCATGGATGTCCAGGCTGTCGTGATAGAAGGCCGACAGGGCGCCGACGGTGCCGACCATGATCGCCATCGGGTGGGCGTCGCGACGGAAGCCCTCGAAGAAGCGGTCGAACTGCGAATGCAGCATCGTGTGCATGGTGACGCTGTTTTCGAAGGCCTCGAACTGCTCGGCCGTCGGCAGTTCGCCGTGCAGCAGCAGATGGCAGACTTCGATGAAGTTCGACTTCTCGGCCAGCTGGTCGATCGGATAGCCGCGGTGCAGCAGGACGCCGGCGTCGCCGTCGATGTAAGTCAGGGCCGATTCACACGAGGCGGTCGAGGTGAAGCCGGGATCAAAGGTGAAGGCGCCCGTGCCGGCGTACAGCTTGCGGATGTCGATGACGTCAGGGCCCGTCGAGCCCCCCAGCACCGGCAGATCGACGCTCTTGTCGCCATAGGAGAGGGTCGCCGATCCGGCGGGTTTGGCTTGTTCGGTCATCATGGCCCCTTGTCGATTATCGAGGGGCGCGGACCGGGGATGGCCCAGCGCCTTTCAATTGGTGAACGTCATTTAGTCTGTTGCAGCGCATCATCCAAGCGCCCCAGACTTTCGTCGCGGCCAAGTGATGACAGAATGCGAGCGATGTCGGGTGAGGCGCTGCCGCCGGTCAGCACGGCGCGCAGGGGCGGGCCGATCTTGCCGAAGCCCACGCCCTCCTCCTCGGCGAAGGCCTTCAGTTCGGCCTCCAGCGCGAAGACGTCCCACGACTGGAACAGGCCCAGACGCGCGCGCAGGCGCTGCAGGCGCGCCACGGTCTCCTCGACCAGCATGGCGCGGCCCTTGTCGCCGAGGTCCAGCGGCCGGGCTTTCAAGGCGAACTCGGACTGATCGGCCAACTCGAGCAGGGTCTTGGCCCGGTCCTTGATGAAGGGCAGGGCGCGGGTGAGGCGGTCCTCATCGTCTTCCTGCAGCGCACGGCCGCGGGCCAGGTGCACGTCCAGCGCCAGCTTGGCCAGGCGGTCGTCGTCGGCCAAGCGGATCCAGTGGGCGTTGACGTGGGCCAGTTTGTCGAAGTCCAGCCGCGCGGGTGCCTTGCCCACGCCGCCCAGGTCGAACCAGGCGATGGCCTGTTCGTCGCTGAACAGCTCGTCGTCGCCGTGCGCCCAGCCCAGCCGAGCCAGATAGTTGCGCATCGCCTCGGGCAGATAGCCCATCTCGGCGTATTCATGCACGGCCTGCGCCCCATGTCGCTTGGACAGTTTGGCGCCGTCGGGTCCATGAATCAGCGGGATGTGCGCGAACACCGGCCGGGACCAGCCCAGGGCGTCGTAGATCAGGCTCTGTCGCGCCGCGTTGTTCAGATGGTCGTCGCCGCGAATGACGTGGGTCACGCCCATGTCGTGGTCGTCAACCACAACGGCGAGATTATAGGTCGGGGCGCCGTCAGACCGCACGATCACCAGATCGTCGAGTGCGGAAGAGTCCCAGCGGACTGAGCCTTGCACTGCGTCGTCGACCGTCACCGCGCCTTCGGGCCGACGGAAGCGGATGGTGTGCGGCTTCATCAGATCGTCGACGGTCGGCTCGCGGTCGCGCCAGGGCGAAACGAAGGGCCGGCCTTCGGCCTTGGCCTGGTCGCGAAGCGCGCCGGTCTCTTCGGCTGTCAGGAAGTCGCGATAGGCGTGGCCCGTCGCCAGAAGCTGGTCGGCGACTTCGCGGTGCCGCTCGGCCCGAGCGAACTGGAACGTCGGCTCCTCATCGGCGAACAGGCCGAGCCAGGACAGCCCCTGGAAGATGGCTTCGACGGCGGCGTCGGTCGAGCGCTCGCGGTCGGTGTCTTCGACGCGCACGAGGAATTTGCCGCCGTTGGCGCGGGCGTACAGCCAATTGAACAACGCTGTTCTCGCACCGCCGATATGCAGATAGCCTGTGGGCGAGGGGGCGAAGCGTGTGACGACAGTCGAGGCGGGGGAAGATGAGGTCATGGCAGGGGCGTCCGTTCGGGGCGCCCTTATAGCGCCGGACGCTGCAAAGCCCAGCACCGGCGCCCGCATCCGCGCCTGGTTGGGCGATCAAGTCCAGGCCCAGACCGATCAATGGCGGCTCTGGACGCCGGTCGCCTTTGGCGGCGGCTGCGCCCTGTATCTGTATCTGAAGGCCGAACCGCCGTTGTGGCCCCTGCTGGCCGCAGCCGTCACGACAGCCGGGCTATGGCTGCTGGCGCGCGGCAGGGGGATGGGGCGGGCCTGGACCCTGCCATTGCTGCTCCTGGCTTGTTTTGCCGGCGGCATGACGGCGGCGAAGCTGCGGGCCGAGGCCGTCGCCACGCCGATCGCGCCTTCGCTGGCCGAGCCGGTCACGCTCCACGCCTGGGTGCTGGACGTCGACAGTCCGGGGCAGCGGGGTCACCGCATTCTGATCGCGCCGGTGCGCATCCAGGGCCTGGCGCCCGAACAGACGCCGGTGCGCCTTCGCGCCACCGTGCGCGGCGAACCGCCTCGACCGGGAGAGGCGGTGCGGCTCTACGGCATTCTCAACCCGACGCCCCCGCCGGTCAGCCCCGGCGCCTATGACTTCGGCCGCAACGCCTATTTCCAGGGCATGGGCGGCGTGGTGTTCGCTCTGGGCGATACCCGCCCGACGACGCTTAGCGAACCGCCCTGGCGGCTGCGGATGCAGATGCGGGTCAACGCCGTCCGCTTCGCCCTGGCCGAGCGTATCGTGGCGCGTCTGGGCCCGCGCACAGGCGGGGTCGCCGCCGCCATGACCACGGGGCACGAGACCTGGATTCAGGCAGACGATCTGGACGCCATGCGGGATTCCGGCCTGGCGCATATCCTGTCGATCTCGGGCCTGCACATGGCGATCGTAGGGGGCTTTGTTTTCTTCGGCGTGCGCCTGCTTGTGGCCACCTGGCCCTGGCTGGCGCTGCGCGTGTCGGGAAAGAAGGTCGCCGCCGTCGCCGGGCTGATCGCGGTCGGGACCTATCTGGTGATTTCCGGCGCGCCCCCGCCGGCGGAGCGGGCGGCCACCACGGCGTCGATCGCTTTTCTGGCCGTGCTGCTGAACCGCCAGGCGGTCAGCCTTCACGCGCTGGCTGTGGCCGCCTTCGTGGTTCTGCTGCTGCAGCCCGAGGCGGTGGCGACGCCGGGCTTTCAGATGTCGTTCGCCGCGACGGCCGCCCTGGTGGCCCTCGCCGCCGCCTGGCCAAAGCGTACGCGTGAGATATCCGCGCCATGGCCCATCGTCTGGACTCAGCGGCTGGCCAGTTGGCTGCTGATCGCGGGCATGGCCAGCCTGGTGGCGGGCGCAGCGACCGGGCCCTTCGCCATGCAGCATTTCAACCGCACGGCCATGTATGGCCTGGCCGCCAACCTGGCGACCGCGCCCATCGCGGACTTCATCATGATGCCGGCTCTGGCCCTGGGCGCGGCGTTGGAGCCGCTCGGCTTGGGCGCGCCCTTCCTGTGGGTGGCGGGCAAGGGCGTGGACGCCATGCTGGCGATTGGCCATTGGGCTTCGAGCCTTCCCGGCGCGATCCGCACGATCGCCAGCGCACCGGCGCTTGCGCTGCCCGTGGCCTTCGTGGGCATATTGATCCTGTGCATCCATCGGGGGCCGCTGCGCTGGCTGGGCCTGCCGCTGGCCCTGGCGGTGCTGCTGTGGCCGCGCGGGCCCGGGCCGGATCTCTGGATCGGCAACGCCGGAGCCAACGCCGCCTATCGCCAGGCCAATGCGGCGATCGTCATGAGGCCGACGGGACCGTTCGCCACCGATGTCTGGAGCCGGCGCCGAGGGCTTGAGGCGGTCCCCCGCAACCAGGAAGACTGGACCTGCGGCCGGACCCACTGCATTCCAAAGCCCGAAACCGACGCGCCCATCGCCCTATGGTGGGGCAGGCGCGCGCCCAGTTCCGAGCAGATGCAGTCCCTCTGCGCTTCGGCCGAGATTGTCAGCGTGCGCGCGATCGTGTCGGAGCTGCCTGCGGCCTGTGCTCACCGCCTAGTGCTGGACGGCCGTGACTATGCACGCGGCGGCACGGTCGAGCTATGGCGCGACGGCGCGGGCTGGCGCGCCCTGTGGGGATCCGAGCTCAGGGGGGACCGGCCGTGGAGCCGGCTGGGCGACCCCGACTTTCAGTGATAGCGGCGGATGAGGCCGACCAGCTTGCCCTGCACCTCGACCTGATCCGACCCGTAGATCTTGGTCTCGTATGTCCGGTTAGCGGGCTCCAGCGCGATCGAGCCGCCCTTCTTGCGCAGCCGCTTCAGCGTGGCTTCCTCGCCCTCGACCAGGGCCACCACGATCTCGCCCGAAGAAGCGTTGTCCACCCGCTTGATGACGACCAGATCACCGTTGAGGATGCCGGCCTCGATCATGGAGTCCCCCTCGATCTCCAGCATAAAATGCTCGCCGGCGCCCAGCATGGACTCCGGCACCGGCAGGCGCTCCTGCTCGTGCTGGATGGCGGCGATGGGGGTGCCGGCGGCGATCTTGCCCAGCAGCGGCAGTTCGCGGGTGTCGTTGGCGGGCTCGACTCGGCCGCCTTCGATCACGCCGGGCTTGAAGCCCGCCCGGCCGCGCGGCGCGCCCGCTGTGGCCTGTTCCGGCAGCTTGGTGACCTCCAGCGCCCGCGCCCGATGCGCCAGACGACGAATGAAGCCGCGTTCCTCAAGCGCCGTGATCAGCCGGTGGATGCCCGACTTGGACGCCAGATCCAGCGCCTCCTTCATCTCGTCGAAGGAGGGCGAGACGCCGGTTTCCTGGATCCGTTCATGGATGAACATCAGGAGTTCGTGCTGCTTGCGCGTCAACATGGGCGAATCGTCCAGAACAAGGCGTGAACCGTTGCCGATGTTCTGTAAGTGTTCTAGCCTAATGTCAACTTAACGCGAGAAGCGCTTTCGTCGCCGCCTCGACGTCGGCCTGCCGCATCAGGCTTTCGCCGACCAGGATGGCCTGGGCGTCGGCGGCGGAGACGCGAGCTACATCTTCAGCGGTGAAGATGCCGCTCTCGGCGACCAGCAGGGCGCGGGGCGGGCTCAACATAGCCAGCACCTCGGTCACGCCCAGATCGACGTCGAATGTCCTCAGAGAACGATTGTTGATGCCCACCAGATCGCCGCCCAGGCGACAGGCGCGCGCCATCTCGGCTTCGTCGTGGGTTTCGATCAGGGCGTCCATGCCGAACCGCGCCGCCTCGGCCAGCAGATCGGCCGCCAGGGCGTCGTCGATCATGGCCAGTATGATCAGGATGCAGTCTGCGCCCAAGGCGCGGCTTTCGGCCACCTGCCAGGGATCGACCAGGAAATCCTTGCGCAGGCAGGGCAGGGCGGTCGCCGCCCGCGCCTGCATCAGATAGGCGTCGTCGCCCTGAAAGCTGGGGCCGTCGGTCAGGACCGACAGACAGGTGGCGCCGCCGCGCTCATACGCCTGCGCAAGAGCCGGCGGGTCGAAGTCGGCGCGGATGACGCCCTTGGACGGGCTGGCCTTCTTGATCTCGGCGATCAGGGCCGGGCGGCCGGTCTCCTCGTGCGCCCACTCCAGAGCGGCGCGGAAGCCGCGGGGGGCCGAGGCCTGGGCGGCCGCCTGTTCGACGGCGTCCAGAGACCGCTCGGCCTTGCGGGCTGAGACCTCTTCCCGCTTGTAGGCGGCGATGCGGGCCAGCACGTCGGTCATTCGCCGTCGCCTTCGAGGGGAGTGTTGGTGGCCTGGACCAGCCGCTCCAGCGCCTGACGCGCCCGGCCGTCGTCGATGACGGCGGCGGCAGTCGCCGCGCCCTCGGCCAGGTCTGCGGCGCGGTCGGCCACCACCAGCGCGGCGGCGGCGTTCAGCAGAACCACGTCGCGATAGGCGCCCGGCGCACCGTCCAGAAGGGCTGCGAGCGCGGCGGCGTTGTGCTCGGCGTCGCCGCCGCGCAGCGCCTCGATCTCGGCGCGAGCCAGGCCTGCATCCTCGGGCGTGACCTGAAAGCGGCGCACCGCCCCGTCGCGCCACTCCGCCACCTCGGTCGGTCCGGTCAGGGTCAGCTCGTCCAGCCCCTGCCCATGCACGGTCCAGGCGCGCACGGCGCCCAGACGACCCAGCACCTCGGCCAGCGGCTCCAGCAGGCGAGGGTCATAGACGCCCATCACCTGACGCCGGGCGCCGGCCGGATTGGACAGCGGGCCCAAGAGGTTGAACACGGTGCGGAACCCGATCTCGGCCCGCACCGGCCCGACGTGGCGCATGGCGCCGTGGTAGTGGGGGGCGAACAGGAAGGCGATGCCGGCCTCGTCCAGCGCGCGGCGCTGCTGGGCCTGATCTGCGGCCAGATTGACACCGAGCGCCGAGAGCACGTCCGACGACCCGGACTTGGAGCTGAGCGCCCGGTTGCCGTGCTTGGCGACCTTCACGCCGGCGCCCGCCAGCACCAGGGCCGCGGCGGTCGAGATGTTGAAGGTATGGGCCCCATCCCCGCCCGTGCCACAGGTGTCGATGGCGTCGTAGGGATGGTCCAGCGTCAGCGCGGCCTGACGCATGGCGAGGGCGAAGGCGGCGATCTCGTCCACTGTCTCTCCGCGCATCCGCATGGCGGTGACGGCCGAGGCGACCTGGGCCGGCGTGGGTTCGCCGCGCAGGCAGGCGGCGAAGAAGTCGCGCGCCTGCTCGCCCGTCAGGGCGTGGCCCTCGACCAGGCGCGACAGCAGGGGCTTGAACCCGTCGGCCAAGTCAGGCCGCCTTCAGCCGACGCACGCCGGCGATGTCCAGGAAGTTGGCGATCAGGTCGTGACCGTTCTCGGTGGCGATCGACTCCGGATGGAACTGCACGCCGTGGATCGGCCGCGTCCGGTGCGACAGGCCCATGATCTCGCCGTCCGCCGTCCAGGCCGTCATCTCCAGCGCGTCCGGCAGGGTGTCGCGCCGCACCGCCAGCGAATGATAGCGCGTCGCCGTAAAGGGTGAGGGCAGGCCGGCGAACACGCCGCGCCCTTCGTGCTCGATGGGCGAGGTCTTGCCGTGCATCAGGGTCTTGGCCCGCACCACCTCGCCGCCGAACGCCTGGCCGATCGACTGATGCCCCAGGCAGACGCCCAGGATCGGCATGGATTCGGGCGCGCTTTCGATCAGGCCAAGGCAGATGCCCGCCTGATCCGGCGCGCAGGGGCCGGGCGACAGCAGCACGCCCTGCGGCTTCAGCGCCCAGGCCTCGTCGACGCTCAGATCGTCATTGCGCACGACATGCGTCTGCGCGCCCAACTCCGCGAGGTAGTGGACGAGATTGTAGGTGAAGCTGTCGTAGTTATCGACGACCAGGATCATGAGCGGCTTCTATGCCGACACGGGCGCCGCGCCAAGCAGAAGGACTCGGTTAACGCCCCCATGATCGGATCGAGGCGGAAGGATTCGCCATGACCGACGCCGCCCGCATCGAAAAGGCCCGCCGACTGCTGAGCGAGCCGGCATCCAGGCCGAGCGCATGGGGCCTGCTGGCCGCCGCCGGCTTGATGGCGCTGTCAGCTGTGCTGATGGCCGGAACGATCGTTCTGGGGCCGGGCTTCGGCGTTTAGGTGCGGCCGTTGCAGGCGGCGTCCGCTGTCGACCCGTTGCAGACATGCCGCTGCTCGCGCAGCATCAAGACATGCGAACAACGCTCCTACCAGGCTTGGCTGTTGTGACTTCTCAGCGGCGCTCCGCTGCCTTCGCCGCATCCCATAGCCCGTCCATCTCTGCCAGATCCGACTGATCCGGTGTCCGCCCGCTCTTTGCCAGTTCGGCCTCGATGAAGGCGAAGCGGCGGGCGAACTTGGCGTTGGCGGCGCGCAGGGCGTCTTCGGGTTCGACGCCCAGCTTGCGGCCCAGGTTGGCCATGACGAACAGCAGGTCGCCCAGCTCCTCGGCGGCCTTGGCGGTGTCGCCGGCGGCGATCTCGACCTTCAGCTCGGCGACCTCCTCATCCAGCTTGTCGATCACCTCGTGGACGCTGGGCCAGTCGAAGCCGACGCGGGCGGCGCGCTTGGTCAGCTTGGCGGCGCGTGCCAGGGCCGGCAGGCCGACGGGCACGTCATCGAGCACGCCGTGCTGGGCGCGCGCCTGCCGCTCGGCGGCCTTGATGTCCTCCCACCGGGCCTTCTGGGCCGCGCCGTCGGCCTTGGCGGCTTCTTCACCGAAGACATGAGGGTGGCGGCGCTCCAGCTTGTCGGCGATGGCTCCGGCCACGTCGTCGAAGGCGAACAGGCCCTGTTCCTGGGCCATGCGGGCATGGAAGACGACCTGGAACAGCAGGTCGCCCAGCTCGCTTTTGAGGTCGTCGTGATCGCCGCGTTCGATGGCGTCGGCGACCTCATAGGCCTCCTCGATCGTATAGGGGGCGATGGTGGTGAAGGTCTGCTCGACGTCCCAGGGGCAACCGCCGTCGGGATCGCGCAGCCGGGCCATGATGGCGTTCAGACGGTCGATAGGGGTCATGCGGCCTCTCCGTCGCGGGCGGCCAGGGCGGCGCGGACCTGGGCGTGGTGCTCGGGCGTCAGGGGATAGAGGCGCAGCACCACCGCCGAGATCAGCAGCAGCACAACCGGCACGGCGATGAACAGCCACTGCAGGCCCAGGATGACGCTAGGGTCGTTGACGGCGCCGGGAGCGGGGTCGAAGCCGATCCACTCCAGCACTGCAAAGGCCCCGACGGAGACAGCGTAGCCCAACTTGGACGTGGCGGTCAGGATCGAGAACAGCAGACCGGTGCGGTCGGCCCCCGCGTCCAGCCGGATGGCGTCCGACGCATCGGCCATCATGGCGCGCAGCAAGAGGTCAGCCGCGCCGAACGCCAGGCCCGTGCCGAAGATCGCGGCCATGGCGGCGGGCAGGTTGCCGGCGGGGACCAGCAGGGTGGCGGCGGCGAAGCTGACCGCGAAATACACGCTGGCGACGGCCAGGGCCTTATGCTTGCCGATGCGGGTGGCCAGCATGGCCCACAGCGGCGCGCCCACCAGGCCGGCGACGAAATAGACCAGCAGCAGCAGCGAGGTCTGCTCGCGCTCGAACCCACGCGCCTGTTCGAAGAAGTAGAAGAAGAGCACGCCGATCAGGCCGCGCGCCGCGCCCAGCAGCAGGTCGGACAGCAGCAGTCGGCGCAGCACCGGCTTGGCCATCAGCGACAGGGTCGCCTTCAGTCCGCCGTGCGGCGGCGGCGTGACGTTGCGCGGCTCGGGCGTGAACAGGAAGGTGACGAGCAATGCCACGGGCAGCAGCACGACGATGAAGCCGCCCTGCATCCTGACCGCATCGACATAGGTGTGGCCCAGGGCCTGTGCGCCCACGGGGATCAGCAGCACCGCCAGCACGCCCAGGATGTTGGCGACCTGCCAGAAGGCGTAGATTCGCGATCGTTGATCGTAGTCCGGCGACAGGACGGCGGCCCAACTGGTCTGGCTGAGCAGGCTGATCGAATAGCCGATGTACATGACCACCAGCCAGACGGCGAGGTGGGTGGGGCCTGCGCCCTGGCCGACGAAGAACAGCATGGCGACCGACCCCATCAGGATCGGCATGCCGATGGCCATCCACACGCGATAACGGCCCCATTTGGTCGAGGTACGATCGATGATGAGACCAAACAGAGGGTCGGTGACGATGTCTCCCAGGCGCACGATCAGAAAGATCAGGCTGACCGCCGCCAGGGGCACGCCGACGTGGCTGGCGTAGAACTCGGGCAGGGTGACGTAGACCGGCAGGCCGAGCGCCGCATAGGGCAGGCAGCTGGCCGCAAAGGCGGCCAGGGTGCGGTTCGAGCGGCGTGGCGAGGAAGGCGTGACAGCGGTCATGGACGCGGTCCGGCGGCGGCGCCGAGTCGGCCGCCGGGCTCACCATGCCGTGTTCGCGCCAGACGCGCGAGCCGCCAGCGCAGCCTTGCGGTCGCCATCATGAGCGGGCCACCATCAGCCGATGTCGCTTCGTCTTCTGTCCATAGCCGTGATCGCCCTGGCCTGCGCCGTATCCGAACGGCCGGCGCAGGCCCAACCCGTGCGGGCCTCGGACGGGGCCGAGGTCTGCCATCTGGACGACGGAGTCTGGGATCTGACGGCGGAGAGCAACGCCCGGTCGCTGAACATGATGGAGTGGTCGCCCTTCGCCGGCATGGAATACGGTTGGGAGACCTATCTGCCGCTGATCCAGAAGGAGATCGACACCGGCTGCGCGCCCGAATCGGCCGTGTTCGCCCAGCATCTGGCGGGCTTTCAGCAGGCTCATGGACTGCCGGCGACCGGCCAGTTCGACGCGGCGACCTTTCAGGTGTTTCGCGGGCTCTGGCAGGAGCGGCGGCCCTTTGTGATGGCGCGCGTGGCCGGCGACTGCCCGGAGCCGCCGCCGATCGCTCAACTGGGCTATCTGTCGCCGGGCGAGGAGCACGCCGATCGCATCACCCGCCTGCTGCGCCGCGACGTGCTGGACGCCTATCGCCAGATGGCGGCGGCGGCGCGGGCCGAGGTTCCCGAGATCGCGGCCGACCCCGAACTGCTGCAGATCTTCTCCGGCTTTCGCGATCCCGAAGCGGACGCGGCGCGGTGCGCCCAGCAGGGCAACTGCGACGGACTGAGGCGCGCGGTCTGCTCGCCGCACCGCACGGGCACGGCGGTGGATCTTTACGTGGGCCATGTCGAAGGCATGGGCGTGGACTCCACTGACGCTTGGAGCCGCCGGCACATGGCGAACGGCGCGGCCTATCGCTGGCTGGTCCGCAACGCTGGCCGCTTCGGTTTCGTCCCCTATGTCTATGAGCCTTGGCACTGGGAGTATGTGCGGCCGTGGCCAGACAGCTGACGAGCGGAGAGGCGGCCCTGGCGCGCGAAGCGCTGGGGCAGGATCTCGACGTGGGGCCGGTGCGCATCCTCGCCGCGCCCTGGCCGGTGAGGCGCGCCTTCGTCATAGGCAGCTGGTTCGGCCGAGACTGGATCATCTGGCCCCGACGCACCTTGCCGGCCGATTTCGCGACAGCCTCGCTAGCTCAGCAGGGCGTGCTGGTGCACGAGATGGTTCATGTGTGGCAGGCGCGGCAGGGCGTCAGCCTCCTGATCGGCAAGCTGAAGGCTGGCGATGGGCCGGGCGCCTACGCCTATCCGCTGGGGCCGGACTGCGAATGGCGCGGGCTGAATATCGAGCAGCAGGCCATGGTGGTGGAGCATCGCTTCCTGTTGTCGCGGGGAGGGCGCGTGCCGGCGGGCCGCGACTTCTACGCCCGTATCTGCCCGCTGGGCGCGAGAATGGAAATTTGACGGCGAGGGCTTGCATCGGCGGCTCGCGGGACTAGATCAGCCACTGACGCAGTTGCTTATGCGTCGTTCCATCTTCCAGGGAGCCCCGCATGGCCAAGATCCTCGTCCTCTATCACTCCACCTACGGCCACCTCGAGGTCATGGCCCAGGCCGTCGCCGAGGGTGCGGCCCAGGTCGAGGGCGCGCAGGTCGACATCAAGCGCGTGCCGGAAACGGTGCCGCAGGAGCTGGCCGAAAAATCCGGCTACAAGCTGGATCAGGCCGCGCCGATCGCCGTCATCGATGACCTGAAGGACTACGACGCCATCATCATCGGTGCGGGCACCCGTTTCGGCTCGGTCGCCTCGCAGATGCGCGCCTTCCTGGATCAGGCCGGCGGCCTGTGGTTCACGGGCGCGCTGCTGGGCAAGATCGGCGGCGCCTTCACCGCCACGGCGACACAGCACGGCGGGCAGGAGACGACCTTCCAGGGTCTGCACAACTTCTTCATGCACCACGGCATGCCGGTGGTGGGTCTGCCCTACGCCTTCCAGGGGCAGTCGCGCCTGGACGAGATCACGGGCGGCTCGCCCTACGGCGCCAGCACCATCACGGGCAGCGACGGATCGCGGATGCCCAGCGAGAACGAGCTGGACGGCGCCCGCTTCCAGGGCCGGCACATCGCCAAACTGGCGACCAAGCTGCACGGTTGATGACCGCGCCCGCCGTCTTCTTCGGCCACGGCTCGCCCATGAACGCCCTGGGCGGGCCGCACGCCGACGCCTGGCGGGCGCTGGGCCGAGCCATAGGCCGGCCGCGCGGCGTGGTGATGGTCTCCGCCCATTGGCAGACGATGGGTCTGGGCGTCACCGCTCAGGAAAAACCGCCCACAATCCACGACTTCGGCGGCTTTCCGCGTGAGCTACACGAAATGCAGTATCCGGCGCCGGGTTCGCCGGCGCTGGCGGCGCGTGTGGCCGAGCTTACGGGAGCGCAGCCGACAGACAGCTGGGGGCTGGACCACGGAACCTGGTCTGTCCTGGCTCATGTGTTTCCCGGCGCCGAAGTGCCGATCGTGCAGCTGTCGCTGGATCGCCGCCTGGACGCTCGCGGACACTATGAGCTGGCGCGAAGCCTGGCGCCCCTGCGCGACGAAGGCGTGATGATCGCCGGCTCCGGCGACTTCGTGCACAATCTGCGGACCTGGAAGCGTGACGGCGGCGAGCCATACGCCTGGGCCAGCGGCTTCAACGAAGCGGTCAAATCGGCGCTGGCGCGCGGCGACCATGACGCCCTGATCGACTGGGTCGGCCTGGC
The DNA here is from genome assembly GCF_004683885.1 of Brevundimonas sp. MF30-B. Taxonomy (NCBI): domain Bacteria; kingdom Pseudomonadati; phylum Pseudomonadota; class Alphaproteobacteria; order Caulobacterales; family Caulobacteraceae; genus Brevundimonas; species Brevundimonas sp. MF30-B. The sequence continues at coordinate 1,814,783 of NZ_CP038440.1, read as the reverse complement.
CGAAGAGGCGCAGATGAGCGTGCCCACCGATGAGCACTATCTGCCGCTGCTCTATGTGGCCGCCCAGCAGCGGCCGGGCGAGACGCCGGTGCTCTTCAACGACGTGATCGAGGGCGGCTCGATCTCGATGACCGGCGTCCGCTTCGGCTGAGCGTTCAGCGGTAGGCGCGACGGCCGCGGAAGGCGCTGTCCAGGGCGAAGGCGCCCGGTCCGGCGAAGGCCAAGTACAGGAACACCCAGCAATACAGCGCCGCCAGCTCGCCGCCGTTGACCAGCGGATAGATCCCGCCGGTGGCGAAGTGGAACTGGAAGTAGGCCACGGCCATCATGCCGGACAGGATGAAGGCGACCGGGCGGGTGAACAGGCCCAGCACGATCAGCGCGCCGCCGACCAGCTCCAGCACGCCGCCGATCCCCATCTGGCTGAACAGCTCGAACGGGCCGCGTGCGGGCGCGGGGAAGCCGAAGATCTTCTGCGTCCCGTGCTGCATGAACATCAGGCCGGTGACGATGCGCAGCAGCCCCAGAACCTTGGGCGCATGGGCGGAAAGAGCGTTCATCCTGGAAGTCCCCGAAACGGCCCGGTCAGGCGGCGCGAGCCTCGCCTTCGACCATCTTCTGGATGGCCACGTAGTCGGTCTTGCCGGTGCCCAGCACCGGGACCTCGGCGACCTTGACGATTTTCTTGGGCACCGCAAGCTCCGGTGCGCCGTGGGTCCGGGCCCATTCGGCCAGGCGGCCGCTGTCGGCGTCCTTGCGGTCGGTGACGAGCACCAGTTTCTCGCCCTTGCGCGCATCGGCGATGGCGACGACGGCGTGGCGCGCCTCGGGCCACACGGCGCTGGCCAGACCCTCGACGGCGGTCAGGGAGACCATTTCACCGCCGATCTTGGCGAAGCGCTTCACCCGACCCAGGATGGCGACATAGCCGTCCGGATCGATGTCGACGATGTCGCCGGTGTCATGCCAGCCGCCGTCCAGCGGCTCGACCTTGAGCGGATCCTCGGGCGACAGATAGCCGGCCATGACGTTGGGCCCGCGCAGATACAGACGCCCGCCGTCCTCGATGCCCGACACGCTCTCCAGCCGGAACTCCATGCCGGGCAGAAGCTGGCCGACGGTGCCGGGGCGGTTGCGGTCAGGGTGATTGACGGCGACCACGGGCGCGGCCTCGGTCGCCCCGTAGCCTTCCAGCAGCTTCAGCCCGCCGAAGCGGGTGTTGAACAGGTGATGCGTCTCCTCGCGCACCTTCTCGGCGCCGGCCACCACGAACTGCAGCGTGGCGAAGTCGTCGGGCGAGGCGACGCGGGCGTACTGGTTCAGGAAGGTGTCGGTGGCGAACAGGATCGACGCCTTCACCTGAGGCAGCAGCTCGACGATCTGCTTGGCGTGGAGCGGCGAGGGGTACTGGAAGGCCTTCAGGCCGTTCACCAGCGGCAGCAGCACGCCCCCGGTCAGGCCGAAGCAGTGGAAGGTCGGCAGCGGGTTGAACATCACCCATTCGGGCTTCAGATCGATGTGCGCCCCGACCTGGCGGCAGTTGGCGACCAGATTGGCCTGGGTCAGCATGACGCCCTTGGGCGCGCCGAAGCTGCCGGAGGTGAACAGGATCACGCCCGCCGACTGCGGGTCGGTCTTCACGCGGAACCGCTCGGGCGCGAGGCCAGCGGCCAGGCCGAACAGCTTGTCCTTGAAGCCGATCGTCTTGCGCACATCGTCCAGCCAGACGATCTCGGCGTCCTGGGCCAGGGCCTCGACCAACTCCTCGAGCTTGGCCTGGGTGATGAAGCGCTTGGCGGTCAGCACCTTGTTGACGCCCGCCGCCTTGAGCGCGGCCTTCAGGTTCAGCTCACCCGAGGTGAAGTTCAGCATGACCGGCGTGCGGCCATAGGCGTGCAGTCCGTAGAAGGTGACGACCACCCCCATGCTGGACGGCAGCAGCACGCCGACCCGCTCGCCCGCCTGGGTCATGTCCGCCAGCTTGCGGCCCAGCACCAGGGCGGCGCGGATCAGGCCGGTGTAGGTGAGGGGCTTGCGGTCCTGATCTTCCAGGATCTCCTTGTCGCCAAAATGCGCACGCGCGGCGATCAGGGAATCGAACAGGGTCTCGGGTTGGGTCTTCCAGTCGGCGGCAGGCCGCAAGGCGCAATCTCCCTGAGGGTCGTCGCGCCCTCTCGGTTTACTCTGCGCGAACCTAGAGAGGCCCGCCGGGAATGAAAAGATCCGTTACGGCGCGTGATCGTGACGCGCTGAAACCGTCCGTGGCTTGCCATCAGGCCGCTTAGGCCCGACATAGCCGGCGATGGTCACCCTGATCGACACCCTGAAGGCGTCGCCTGCGGCGCTGCGCCACCCTGAAAAGCAGAAGCGGGCGGACTCCGTCGTGCTGAAGAAGCCCGACTGGCTGCGCGTGAAAGCGCCCGGCTCGGGCCAGTACAACGCCACGCGCGCCATCGTGAAGGAAAAGGGCCTTCACACCGTCTGTGAAGAGGCGGCCTGCCCGAACATCGGCGAGTGCTGGAGCCAGAAGCACGCCACTCTGATGATCATGGGCGACACCTGCACGCGGGCCTGCGCCTTCTGCAACGTCAAGACGGGCCTGCCCCAGCCGCTGGACCCGGAAGAGCCTGTAAAGGTGGGCCTGGCCGTCCAGCAGATGGGCCTGAACCACGTCGTGATCACCTCGGTCGACCGCGACGACGTATCGGACGGGGGCGCCGCCCACTTCGCCGAGGTGGTTCGCCAGATTCGCCTGCAGGCGCCCGGCACGACCATCGAGATCCTGACGCCCGACTTCCTGCGCAAGGACGGCGCGGCCGAGGTGATGATCGACGCCACGCCCGACGTCTTCAACCACAACCTGGAGACCGTGCCGCGCCTGTATCTGAAGATCCGGCCCGGTGCGCGCTACTTCCACTCCCTGCGCCTGCTGCAGATGGTCAAGGAGCGCGACCCCAACCAGTTCACCAAGTCCGGCATCATGGTCGGACTGGGCGAGACCAAGGAAGAGGTCATGCAGGTGATGGATGACATGCGCTCGGCCGGCGTCGACTTCATCACCATCGGCCAGTACCTGCAGCCCACCCGCAAGCACGCGGCGATCGAGCGGTTCGTCACGCCGGAAGAGTTCAAGGCCTATGAGGCGATCGCCCGGGCCAAGGGCTTCCTGATGGTGTCGTCGTCGCCGCTGACGCGCAGCTCGCACCATGCGGGCGACGACTTCGCGCGGCTGAAGGCGGCGCGCATGGCCCACAGCCCCACTCTGGCCGCGCGCTGATCCGGCTTGGCCGTCCATCGCCTGACCCGCATTCTGCCCTATGAACCCGCCCAGCTCGCCGAGCTGGTGGCGGACGTGGGGGCCTATCCGGACTTCGTGCGCTGGGTGACGTCCATGCGGACGTGGAACGCGCGCGAGGAGGCCCCGGGCGTGACGCTTCTGGACGCCGAGGCCAAGGTCGGCTTCTCGTTTCTGAACGAGACTTTCTCGACGTGGGTGCGCCATGACCGCAATGCGCCCAAGGTCGAGGTCGGCCTGCTGCGCGGACCGTTCAGGCATTTGAAGAACCGCTGGGAGTTCTTTCCGCATCTCGAAGGGGCACGGCTGGAGTTCATGATCGACTTTGCCTTCAAGTCGCGCATGCTGGACGCCATGCTCCACGCCAACTTCGACCGCGCCGTCGGGGCGCTGATCGGCAGTTTCGAGGCCGAGGCCAAACGGCGCTACGGTTCGCGATGACCTTTGATTTCGACGCGACCGTCGTGGGCGCCGGGGCCGTGGGCCTGGCCTGCGGCCGGGCGCTGTCTAAGCGCGGCCTGACGGTGCTGGTGCTGGAGCGCGAGCCGCACATCGGACAGGGCGTTTCCTCGCGAAACAGCGAGGTCATTCACGGCGGCCTCTATTATCCCAGCGGTTCGCTGAAGGCGCGCTTCTGCGTCGAGGGGCGGCGGCGGCTCTACGCCTTCCTGGAGAGCCGCAAGATCGAACACTGGAAATGCGGCAAGCTGGTCGTGGCGACCGAAGAGGCCGAGGTCGAACGCATCGAGGCGATCTTTCAGCAGGCCACGACCAATGACGTCGAAGGCCTGGAGCATTTGACCGGGGCCCAGGCCCGCGCGCTGGAGCCGGCGCTGAACGCTCATGCCGCCATCCTGTCGCCCGAGAGCGGCGTATTTGACAGCCACGGCTATATGCTGGCGTTGCAGGGCGAGATCGAGGACGCGGGCGGTTCGGTGGTGGTTTCCGCTCCGTTCGAGGGGGCGGAGTCCCTGGCGGCCGGCGGTTTCTCGATCCGGGTCGGCGGGGAGGGGGCGATGACCGTCACCAGCCCCCTGCTGGTCACCGCGCCGGGGCTGCAGGCTCAGGCGGTGGCGGCGAGGATCGAGGACTATCCGGCCGGCGACATTCCCCAGGGGCATTTCGGCAAGGGCGTCTATTTCCGCCTGACGGGCGCGGCGCCCTTCAACCGACTGATCTATCCGCCGCCCATCCCCGGCGCGCTGGGCACCCATTATCGCAAGGATCTGGGCGGGCAGGGGGTGTTCGGACCGGACCTCGCCTATGTCGAGACCGAGGACTATTCTGTCGATCCAGCCAAGGCCGAAGAGTTCGCCCGCTACATCCGCCGCTTCTGGCCCGGCGTGGAGGTCGAGCGGTTGACGCCCGACTACGCCGGCATCCGGCCCAAGCTGCACGGTCCGGGCGAGGTCCAGCCGGACTTTCAGCTGCACGGGCGCGAACATCACGGCATTGACGGCCTGATGGCGCTGTTCGGAATCGAGAGCCCCGGCCTGACCAGTTCGCTGGCGATCGGCGAGGCGGTGGCGGAGCGGCTGGGTGAGTGAGCTGACGTTTCGCGCGGCCACGGCGGCGGATATCGCCATCCTGCAGCCCTTCGTCCACGCGGCCTATCGCGGCGACAGCGCCCGACGCGGCTGGACGCATGAGGCCGATCTGCTGGACGGAAACCGGATCGACGCGGAAACGCTGGCGGCGGTGATCGCCGATCCAGCGCAGGTCGTGGTCATGGCCGAGCGTGACGGCGGGCTGGCCGGCTGTGTGCAGGTGACCGACAAGGGCGAGGGCCTGGCCTATCTGGGGATGCTGTCGGTCGCACCGGACGATCAGGGCCAGGGGATGGGCCGCGCCCTCATCGCGGCGGCCGAGGCCACGGCGCGCGATCGATTCGGCGCCTCTCGCATGGAGATGACGGTCATCATCCAGCGCACGGAGCTGATCGACTGGTATGTGCGGCGCGGGTACCGCAGCACCGGCGAGACGCGGCCGTTCCCCGCCACCGACCCGCGATTCGGCCTGCCGCGCCGCGATGACCTGGCCTTTGCGGTGCTGGAGCGCGACCTGACATGCGACTGACCACGCCACGCCTGACCTTGCGCTCGGCCCGGGCTGACGATCTGCAGGCCTTTCACCGCATCCTGTCGGACCCGCGCGCCACCCGCTGGTGGTCCACGCCGCCGCATGAAACCCCCGATCAGACCCGCGCGTGGCTGGACGCCATGATCGACAAGGGGCCCGACAATCCAGACTTCGTGATCGAGCATGACGGCGTCCTGATCGGCAAGGCCGGCTTCTTCGCCCTGCCGGAGATCGGCTACATCCTGCATCCCGACCAATGGGGTCAGGGGTTCGCGCGAGAGGCGGTGCAAGCGGCTATCGACCACGTCTGGGCGACGCGTGATCTGCAAGCGCTGGAGGCCGAGGTCGATCCGGACAACACTGCCTCCATTCGACTGTTGGAGCATATGGGCTTCCTGCGTGTCGGCTTTCGGGCGGCGGGGATCCAGGTGGGCGGGGTCTGGATGGACTGCGTCGATTACGCCCTTACGCGCGAGGACTGGTCCGGTCGCGCGCGGACTTGAACTCATGGGCCGGTTCATGCATAAGCCCGCGCTCGCGTGGCGGCTCTTTCGGGCCGCCCCTGTTGTTTTTCGCGCCGGTCCCGGCGCACCGACTTAGAGATTGAGACGGACATGGCCGTTCCGAAGCGCAAAGTATCGCCCTCGCGTCGCAATATGCGTCGCGCCCACGACTCGCTGGGAGCCAACCCCTACGTCGAGGACAAGGACACGGGCGAGCTGCGTCGTTCGCACCACATCGACCTGAAGACCGGCACCTATCGCGGCCGTCAGGTGCTGACGCCCAAGGAAGACTAAGGTCTTTCGCTTTCCGGCCTCGCGGCCAGGCGTGAAATTTTAGCGGCGCGCGACGGGTTCGCGCGCCGTTTTCGTGCGTTTCGGGTCAGGACCTGTCCGGGAGACGCCCATGATCCGCCCCATCGCCCGCCCCGTCGCTTTCATGGCCGCTCTGTCGCTGGCCGCCATCTCGTTGAGCGCCTGCGATTCGCCGCGCGATCCCGCCGCAGCCGGCGGCGCCCAGCCTGTCGACGCGCCGCCTGCGACCGGTCCGGCCCAGCCCCAGACCCAGCCTGCCCTGACCCTGACCGCGCACGGCTTCGGCCCGGTGCACGTCGGGATGCGGATGGCCGAGCTTGAGGCCGCCATGGGACCGCCCGCTCATGCGCTCGACAACCCGATCGAGCAGTGCAACGAGCTTCGGCCTCAACGCGCGCCTCAGGGCCTTTACGTCATGGTCGAGAACGGCCTGGTGACGCGGGTCACCCTGGGCGAAGACTCGACCGCCGTCAGCGAGCGCGGCATCAAGGTTGGCGACACGGCCGCGCGGGTCCGCGAGGTCTATGGCTCCGCCATCGAGGCGTCGGGGCACAAGTATGAGCCTGCGCCGGCTGAATATCTGACCACCTGGGCGACGCCCGACCATTCCAGCCCGGCGGCGCGCGGCATCAAGTACGAGATCGGCCAGGATGGGACTGTGCGCTCCATCTCGGGCGGCGGGCCGTCGATCCAGTATGTGGAGGGCTGCTCGTGATGCGCCTGATGGTCGCCGCCGTGCTGGCCGCCGGCCTTTTGGCCTGCGGAGACCGCAACGCAGAGCCCACGCCGGCGCCGGTCGAACCGATTGCTCCAGCCGTCAGTCCCATGACACCCGCGTCCGGCGCCGACACGCTGAACGCCGAAGGCTTCGGGCCTTTGCGGATCGGCATGAGCCTGGCCGAAGTCGAGGCGGCGCTTGGCCCCGACGCCAATCCTGATGCCGTCGGCGGTCCCGAGCCCGAAGTCTGCGACCAATTCCGCCCGGCCCGAGCGCCCGAAGGCCTTCTGGTCATGATCGAACGCGGCGTGTTGACCAGCGTGCGTCTGACCCGCAGCTCGACAGTCACGACCGACAGCGGCGTCTCCATCGGCGACAGCGAAGCCGATGTGCGGGCCGCCTATCCCACCCTGGACGAACAGGCGCATGCCTATGAAGCCGCCCCGTCGAAGTATCTGACGGCTTGGTCGGGCGCCGCTCGCTCCACGCCGGATGCGCGGGGCCTGCGCTTCGAGATCGGCCAGGACGGCCGCGTCAGCTCCATCACCGGCGGCGGGCCGTCGATCCAGTATGTCGAAGGCTGTCTGTAGGGTCGGCTTCCTTGCCGGATGGGGCAGGGGCGGGCTAAACGCGGCCTGATCCTTTCAGACAGAGCGCTCCCATGACCGACATCGCCGACATCGTCGCCCGCCAGATCCTCGACAGCCGCGGCAATCCGACGGTGGAAGTCGATGTGGTGCTCGAAGACGGCTCCTTCGGCCGCGCGGCTGTCCCGTCCGGCGCCTCGACCGGCGCGCACGAGGCCGTCGAACTGCGCGACGGCGACAAAGACGTCTGGGGCGGCAAGGGCGTCCAGAAGGCGGTTGACGCCGTCAACGGCGAAATCTTCGACGCCCTCTCCGGCATGGACGCCGAGGACCAGCGCCGCATCGACGAGGCCCTGATCGCGCTGGACGGCACAGAGAACAAGGGCCGCCTGGGCGCGAACGCCATCCTGGGCGTCAGCCTGGCCGTAGCCAAGGCCAGCGCCATCTCCTCGAACCTGCCGCTGCACCGTTACCTGGGCGGCGTCTCGGCGCGCGTCCTGCCGACGCCGATGATGAACATCATCAATGGCGGCGCCCACGCCGACAATCCGATCGACATCCAGGAATTCATGATCCTGCCGACCGGCGCCGAGGACTTCTCCGAAGCCCTGCGCATGGGCGCCGAGATCTTCCATGCCCTGAAGAAGGCGCTGAAGGATGCGGGCCACAACACCAACGTCGGCGACGAGGGCGGCTTCGCCCCGAACCTGGCCTCGGCCGAAGAGGCGCTGAGCTTCATCACCAAGGCGGGCCAGTCGGCCGGCTATCTGGCGGGTGAGGACTTCCACCTGGGCCTCGACGTGGCGTCGACCGAGTTCTTCAAGGACGGCAAATATGTGCTGGCCGGCGAGGGCAAGACCTTCGACCAAGACGGCATGGTCGGCTATCTGGCGGACCTGTGCGAACGCTTCCCCATCGTCTCGATCGAAGACGGTTGCGCGGAAGACGACTTCGACGGCTGGAAGCTGCTGACCGATCGCCTGGGCGACCGCATCCAGCTGGTCGGCGACGATCTGTTCGTGACCAATCCGCGCCGTCTGGCGGCCGGCATCGGCGAAGGCCTGGCCAACTCGATCCTGATCAAGGTCAATCAGATCGGCACCCTGTCGGAGACGCTGGACGCCGTCGATATGGCCCAGCGCGCCGGCTACACCGCCGTCATGAGCCACCGCTCGGGCGAGACCGAGGATTCGACCATCGCCGACCTGGCTGTCGCCACCAACTGCGGGCAGATCAAGACTGGCTCGCTGGCCCGCTCGGACCGCACGGCCAAGTACAATCAGCTGCTGCGAATCGAAGAGATGCTGGGCGATCAGGGCGTCTATTTCGGCGACGGAATGCTGTTGAAATAATACGGCCAAGCTACGGTTCGTTAGGCATTTTCGGTCACGACTGGGAAACTGTCCCGTGCGCTCAGAAGGAGCGTCCCGTGCCCGAGTCCATGAAGCCTTACCTTCCGTCCCTGCTGCTGGGTCTGCTGATCGTCTATCTGGGCGTGCAAGCGCTGACGGGCGAGCGCGGACTGCTGAGCGGCGCCGAGCGCGAAGCGCTTCTGATGCGGCGCGAGGCTCAGTTGGCGCGGCTGACCGAGCAGCGCCGGGACCTGGAAGTCCGCGTCCGCTATCTGCGCACCGACAATCTGTCGCGCGATCTTCTGGAAGAGCGCGCGCGGGCGGTGATCGGCTTCACCGATCCACGCGACTATGTGGTTCGTCTGTCGCCTGCGCCGGCGACGCAGGCCGCCGCGCGCCTGTCCTAAATCCATGCTGAACTATTGTTACAAGCCGTGAAGGCGACTTTGCCTTTCGGGAACGAAGGCTGCTAAAGCCCCCTTTCCGTAACGATAAGAGGCCCCGCGCGGGGCTCAGCCGGGAGATGCCGGATGGCGAGAGCCGCCGCGAAGAAATCGTCAGACGACAAGATTCCAAACACGCCTCAGGCCTCCAAGGAGGACCTGCTGCGCTTCTACCGCGAGATGGTGCTGATCCGTCGTTTCGAGGAGCGCGCCGGCCAGCTGTACGGCATGGGCCTGATCGGCGGCTTCTGCCACCTGTACATCGGCCAGGAGGCCGTGGCCGTGGGCGTTCAGGAGAGCGTCAAGCAGGGTCACGACAAGATCATCACCGGCTACCGCGACCACGGCCACATGCTGGCCGCCGGCATGGACCCCAAAGAGGTCATGGCCGAGCTGACCGGTCGCATCGGCGGTTCGTCAAAGGGCAAGGGCGGCTCGATGCACATGTTCGACGTGCCGACCGGCTTCTATGGCGGTCACGGCATCGTTGGCGCCCAGGTGGCGCTGGGCACCGGCCTGGCCTTCGCCGGCAAGTACCGGGGCGATGACTCGGTCGCCTTCGTCTATTTCGGCGACGGCGCGGCCAATCAGGGCCAGGTCTACGAAAGCTTCAACATGGCCCAGTTGTGGAAGCTGCCGGCCATCTACATCATCGAGAACAATCAGTACGCCATGGGCACGTCGATCGAGCGGGCCTCGTCGACGACCGAGCTGTTCCAGCGCGGCTCAAGCTTCGGCATTCCGGGGGAGCAGGTAGACGGCATGGACGTGCTGGCCGTTCGCGACGCCACGGCGCGCGCCGTCAAGCGCGCCCGTGAAGGCGGCGGCCCCTTCATCCTGGAGGTGAAGACCTACCGCTACCGCGGCCACTCCATGTCCGATCCGGCCAAGTACCGCACCAAGGAAGAGGTCGACGAGGTCAAGAAGACCCGCGACCCGATCGAGCACATCAAGATCCTGCTCGACCAGGCCAAGGCCACCGAGGACGAGCTGAAAGCGATCGACAGCGAAATCAAGGCGATCGTCGCCGAAGCTGTCCAGTTCGCTCAGGAAAGCCCGGAGCCCGATCCGTCCGAGCTCTATACCGACGTCTATGTGGAGGCCGCCCAGTGACCGACATTCTGATGCCGGCGCTGTCGCCCACCATGGAAGAGGGCACGCTGTCCAAATGGCACGTCAAGGCCGGCGACACCGTCAAGGCCGGCGACGTCATCGCCGAGATCGAGACCGACAAGGCGACCATGGAGGTCGAGGCCGTCGACGAGGGCGAAATCTCCGAAATCCTCGTGGCCGAAGGCTCCGAGGGCGTGAAGGTGAACACCCCCATCGCCCGCCTGTCCGGCGACGAGGCCGCGCCCGCGCCCAAGGCGGCCGAGGCCAAACAGGATGCGCCCAAGGCCGAGCAGGCCGGCGATCCCGAGAAAAAAGCGCCTGAGGCCGCCGAGCCGCGTCCGGAAGGCGAGGGGGCTGCTCCCGTCACGCCCAAGGTCGAGCTGCGGGATCCTGAGATCCCCGCCGACGCCAAGCTGGTGAAGACCACCATCCGCGACGCCCTGCGCGACGCCATGGCCGAGGAAATGCGGCGAGACGACCGCGTCTTCCTGATGGGCGAGGAAGTCGCTCAGTATCAGGGCGCCTACAAGGTCAGCCGCGAACTGCTGCAGGAGTTCGGCGACCAGCGCGTGGTCGACACGCCGATCACCGAGCACGGCTTCGCCGGCCTGGGCGTCGGCGCCGCCATGGCGGGGCTGAAGCCGATCGTCGAGTTCATGACTTGGAACTTCGGCATGCAGGCCATCGACCACATCATCAATTCGGCGGCCAAGACCCTCTACATGTCGGGCGGCCAGATCCGTGCGCCCATCGTATTCCGCGGCCCGAACGGCGCCGCCAGCCGCGTCGGCGCCCAGCACAGCCAGGACTATTCCGCCTGGTACGCACAGGTGCCCGGCCTGAAGGTCATCGCGCCCTATGACGCGGCCGACGCCAAGGGCCTGCTGAAGGCGGCGATCCGCGATCCCAACCCCGTCGTATTCCTCGAGCACGAGATGATGTACGGGCTGGAGTTCGACGTGCCCGACGTCGAGGACTATGTCGTGCCGATCGGCAAGGCCAAGGTCCGTCGCGAGGGCAAGGACGTCACCATCACCGCCCACAGCCGCATGGTCGGCTTCGCCCTGGCGGCGGCGGAGAAGCTGGCGGAAGAGGGGATCGAGGCCGAGGTCATCGATCTGCGCACCCTGCGCCCGCTCGACCACGAAACGATCGTGGAAAGCGTCAAGAAGACCAACCGTCTGGTTTCGGCCGAAGAGGGCTGGGGCCCGATGGGCGTCGGCGCCGAGGTGGTGGCGCGGGTGATCGAGCATGCCTTCGACTACCTCGACGCGCCCCCGCTGCGGGTGCACCAGGAAGACGTGCCGCTGCCCTATGCGGCCAACCTGGAAGCCTTGTCGCTGCCGGGCGTGGACAAGATCATCAAGGCTGTGAAGCAGGTGACGGCATGAGCAAGTCCAAAGATATTCCGCTGACACCCGCAGAGAGCGTCGTGAACGATCCCGACGCGGTGGAAATCATACGGATTTGGTGGTCCAGAAACGAACCTGCCTTTGCCCTGAAGCCGGCGTTTCGCAATCCGGAAAGCTTTGGGGTGATGCTGGCCCAAGCGGTCCGCCACATGGCGTACGCTTACGGTCAACGCGAAATTGCCCCGCAAGATGAAGCGTACGACGCAATCCTGAAGGGATTTAATCGGACGATCGACGGTCCGACGGTCGAGACCGTTCTCGAAAAGGACGCGGGGACTGCGTCGTGACTGACATCCTGATGCCGGCCCTGTCGCCCACCATGGAAGAGGGCGTGCTGGCCAAGTGGCACGTCAAGGCTGGCGACACGGTCAAGGCCGGCGACGTCATCGCCGAGATCGAGACCGACAAGGCGACCATGGAGGTCGAGGCCGTCGACGAGGGCGAAGTCGCCGAGATCGTCGTGCCTGAAGGCTCCGAGGGCGTGAAGGTCAACAGCGTGATCGCCCGTCTGAAGGGCGAGGACGGCGCGGCCGCGCCGGCGCCGAAGGCCGATCCCAAGCCAGCTGAATCTCCGGCCAAGTCTGACAAGGCCGACGCTGCAGACCCGAAAGCCGAAGCGCCCAAGGTCGAGCCGGCTAAGGCGGCCGCCTCGGCCGAGGCTGAAGACGGCGCCCGCATCTTCGCCTCGCCCCTGGCGCGCCGCATCGCGTCGCAGAACGGCGTGGATCTGAAGTCGATCAAGGGCACCGGCCCGCACGGCCGCATCGTCAAGCGTGACGTCGAGGGCGCGAAGGGCGGTTCCGCCGTCGCCGCCAGCCCGGCGACCACGGCCGGCGCCGAACCGCGCAAGGTTCAGTCGCTGGCCCAGATGGGCATTCCAGACGGCACCTACGACCTGGTGCCGCTGGACGGCATGCGCAAGGCGATTGCGCGCCGCCTGACCGACAGCTTCCGCGACGTGCCGCACTTCCCGCTGACCATCGACTGCGAGATCGACGGTCTCTTGGCCGCGCGCGCCAAGGTCAATGCGATGCTGGAGAAGGTCGGGATCAAGGTTTCGGTCAACGATTTCGTGCTCAAGGCCTCCGCCATGGCGCTGAAGGCGGTTCCAGAAGCCAACGCCAGCTACTCGCCCGAGGGCATCGCCATGCACCACAACGCCGATGTGGCGATGGCGGTGGCGATCGACGGCGGCCTGATCACCCCGATCATCCGCAAGGCCGAGACCAAGTCGCTGCATCAGATCGCGACCGAGTCCAAGGACCTGGCCAAGCGCGCCCGCGACCGCAAGCTGAAGCCCGACGAGTTCCAGGGTGGCACCTTCAGCGTCTCCAACCTGGGCATGTTCGGCATCAAGACCTTCGCCTCGATCATCAACGAGCCCCAGGGCGCGATCATGAGCGTGGGGGCAGGGGAGCAGCGCCCCGTCGTCAAGGACGGCCAGCTGGCCGTGGCCACTGTCATGACGGTGACCCTGACCTGCGATCACCGTGTGGTGGACGGCGCCGTCGGCGCCCGCTTCCTGCAGGTGTTCAAGGCGATGATCGAAGACCCAGTCACCATGCTGGCCTGACGCCAGGCGAGGGGCGGCGGCGTCGCCTCTCACGTGTCTAACTTCCGGCCGCAAGGCCTGACTGCAACGGCTTGATTCTCATGGCTGACACCTTCGATCTCATCGTCATCGGCTCGGGCCCGGGGGGCTATGTGGCCGCGATCCGCGCCAGCCAGCTGGGCCTGAAAGTCGCCATTGTCGAACGCGAGAACCTGGGCGGCATCTGCCTGAACTGGGGCTGCATCCCCACCAAGGCGCTTCTGAAATCCGGCGAGAAGTTCGAAAGCCTGTCGCATCTGAAGGACTACGGCCTGTCCGCCTCGGGCGCGTCGTTCGACTTCGACGCCATCATCCAGCGTTCGCGCGGCGTGGCCAAACAGCTGAATCAGGGCGTCGGCTTCCTGATGAAGAAGAACAAGATCGAGGTGGTGTCGGGCGACGCCAAGCTCGAGAAGGGGCAGGGGGCGCCGAAAGTCGTCGTCGCCCTGACGGACGGCCAGTCGCGTACGCTGGAGGCCAAGTCGGTCATGCTGGCCGTCGGCGCCCGCGCCCGCGCCCTGCCGCAGATCGGCCTGGAGGCCGACGGAGAGCGCATCTGGGCCTATCGCGAGGCGATGGCGCCCAAGGCCCTGCCCAAGTCGCTGATCGTCATCGGCTCGGGCGCCATCGGCATCGAGTTCGGCAGCTTCTATCGTGCGCTGGGCTCCGACGTGACCGTCGTCGAGGCGGTGGACCGCATCATGCCCGTTGAGGACGAAGAGGTCTCCAAGGCCGCGCAGAAGTCGTTCGAAAAGCGCGGCATGAAGTTCAAGGTCGGGGCCAAGGTCACCAAGGTGTCCAAGGACTCCAAGGGCGTGAAAGTGGCCGTCGAGATCGGCGGCAAGGCCGAGACGCTGGAGGCCGAGGTCTGCATCTCGGCGGTCGGCATCACCGCCAACACCGACGGCATCGGCCTGGAGGCGCTGGGCGTCGAGCTGGACCGTGGTCACATCAAGACCGACAGCCACTGCCAGACAAACGTCAAGGGCCTGTACGCCATCGGCGACTGCGCCGGCGCGCCCTGGCTGGCGCACAAGGCTTCGCACGAAGGCATCCACGCCGCTGAGCATATCGCCGGCTTCAAGACGCCGAACGTGCATTCTCCGATCGCCGGCTGCACCTACGCCCAGCCCCAGGTCGCCTCGGTCGGCGTGACCGAACAGCAGGCCAAGGCCGACAAGCGCGACGTCAAGATCGGCCGCTTCCCCTTCAAGGTTAACGGCAAGGCCATTGCGTCGGGCGACACCGACGGCTTCGTAAAGGTGATCTTCGACGCCAAGACGGGCGCCCTGATCGGCGCTCACATGATCGGCCACGAGGTGACCGAGATGATCCAGGGTTACGTCACCGCCATCACCATGGAGGCGACGGAAGAAGACATCCACGGCATCGTCTATCCGCACCCGACGATGAGCGAGGCGATGCACGAGGCGGCGCTCGACGCCTACGGGCGCGTCATCCACATCTAGAGGCCAGCTTCGCCCGCAACATCACGCGGCGGGTGCAGACAGGCTGGCGCGGCGCTCCAGCACCAAGCCACAAGACGTCGACGTCGCTTATCGCCTAAGATATATTATGCGAAATTATATCACCGAGCGTCGAGTTGAGTCTGCTCCAGGTACAGCGCTCGCAGCCTGCTGGCGATGGGGCCTGGCTGTCCGTTCCCGATCTTCGCCCCATCGATCGAGGTCACGGGCGTCACGAAACCGGTCGCGGAGGTGTAGAAGGCTTCACGAGCCCGCTGCGCGTCCTCGACGGAGAACGGCCGCTCGTCGAACTCCAGTCCCTCGGCCTGGATCAAGGCCATCACCGCTGTGCGCGTGACGCCGCGAAGGATGTTGGACTGGATGTCCCGGGTCCGTAGTTTGCCGTCAGCGTCGACAATCCAGGCGTTCGTGGACGAACCTTCGGTGACCAAGCCCATCTGGTCCACCATCCAGGCCTCGGCCGCCCCCTTCTCCTTGGCCGCCTGTTTGGCCAGCACATTGGCCAGAAGCCCAACCGTCTTGATGTCGCAGCGGCCCCATCGAATATCGGGGTGCGTGACCACAGCGACTCCCTTGTCGGCCATCGCATGGCTTCTCGACAGCGGCGCCGACCGAGCCGTGACGACCACTGTTGGCGGCGTGTCCTGGGCTGGAAATGCATGGTCTCGCCGTGCGGCGCCGCGCGTTACCTGCAGGTAGACAAGCCCCTCGCGCACTCGATTCCGTCGCACGGTCTCCTTCAGAACGGCTTCAAGGGCCTGGCGGCTCATGGGGATGGGAATGCGCAGTTCGTTAAGGCTGCGGTGAAGCCGAGTCATGTGGCCGTCGAAATCGCCTAGACGTCCGCCGAAGACCGACCAGACCTCATAGACGCCGTCAGCAAACTGGAATCCGCGATCCTCGATGTGAATCGAGGCTTGGCCATGCGCTTGATAAACGCCGTTCACATAAGCGACACGCGACATCAGGCTGAGGCCCCCTCTTCATCGTCCCCACCGCGCACTGGCGAAACCCCGAGTGACTTGAGTTTGCGGTGAAGCGCCGACCGCTCCATGCCGATGAAGGCTGCGGTGCGGCTGATATTCCCGCCAAACCTCATGATCTGGGCCGCGAGATAATCACGCTCGAACACTTCGCGCGCCTCGCGCAGAGGCAGGGCGATCGTGCGGTCGGCGGCCAGTCCGCCGCCGTTGGAAGCCGCGACCTCCTGAGGCAGCATGTCCGCGGTGATCGGCTCGGCGGGGTCTCCTGTCGCCAGGATCAGCAGGCGCTCGATGTTGTTGCGGAGCTGCCGGACATTCCCGGGCCACGGATGGACCTGAAGAACGGCAACTGCATCTTCGCCGACACGCCGCCGCGGCAGGCCTTGCGAGGCGCTGAGGCTTTCGATGAAATGCTCGATCAGTTCGGCGATGTCCTCGCGGCGCTCAGCGAGGCCCGGGACACGTATGGGCACCACATTGAGCCGGTGGAACAGATCCTCGCGAAAGCTGCCCTGGGCGATCTCAGCCTTCAGGTCTTTGGACGTCGAGGATATGACCCGGACGTCGACCTGGACGTCCTGTTCGCCGCCCACGCGGCGGAACCGCTGTTCCACGAGAACGCGCAGAATGCGGCTCTGGCTCTCCGGCGGCATGTCGGCCACATCGTCCAGATACAAGGTCCCATTGTGCGCCCGCTCGAAAACCCCGATCTTGCGCGGGCGCCCGTCGCCGGCCTCCTCTCCAAAGAGCTCTGCGTCCAGCCGTTCAGGCGCCATGCCGGCCGCGGAGATGGCCACAAACTCAGCGCGAGCGCGCGGGCTGGCCTCGTGTATCTGTCGGGCGACCAGTTCCTTTCCGGACCCGGGCGGTCCTGAGATCAGCACGCGGCTGTTCGCGGGCGCCACCTTGCCGATGGTGGCCCTGAGGACTTGAGCGGCGGCGGATCGCCCAATGATGCCGGTGGGCGTCATGGTCTGCGCCCGCAGTCGACGGTTCTCCCGCCGCAGGCTGGCGGCTTCGATCGCGCGCTCCACGACCACGACGAGACGATCGGACTTGAACGGCTTCTCGATGAAGTCGTAAGCGCCCCGTTTCAGCGCGCTGACCGCCGTTTCGATGTTGCCGTGCCCGGATATCATGACGACAGGAAGGTCCGGATCGATCTCCTTGACCACATCAAGTAGTTCAAGGCCGTCAAGACCCCCGCCCTGCATCCAGATGTCCAGAATAGCCAGGGAAGGCCGTCGAGCTCGAATGGCGGCCAGGGCCGCATCGGAGTTCGAGGCCGTCCGGACGGCATGACCTTCGTCTTCAAGCAGACCTGACACCAGGTCCCGGATGTCGGCCTCGTCGTCGACGACCAGAATGTCTGCGCCCGTTGCTCGCATTTCGCCTCGCTATTCAGCCGCCGCGGCGCGATCGCGCGTGGCGGCCCTGCCGGTTGGATTGAGGGGGACAACCAAGCGCACGCGTGCGCCATTCAGAGTCTCGGCGTCGGCAAGCTTCAACTCGCCGCCGTGGTCTTCGCAAATACGCTTCACGATCGCCAGCCCCAACCCTGTGCCCTTCTCGCGGGTGGTCACATAGGGCTCGGTCAAGCGGTCTCTGTCCTTTTCCGGCAGGCCCAGGCCGTCGTCCTCGACTGTGAAACACGCCTGACCGTCCTGGATCGCCAGGCTGGCGATAATGCCTGGCGTAGCCCGATCGAACGTCATGCCATGGGCTGCCCGCCGGGCGGTCACCGCCTCCCCCGCGTTCTTGAGTATGTTCGCGAGGGCTTGACCCAACATGCGCCCATCGCAGCTCACCAGCGTTTCCGGCAGGGGTTCGGCCAGCTCCACCCCGACGTCAGGCGCCGCGACCCTCTGGGCGAAGACCGCCTGCCGCATGAGTTCGGCAGGATTTTCGAGGGCGAATCGCGGAGCCGGCATGCGCGCGAAGGCCGAAAACTCATCGACCATTCGACCGATGTCGCCAACCTGTCGAATGATGGTTTCCGTACAGCGATCGAAGACCTCGACCTCCTCCACCTGACCTCGGTACTTTCGCCGCAGGCGCTCGGCCGATAGTTGGATGGGCGTCAGCGGATTTTTGATTTCGTGAGCAATGCGACGCGCAACGTCGCGCCAAGCTGCGTTTCGCTGCGCGGTAACGAGACGGGTGATGTCGTCAAAGGTCAGCACCATCTCGCCGCCCAGCCCCCCCTCGATGCGCACACGCAGACGCCGTGTGTCGCCGTCCCGGCTGACGTCAATATCTTCTTCGATATGCGCCTCGGCTCGTCGCACGAGTTCGCTCAGTTCTGGCGAAACCTCAGCAAGGGACCGTCCCTGCAACGCTGTGTCGGCGATGGCGAGCAACTGGACGGCGCTGTCATTGATGGCCGATATCCTGCCTTTGCGATCAAGTCCGATGACCCCGGCGGAAACGCCCGACAGCACGGTCTCGATGAAGCGGCTTCGACCCTGAGCTTCGTCGCTGGCGGCCTTCAGCGCCGCCTGCTGATCCTGCAGGTCGCCGGTCATCCGGTTGAAGGCTTGAGACAGAAGCGCCAGTTCCCCCGGCGCTCCCGTGCTGTCGACGCGTGCGGTCAGATCGCCTGACGCCACCTGGTCCGCAGCCCGGACGAGCCGTCCGATCGGTCCTGAAATAGCACTGGCCGCCGACATGCCCAGCCAGACCGCCCCGACGAGCACCAGAAGAACCGTTTCCAGATAAGACAGGGCGAAGGCCGCCTGTATTCGGGCGCGGCTGACCTCGGCTTCTCGGTACGCCTGGATAGATTCGACGCTGTTGCGCATCTGCCCGACCAAGCCCGGCTCTAGTGGGCGAACCAGATACAGGAAGGCGTCGCCATAGGCCGGAAGCGCCGAAACCGAGCGCACGACGTCCGGATTCTCGGTCACCTCCTGCGGGGGCGCCCCACCCTCGGCTGCGGCCTCGATCGCAGATCGCGGCGGCGCGAGATAAGGCGGCGCCCCTGGCGTCTCGCCGCGCGCCAGGACCTGGCCTTCGCTGTTCAATATGTAGATAGCTGGATAACCGAAGATTTCGGCCGCCTGAACAAGCGCGTCGGAGAACTGGATCCGATTGTCAAAAAGCGGACGGGCGCTCGTCAGCTGCTCTCCGATCGTCGCGAGGTCGGCGTCCATCTTGCCGGAGACATCGCTGATGTAGGCGCGGCCGATGTCGGCCCCGTTCTCGACCGCGGCCTGCACGTTTTGGCTGAACCATTGGTCCACGCCGCGATTGACAAGCACGCCGAACACCAGGGCGACCAGAATGGCGGGCGCCACCGCCACCAATGAAAAGATGGTCACGAAGCGAAGATGCAGGCGCGCTCCAGGATCCGCGCGTCGTTGCGCCAGGCGCAGCACCCGTGCTCCAACCAGCAGCGCCACCCCGCCGATCAACACAAGATTGCAAGCCAGGACGACGAGCACGGCCTGGCTTGCCACCGCTTGGGCGCCCCCGCCTGCGGCGCCGGGAGCCGCGACGACCAGCCAGATGCCGGCTGCAGTGATCAAAACAGCCAGGGCGTAGGCCGTCATCAACGCGTTGCGGGCCGGGCCGCTGGCGAGCCGCCCCAGCCACGGCCGATCATCGGCGGCGGGCACGTCAGCCAGCGGTGCGGGCGTGTCGGTCATGCCGCGGCAGAGTGGGTCACCTGTGACGAATTTTCAACAGTGCTGTCGCCTGAATGCGTCAGGGCCGTAGCCCAGAGAGCGGCCAACTCGGTTTCGACTTCCTGCGGCGTCTCCAACCGGCAGAGTCGCGCCTTTGCGGCGCGCCGTTCTGCGGGATCGGCAGGCCAGGGCGCTTGCTCGATGTACCAACCCAGATGCTTGCGGAACATCTTCAACCCCAAGGGCAGACCATAAAATCCGACCGACGCTCGCAGATGCTCGATGACAACGGCTAGCCGTTCGGCGCGCCCGGGTTCGGGGTCGACCCGCTCGCCGCGCAACGCCGCCTCCAGCCGCGCAGCAAGCCACGGCCGCCCGTAAACGCCGCGCCCCAGCATCACCGCGTCGGCGCCTGAGCGGTTCAACGCCCTGCGCGCCTGATCCACCGTGACGATGTCGCCGTTCACGATCACCGGAATGGAAACTCCGGCCTTGACGTCGCCCACTGCGTCCCAGTCGGCGTCGCCGGTGTAGAATTGCTTGCGCGTGCGACCATGCACCGTCACTCCCGCCACGCCCGCGTTCTCGGCTCGCCGCGCCAAAGCGGCGGCGTTCATGCTGGTTTCGTCCCAGCCCAGGCGCATCTTGACCGTCACAGGCCTGGACACCGCCGCTACCACAGTCTCGATGATCCGAAGGGCCAGGTCGGGATCGCGCATCAGCGCCGAGCCCGCCGCCGCGCCCGTCACCTCCTTGGCCGGACAGCCGTAGTTCAGATCGATTATGTCGGCGCCGGCTTGCTCGGCCATCCGCGCGCCGTCGGCCATCGCGGCGGGGTCGCGGCCGACAAGCTGAATGACGGTGAGCGGCAAGCCCTCGCCGACGGCTGCGCGACGCACCACGTCCGGCCGTCCTCGCGCGAGTTCGGCTGAAGCAACCATCTCGGTCGCCACATAGGGCGCACCTAGGCGGCTGGCGACCTGACGAAACGGGAGGTCCGTGATCCCGGTCATAGGCGCCATGAGCACCCGCCCGGGAACCGTGACGTCGCCAATAGTGAGGCTGTGGGTCATTCCGCCGCTTTGCGCCTGTCGAAGACCCTCTCGTCAAGCCCGAACGCGGCGCTTAGAAGGCGGGAATGACTTCCCATCCCGTTTTCGACGCCGTGGTGGTTGCGGCCGGCGCAGGCTCGCGCGCCGGCGGCGCCAAGCAATGGCGGATGCTGGCCGGGCAGACCGTGGCGCGCCGCGCCGTCGCCGCGCTGTCGAGCGCGCGTCACGGCGTCCTTGTCGTTCCCCCCGGCGATGAAGCCTTGGGCGCGGCGGCTTTGGCCGATTGGGAGAACTGGCGCATCGCTACAGGCGCGCCGGATCGTGCGGGGTCGGTCGCCCTGGGTCTTGCAGGGCTGGTCGGCGACAGCGATACGCCGGTTCTGGTGCACGACGCGGCGCGCCCGCTCTTGTCGGCCACAGTGGTCGAAAGCCTGCTGGCGGCGCTTGAAGAGGCCGATGGCGCCCTGCCCGCCCTGCCCTGCGCCGATAGTCTGCGCCAGGCGGCGGACGGATGGATCAACGGCGCACAAGATCGCAACAACCTGTTTCGCGCCCAGACCCCCCAGGCGTTTCGTCGCCGCGTCTTGATAGAGGCGCTGGATCGTTGGGTTGGCGACCGCCCTCCGACCGATGAGGCCGAAGCGGTTCTGGCCGCCGGCGGACGCGTTCGGATCGTACCCGGCGACCCCCGCCTGATGAAGCTCACCTATCCCGAGGATTTCGCCATGGCCGAGGCCCTGACGCCGCGTCAGATTCGAGTGGGCACCGGCTTTGACGTGCATCGCTGGGGGCCGGGCGACGCAGTGTGGTTGTGCGGCGTGGAGATCCCGCACGACCAGACCCTCGTCGGCCATTCGGACGCCGACGCGGGCCTGCATGCCTTGACCGACGCCATTCTCGGCGCCATCGGCGAAGGCGACATCGGCGATCACTTCCCGCCGACTGACCCGCAATGGAAGGGCGCGCCGTCCGACCGTTTCCTGGTTCACGCCGCAGAGCTGGTGGCGCGCCGCGGCGGTCGGATCGTCAATGTCGACGTCACCCTGATCTGCGAGCGTCCCAAGGTGAAGCCCCATCGGCAGGCCATGCGCGCGCGCTTGGCAGAACTGCTGGCCATTCCGCTGGACGCAGTCAGCGTCAAGGCGACGACAACCGAGGCGCTCGGCTTCACCGGAAGGGACGAAGGCCTGGCCGCCCAAGCGGCGTGCAGCGTCGAACTCCCGGCCTGATCTCAATCAATAGCTGTGCCGGCTCAGCCCGTGATGGCGCAGCAGCGCTCCAAACAGATTGACGTAATCGTCCGTCCAGGGTCGCACCTCGGTGGGGGCCAGTTGGTTCCAGCGGCCGTCGGCGTCAAACTCCGCCAGACCCTGCGGAGTGGGCGACAGGATCAACGCCTCTGTCGACGCTTCCGCCATGTCCGGGGTGTCGGGGCGTTCTATATACACTTGGTGGCGAGCCTGAACGCCCAGGGCCTGAGCGGCCGCCTGGGCCGGCAGCGTGATCTCGAGATTGCGATTGGACAGGTGGAGCACTAGGACGCCGTCCGGCTTGAGCAGGCTCAGGTATTCGCGCAGCGCCTCGACCGTGAGCAGGTGGGTCGGGATGGCGTCTGACGAAAAGGCGTCGATCAACAGCAGATCGTAGGCGCCCTCGGGCTCCTTCGCGAGCGTCAGGCGGGCGTCGCCCAGAACGGTCCGGACCGGTCCAACGGCGCAGTCCGAGATGAAGGTGAACCAACGAGGGTCCCGCGAAAGCCGATCGACCATCGGATCGATTTCGAAGAAGGTCAGCGCATCGCCTGCTCGCTTGAAGCCGGCCATGGCGCCGGTCCCCTGCCCTACCACGCCGATGACGGCTTCGGGCCGACGCGTCTGAACGACCTGGGTCGCCTGACCGATCGGCGTGGACGGGGCGTAGTAAAGGGTCGGCATGCAGCGAAAGTCCGGCGATGTCGCCTGAGCCCCGTGAAGCGTGGTGCCATGCATCATCACATGCATCTCGCCGCCCAGACCCGGATCAGGCGTGCTGGCCACGCGCATGACGCCGAAGAAGCTGCGTTCCGAAAGGTCCCAGTCGTATCCCCGGCCGACGTGCTGGGCTGACAGATTGATCATGAACAGAACCGCCACGAACAGCAGCGCCCGCTCCCGCACCAGAAAGGCGCAGACGGCGGCGGCGCCGAGGATGATCTGGGTCGTCTGGATCAGGGTCGTGGCGTCGAACATGGCCCGGAAATCCGGATTGTACCGCATGATCTCCAACGCCACGGGCGGCGCGGCGGTGATGAAGGTCGCCACTACGAGAATCATCGCATCCATCGTGGTGATCTGGCTATTGCGCCAGGGTCGGGCCAGGCCGACGGCGATCAGGACCAGCGGATACTCCCAAACCATGTTGAATATGGCCGGCGCGACCAAGGCGTTGAACGCCCCGCCCAGCACTCCGCCGAGCGACAGCAGCAAGTAGAATTCCGTCAGCCGATCGGGCGGCGGGCGCCTGAGCGCAAGCAGCTGATGGCACATCAAGGCGGTGAAGAAGAAGGTGGCGATGTGGAGGGCGAACATCACCGGCCAGAAGCCGGTTCGGAAAGCCAGCATGCTGACGCACGAAGCCACAAGCGCCGCTTGGACGAGGAGGGTGACCCAAACGGGAATGATCGGCTTGTTGGTGAAGGCGATGACGAAGGTCAGCAGATACAGGGCCAGGGGCGCCACCCACAGGAAGGGCGCCGAGGCCACATCCGTCGACAGGTGGGTCGTCACGCCCAGCATCAAGCTGGACGGCGCCGCCGCCAACAGGATCAGAATTGCGCGCGCCTTCCACGTCAGCGGCGCGCTTCTGGGCAGCGGCGCAGGCTCGGCGACGGACTTGTCCTCGCGCCGGCGCCACACGATGACGGCCAGGGCGGCGATGAGCGCGACGAAGACGCCATAGCCGCCGCTCCACAGACCGCGCTGTCCAGACAGCGTCATCAGCGGCTCCACGACCGCCGGATAGGCCAGCAGCGCCAGGAAACTGCCGAGGTTCGACGCCGCATACAGCACATAGGGATTATGGCCGTCCGGATAACCGGCGCGCACGCGCGCGTACCAGGCCTGCAGCAACGGCGCTGTGGCTGAAAGCACCGCGAAAGGCGCGCCGACCGAAATGGCCAAGGTGGCGAGAAGCCAAGCGATCGGCGCAGCCGGGTCCGGCTCGCCCATGGCGCCTGAAATCTGCAATGGCAAGAACAGGGCCGCAGCCAGCAAAAGCGCCAGGTGGATGCTCGCCTGGATCCGGATCGATTTCACCCGCTGCAGCAGGTGCGCATAGCCGTAGCCAGCCAAGAGGGCCGCCTGGAAAAAGACCATCGAGGTGTTCCAGACGGAAGGCGACCCGCCCAGCATCGGCAGGATTAACTTGGCCGCCATCGGCTGAACCAGGAACACGAGAGAAGCGGAGGTGAAAATGGCCACCGCGAACAAGAGCGGGGTGGCGGCGTCAGGGCGCGGCGCGGCGGGGACGGTGGTCAGGCTGGCGTCCGTCATCGAGCATCCCATCTCTGGCGCACGTCGACAGATCGGCGTGACGGACCTACCTAAACCGACTCGCAGGGCTTACGGATAGACCCATGTTCCCAGACGACATCCTGACGCAGGCTCAAGCCGTATGCGATGCGGCCGGACGCGCCGGCCTGATGGTCGCCGTAGCCGAGAGCTGCACAGGGGGGTTGGTCGCCGCCGCCCTGACCGCCCTGCCCGGCTCATCCACCATGCTGGACCGGGGGTTCGTCACCTATTCCAACGCCGCGAAGTCCGACCTCCTCCACGTTCCGAGCGTTCTGATTGAACAGAACGGCGCGGTTTCCGAGCCGGTGGCGAGGGCCATGGCGGATGGTGCCGTGAATCAGTCGCTTGCGGACGTATCAGTTTCGGTGACCGGCATCGCCGGACCGGGCGGATCCGAGCACAAGCCCGCCGGCCGGGTCTGGTTCGCCAGTCAAGGTCCGCTGGGACTGATCAGCCTCAAGCACGAGTTCGGAGACATCGGACGGACAGAGGTTCGGCTGGCCAGCGTGCGAGTGGCCCTGGACTTGCTGAAGGCGCAACTGGCCGGCCGCGATGACGGCTGAGATCGTCGATGCGCGCGGTCACCGTTGTCCGACGCCAAGCCTGCGCCTGCGGCGTGCAATGTCTTTCTGTCCACCACGACGCCAGCTGAAGCTCCTGGCCACCGACCCGATGGCGAGAATCGACGTGCCGTTCCTTGTGGCTCAATTGGGCGGTCGAGTTCTGTCGATCGAGGAGGTCGACGGCGAACTGGCCATCACGGTCGAGACGCCCGCCGCTCCGAAAGACTGATGATACGGCCGTCGGGGTCGGCCGCAGGCTCGGTCTCCGCGCGACGCCGCGCTTCGACCGCCATCTCCAACTCGGTGGCGAAGGCGCCGCCGTAGAAGACAGCGTTCACGTTCCAGGACAGCCAGATAAGCAGAACCACGACAGCCCCGACCGAACCGTAGGTCGCGCCCAGCTGTGCGATCTGCTCGACGTAGATGGCGCACATCCAAGAAAAAACCACGCAGAAGACCGTCGCCACTGCCCCCCCTGCGAGGGCGGCCCCCCACGCCACGCGATCGCTGTGGCTCATGGCGTAGCGATAGAGAAGCGTCAGCCCCAGAGCGAGTCCGGCGGATGGCAAGATGCCGTTCAGCGGCAGACCCAGCTCGACAAGCTCGCCCTGCGTATGAGCGAAAAGCCGCAACGTCACCACAGCTCCGGAAACCACTGTGAACAGGGCGAACGCGAAGAGGGCCACGAAGAAGGCCAAAAGGTTGAAGCGGAAGAAGCCGTGAGGCTCGACTTCATCATGAATAAGGTTGAGACCTGCAAGCAAGGCCTTGAAACCCCTGTGCGCGGCGTAGGCGCCGATGACTAGAGCGATGGCGCTCTGTGCCGAGATGGTTCGCGTCGAGGCCGACGCCAGACGTTGGATTTCGGCCAGGAAAATACCCTGCGCCGCCTGAGGCAGCACATCGGCGAGGGCGGACGCCTGCTCGCTGACCGGGCCGATCGACAGGCCGACCTTGTAGATGCCGATCAGAATAGCGATCGCGGGAAAGACGGCCAGGAGCGCGAAAAACGAAACGCCGCCCGTGAACAGCATGACGTCACGACCCCAGCTGCGCGCGAAAGCGCGGCCCGACAGACGCAGCCAGAAGCGGGCCGAGGTCATTTCTGTGTTTGGCGCGCTCAAGTCCGCCTCGCGGAGACGACCGGTCGAAGCCGGACTCAAGCGCTGTAGTCTAATCCATTTCGTCTTGGGAGTAAGCTGAAGTCTGGGCTCGCCCAGATTTGTCCCCACGACCGGTTGCACCTTCGCCCCGGCTTAGTGGATATGCTGGAGGTTGGACGCCCCGGCGTTCCGACTGTTCAGGAGACTCGCCGATTGCCTACTGATCCCCGCGTCCTCGTAGTGGCGTCCGACGATGATCGGATCGGGCCGCTGTGCGAAGGCCTGGATGCGCTCGGCTGGCGCACGGTCACAGCCCGTGATGCGGAAACGGCTCTCGCCGCGCTGACGGACCTGCCGCTGGAGGCCGCGATTGTGGATGGAGCTTCTCCCGTTGTGAACATCGCCGCCCTGAAAGCCGGCGCGCGGCCGCGCAGCCTGCCGGTGCTATGGTTCGGACCTGGCGGGGACGGGGCCGACCTGTCTATGGCCCGCCCTCCTCACCCCGCACAGGCCGCGCTGCGCATCGAACAACTGGCGCGCGGAGCGATCGCCGACGAGGAATTCCGCCTCCGCCGCCAGAGCTTCATCGCCGCCGGCGTGGATCTGCCGGAACCCATGGTCGACGCCGCCCCTCTACGAATTCTCGTCGCAGGCCAACCCGACCGTCGCTTTCTGGGCCTGTCCAACGCCTTGGCCGAGGCGGGCGCAGAGACGGTGGCGGCTCCGACACCCTACACCGCCTTCGACTATCTTCATGAAAGCGCGTTCGACGCCGCCGTCCTGTGGGGCGGAGAGGATCACGCCCCAGCCCTGTCCATCGCCTCCGGCATGAAGCGCAATACGCGCCTGTATCACATCCCGCTGATGCTCTACCTGCGCAGTCCTGGCGACATAAGCTTGGCTGACGTATTCCACCGGGGCTTTTCCGACGTCGCCTCGGCCGACACGGACGAGACGGAGACAGCCCGACGCATCATCGCTCTGGGCCAGACGTACCGACGCCATCTGGCGATCCGGCGCGCGCTCGACGCAGGGCGCGATTCAGGAGGCATGGAAGCTGCGACCGGCTTGTTCGGCCGCGACCTCTTCGCCGCTCATCTGAAACGGATCGCCGAGGGCGCGCGCGACCGCCGTCGCCCCCTCTCAGTCTGTGTCCTTCGGGTCGCCGAGAGCAGCGCTGTGACTGCGGCGCGCCAAGGAGGCTGGCTGGACCGGGCCTTGCCTCAGATCGGAGCCATGGTCTCGCGCCTGGTTCGCGTCGAGGATACCGCCGCCCGCCTGGCCAGCGAGGTGTTCGCCCTCGCCCTGCCTGCCACACGCGGCCCCGCAGCGCGCCTCGCGGCCGAGCGCATAGCTGCGGTGATCGCCTGCACGGCGTTCGACGCCGGACAAGACAAGCCGCCTTTCGTGGTCGAGTTTCAGGTCGGCGTGGCCGAGCTATCGCCTGGGGAGACGCCGGCCGGGGCCCTGGAACGCGCGTCTCATGATCTCCGGGCGTCAACTCGGGTCTGATTCGACAGCCCAGTCAGCCGGCGGCCGCCACCCGCGCCAAATCTGACATTATCCGTTCGGCGACCTTCAGCCGATCTTCCGGCGTGGGCCAGTCGCCCTTGACCACGATCTTCTGATCCGGCCGAATCTTCCAGAAGGCTTGGTTCTTCTGGATCAGGCCGATCAGGCCCGCCGGATTCGGGAAGCGGTTTTCGCGCAGCGTCAGCACGGCCCCCTTGGGCCCCACGTCGATCTTCTCGATGCACGCCGTCTTGCACGCCGCCTTTATGCCCACGATCCGCAGCAGTTGCTTCGCCTCGTCAGGAAGGGGACCGAACCGGTCGATCAGTTCCGCGGCCAGCGCTTCCCGATCTTCGGTGTTCTCGGCGTCCGACAGGCGGCGATAAAGGCTCAGGCGGACGTTGAGGTCCAGCACGTAATCCTCTGGAATCAATACGGCGGCGCCGACGTTGATCGCCGGCGACCAGCCGCGGTCGACCGCCTCGCCCTCGCCATCGGCCTTCAGGTCCGCGACCGCGTCTTCCAGCATCTGCTGGTACAGCTCGACGCCGACCTCGCGGATGTGGCCCGACTGTTCGTCGCCCAGCAGATTGCCGCCGCCGCGCTGATCCAGGTCGTGACTGGCCAGCTGGAAGCCGGCGCCGAGGTTGTCCAGCGACTGCAGCACCTGCAGCCTCCGCTCCGCCGACAAGGTCATGGGCTTGATCGGATCGCTGGTCAGATAGGCGAAGGCGCGGGCCTTGGAGCGGCCGACACGGCCTCGGATCTGATACAGCTGGGCCAGGCCGAACATGTCGGCGCGATGCACGACCAGGGTGTTGGCCGTTGGAATGTCCAGCCCGCTTTCGACGATGGTGGTGGAGACCAGGACGTCGTACTGCCCGTCGTAGAAGGCGCTCATCACCTCCTCCAGCTGGGTGGCCGACATCTGGCCGTGACCGACGACGAACTTCACCTCGGGAACCTGCTCGCGCAGGAACTTCTCGATGTCCGGCAGGTCCTTCAGACGCGGCGCGACGTAATAGGCCTGGCCGCCGCGATACTTCTCGCGCAGCAAGGCCTCGCGCACCATCACCGGGTCGAACGGCGTGACGTAGGTGCGCACCGCCAGGCGGTCGACCGGCGGCGTGGCGATGATCGACATCTCGCGAATGCCCGACAGCGCCATCTGCAGAGTGCGCGGGATCGGCGTGGCCGTCAAAGTCAGTAGATGAACGTCCGCGCGCAGCGTCTTCAGCTTCTCCTTGTGCTTGACGCCGAAGTGCTGCTCCTCGTCGACGATCACCAGGCCCAGGTCCTTGAACCCGACCTGCTCAGCCAGGACGGCGTGGGTGCCGACGACGATCTCGACCGAGCCGTCCTTGAGGCCCGCGCGCGTCTCGTTGGCCTCCTTGCTGGTGACCAGACGCGACAGCTGGCGCACCTTCACCGGCCAGCCGGCGAAGCGTTCGGTGAAGGTCTTGAAGTGCTGACGCGCCAGAAGCGTCGTCGGCGCGACGATGGCCACCTGTTTGCCGGTCATGGCCACGACGAAGGCGGCGCGCAGCGCGACCTCGGTCTTGCCGAACCCCACATCGCCGCAGATCAGGCGGTCCATGGGCGTGCCCCTGCCCAGATCTTCCAGCACATCGCCGATGGCGTTCAGCTGGTCGTCGGTCTCCTCGTAGGGGAAGCGGGCGCAGAACTCGTCGAACAGGCCCGACGGCGGCGTGACGGACTCGGTCACGCGCAGCGCGCGCTTGGCCGCCAGAGCGATCAGGCCCTCGGCCATGGCGCGCAGGCGCTCCTTGGCCTTGGCCTTGCGCGCCTGCCAGCCCGCGCCGCCCAGCCGATCCAGCTGAACGCCTTCGCTGTCGGACCCATAACGGGTCAGCAGGTCAATGTTTTCAACGGGTAGATAGAGTTTGCTATCACCCGCGTAGAGCAGCTCCAGGCAATCGTGCGGCGCGTCCTGAATGTCCAGGGTGCGCAGCCCTTCATACCGTCCGATGCCGTGATCCAGGTGCACCACCAGGTCGCCGGTTGTCAGCGCAGACGCCTCGGCCAGGAAGTTGGAGGCCCGACGCTTCTTGCGCGGCCGGGCCAGGCGATCGCCCAGGATGTCGGTTTCCGAGATCACCGCCAAGTCGTCGGTGACGAAGCCATGCTCGACCGGCAGGACGCCGCGCAGATACAGGTCCTTCGGCGCGGCCTGAACATCGGCCCAGTCGCGGACGGCCACCACATGGGTCAGCCCGTGATCGGCCAGCATGGCCGCAAGGCGCTCCGACGAACCTTCGCTCCAGGAAGCGAACAGCACGCGCTTGCCCTGCTCCTTCAGCGCCTCCGCATGACGCGCCACGGCCTCGAACAGATTGACGCTGTCCTGCGCCCGTTCGGCCGCGAAGCTGCGCCCCAGGCGGCCGCCGGCGTCCTCGCCCTGCGTATCGAAGGGCGTGAGGCGACGCACGGCGCGGCCCGCGAGCTCGCTGTTCCAGTCCTCGGCCGTCAGATACAGCCGTTCCGGCGGCAGCGCCCGGTTCGCGCCGACCGGCGCGCCAGCCGCCCGCTTGGCCTTGGCGGCCTCTTGGCGCGCGTCATAGGCGTCGTCGATCAGCGTCCAGCGCTCGGCGCGCGCCGCCTCGACCTGGTTGTCCAGGAACACCGGCGCATCGTCGGGCAGGTAGTCGAACAGGGTGTCCAGCCGGTCGTAGAACAGCGGCAGCCACTGCTCCATCCCCTGACGCCGCGCGCCTTCGCTGATCGACACATACAGCGGATCGTCGCCCGACGCGCCGAACAGGTTCAGATAGCCGCTGCGGAAACGCGAAATGCTTTCGCGATCCAGCAACACCTCGGACACCGGCGACAGCGAGACCGATTTCAGCTGACGCGTCGACCGCTGGGTCTCGGGATCGAAGGCGCGGATCGATTCCAGCTCCGAGCCGAACATGTCCAGGCGAACCGGCTCGTCAAAGCCCGGCGGGAAGACATCGACCACCCCGCCGCGCACCGCGTACTCGCCGCGTTCCGACACGGTCGAGGCACGGACATAGCCGTTGGTGCTGAAGTATTTCTCGAGCGCCGCCATTTCCAGATCGCGGCCGATGCGCGCCTCGAAACCTGCGGCGGTCGTGACCGAACGCGGCGGCGTGCGCTGGGCGGCTGCCGCGATGGTGGCGACCACCAGCAGCGGTCGGTCATCCTTCGGTCCTTGGGCCAGACGCGTCAGCGTCGCCATGCGCTGGGCAGAAACCGACGCGGTGGGGCTAAGCCTGTCGTAGGGCAGACAGTCCCAGGACGGATATTCAAGGACTTCAATATCCTTGGCGAAGAACTGAAACGCCTGAACAAAGGCTCCTGAGCGTTGGTAGTCGCGCGCCACGAACAGAGCCACACCGCCATTCGCCTTTACGCGCTCGGCCACCACCAGGGCGTCCAGGCCCTCGGGCGAGCCGCCCAGTTCGATATCGACGCGCGGGTTCGTGAGCTGAGCGTCCATCAGCCGATCCCCTCGGCGACAGCGCTCGCCACATGGGCGCGCATGAAGGCGCGGATGCGGTCCATAACCGGCCCCTGATGTTCGGGCGGCGTCGGCTCGCGCTCGATGATCCAGGCGTAGAGATACTGGTCCTCGACATCCAGCAACGCCTCAAACACGTCCAGCTCGGGCTCGGTCAGGGTGGGGGCCACCTGATCGGCGAAGGGGCCCAGGACCATGTCCGCCTCGCGGAAGCCGCGACGCCAGGCGCGGAAGGCGATGCGGCCCAGCCGCTGTTTCAGACGCGCGTCGATGTCGGCCACAAGGATCCTTGCCCGGTTCGTTCATTCAACAAGAGCGGTCAGATAGCGTTCCAGTCGCCGTTTCGCCAGCTATGCTGGGCGGATCATGCGGCCGCAGATTCTCTTTCCCCTGTTCGCGGAGGTCACCAGCCTGAAGGGCGTGGGGCCGCGCGTCGCGCCGCTGGTCGCCAAGGTGGCCGGGCCTCTGGTGCGCGACCTGCTGTTCCTTTCGCCCTCAGGGCTGGTCCATCGCCGCCCCATGACCGCTCAGGGCGCTGTGGAGGGCGAGGTCGGGGTCTTCGACGTGACGATCGACCGGCTGTTTCCCCCGCACAAGCCCGGCGCGCCCTTCCGCATGCGCGCGTCCGACGACACCGGCTTCATCCATCTGGTCTGGTTCGGCGGATCGCCGCGTCACATCGAGAGCCTGGCGCCCAAGGGCGCGCGCCGCCTGGTCAGTGGGCGGGTCGAGCGCTTCAACAACGAGGTGCAGATCCCGCACCCCGACCACATCGTACCGCCTGAAAAGGCCGCCGACATTCCCGAGGCCGAGACCGTCTATCCCGCCGCCCAGGGCCTGACCTCGCGCGTGGTGCGCAAGCTGGCCTTGCAGGCGCTGGAGACCGCGCCGGAGCTCGAGGAATGGCAAGACGCGGCCTGGTTGGCCAAGCGTGCCTGGCCGGGCTGGCACGAGGCGCTGGGCCAGCTTCACGCGCCCCGCACGGAGACGGACCTGTCGCCCGAGGCCCCGGCGCGTCAGAGGCTGGCCTATGACGAACTGCTGGCCCACCAGCTGGCCTTGGCCCGCCGCCGGCGCGCACGGCAGATCAATCCGGCCCCCGTCGCCCGACCAAGCGAGGCGTCCGCGCGCCTGCTCGACGGTCTCGGTTTCGTCCTGACAGACGCTCAGTCGCGCGCGGTCGAGGAAATCCGGCGTGACCTCGCCTCGGGCAAGCAGATGGGCCGGCTGCTTCAAGGCGACGTGGGGTCGGGCAAGACCGCCGTGGCCGCGCTCGCCCTCGCCGACGTGGCGGGTTCCGGCTTCCAGGCCGCCCTGATGGCGCCGACCGAAATCCTGGCGCGCCAGCATCACCAGCGCCTGTCGCCCCTGCTAAAGGCCGCCGGCGTCTCCAGCCTGCTGCTGACCGGGCGCGACACGCCGGCCGAGCGGCGCGGCAAGCTGGCGGCCCTGGCGTCCGGCGAGGCCCAGGTCGCCATCGGCACCCACGCCCTGTTCCAGGACGCCGTGCGGTTCGACCGGCTGGCCCTGGCGGTCATCGACGAACAGCATCGGTTCGGGGTGTCCGAACGTCAGCGGTTGCAGGCCAAGGGCGATCCGCGTCTGGGCGGCGTGCACCTGCTGACCATGTCGGCCACCCCGATCCCGCGCACGCTCGAGCTCAGCCAGTACGGTGAACTGGATGTCTCGCGCCTTGATGAAAAGCCGCCCGGCCGCACGCCTGTCGCCACCGCCGTCCTGCCCGCCGCCCGCATCGGCGAGGTTGCGCGCCGCATGAAGGCCGCCGTCGAAGGCGGCGCTCAGGCCTACTGGATCTGTCCGCTGGTGGCCGAATCCGAAGCGATCGATCTGGCGGCCGCCGAGGCGCGCGCCGCCGACCTGCGCAAGTTTCTGGGCATCGAGGTCGGCCTGGCCCACGGCCAGATGCCGGGTGCCGAGCGCGAAGCGGTCATGGCCGAGTTCGCCGACGGCCGCCTGCCTGTCCTGGTCGCCACGACGGTGGTCGAGGTCGGCGTGGACGTGCCCAACGCCTCCATCATGGTCATCGAACACGCCGACCGTTTTGGCCTGGCGCAGCTGCACCAGTTGCGTGGGCGCGTCGGGCGCGGCGCGCGATCCAGCGCCTGCATCCTGCTGTACGGCGGCGAGGATGGGCAGCTGGGCGAAACGGCGCGCGAGCGGCTTGAGACGCTGCGCCGCACCGAGGACGGTTTTGAAATCGCCGAAGAGGATTTCCGCCTGCGCGGCGGCGGCGACCCCTTGGGCCTGAAGCAGAGCGGATTCCCCGCCTACCGGTTCGCCGATCCTATCCGTCATCGCGGCCTGCTGTTGGCGGCGGCCGACGACGCCCGTCTGACAATGTCCAGAGATCCGGACCTGGCGTCAGATCGGGGCATGGCCCTGAGAACGCTGGAAGCTCTGTTCGATTGGAAGAGCAGTCGACCCGGCGCCGACTAGAGACGCCGGTCAGGGTTCACTGTGACTGTTGGGCATTCGCCGCCTGCCAAGCCGCCACGCGCTCCACGACATCCCCTTCCACGTCGGCATAAAAGAGGTTGAACGGCGGCGCCTTGCGTCTATCGGCCCAGGCGCCGATCCGTCGAAACGACTCCGAGGCTGGGTGCCGGTAACGAAGCATCCCATCTTCGCAGGCCGCCTCGACAACCCGAGCCTGCAAGGGCGGACGCGCGCCCCACTCCAAGTTCGTGGCGTTGGTGGCCCCGCGGCTCGCGCGCGCAGGTGCAAGAGGCTCCCGGCTCGAGCCGGTGATCGGATTGACGCAAGCGGTCGGATGTCTGCCGACGCTGACCAGACGGCCGCCTGCATCCCAGGTCAGGGCGCGGCGCTCTCGGCGGTTCGCCTCAGCTTCGTCGTCTGCGGCCACGGCCCCCCAGGCGACAACGCATCCGAACTGGGCGCGTCGGTCGCAGAGGGGAAAGCTGTCAAAGCGGCTCGTTGGCGTCAGGGTGTCCATCAGATACACGGCGGCCAGCCTTCGTCTGATGTTCGGATCCGCGAGCGCCTTGTCAAACAGCAGCTTATCGACAAGTTCTGCACCTTGCTCCAAGCCCGCAAGAACGATGGGGCCTTCGGGGTGGCGGGCTGTCCAGGCCTGGAAGGCGGCGACAATGTCCTGGTAGGCGAAGGCGCGAGCCTCGCGGGCGTCATCGCGAATTGTGAGGCGGGTGTAGACGCTGCCCTGACGATAGCGCGGCGCGCTGATTGCGCCTGCCCGTGTGAATGGCGCTGCGTAGTTCGGCAAGACCACGCGGATCAGATAGTCGTCCGCCTTGGGATCGCCGATCGGACCATTCCATTCTGCTCCCCCGTCATAGGTTGTGGAATGGACGAAAAACACGGAGGCCGGCCCGCTGTCCGGCGTCATAGCCTCGTTCAAAGCCCACGCGTCGTCGCGAGCGTAATCAGGCGCAGGCGGCGGATCATAGGTTTGAAACGGAACCTGGGGGTCCAGCCCAGCCCTTACGATATCTCCTCGCCAGACGGCCACCGCCGCCACGAGCAGAAAGACGAGCGCAAAGCCCGCATAGCCGACCCACTGGCGAAAGGTCAGCTTCGGCCCTCTCATCGATAGGGGTCCGGCTTGGACAGATAGTCCTGGACGTAGCGGCGCACGCCTTCCTCCAGCGGGGTCGACTGGCCCGGATACCCCGCCGCCCGAAGCCGACCCATCTCGGCCTGGGTGAAGTACTGGTACCGCTCGCGCAGGACCTCCGGCATGTCGACATAGGCGATGCTGGGCTGGCGTCCGGCGGCCGCGAAGGTCGCCTTGGCCAGGTCGGCGAAGGACCGGGCCTGGCCCGATCCGGCGTTGAACACGCCCGTCACGACCGGCGACTCCAGCAGCCAAGCGATGATGTCGACGATGTCATCCACGTAAACGAAGTCGCGCAGCTGGCCGCCGTCGGCGTAATCGGGCCGGTGCGAGCGAAACAGGCTGACGGTCTCTCCCGCCGAGGCCTTGGGCCAGATCTGGGCCACGACCGACATCATGCCGACCTTGTGGTACTCGTTGGGCCCATAGACGTTGAAGAACTTCAGCCCCGCCCATTGGCGCGGCGCATGGCCCCGGCTGGCCTGGCGGACAGCATATTCGTCGAACAATCTTTTAGAGTATCCATAGGCGTTTAGCGGCTGAAGCCGACCTAGACTTTCAAGGTCGTCTCGATCCTCGAAGCCTCGCTCGCCTTCGCCATAGGTGGCGGCGGACGAGGCGTAGATCAGCCGCGTGCCGTTAGCCGCGCACCAGTCCCACAGGTCACGGGACAGGGCGAAGTTGTTGCGCATCACCCGGTCGGCGTCAGGCTCGGTGGTGGACGATATGGCGCCCATGTGCACCACGGCCTCGATGCGGTCGGCGTGCCGATCCAGCCGCTCGAACAGCTCCTCGGGCGCCCACAGATCAGCGATCGCGTGTTTGGCGATGTTCTTCCATTTCGCCAGGTCAGCGGTCTCCAGGCGGTCGCACACCACCACGTCGTAGCCGCCCGGCTCGCACAGGCGCGCGACGATGTTGGAGCCGATGAAGCCGGCGCCGCCGGTGACGACGATCATCCGCTCGCTCACGCCTGGCGCTCCGTCATCTTCTCGATGGTCCGCGTGGTGGAGAAGCCGTCCTTGAAGTCGGCGAGGCGCACTTCGCCGCCCCAGCTTTCGACCAGATCGCCGCCCACCACGCCCTCGCGGGTGTAGTCCGACCCCTTGATCAGGACATCGGGGCGCAGACGTTCGATCAACTCCAGCGGTGTCGGAGCGTCGAAGCTCGTCACTCGATCCACGCTGGCCAGGCCGCCAATGACGGCGGCGCGGCTGTCCAGATCATTGACCGGGCGCCCCTCCCCCTTCAGGCGGCGCACGGAGGCGTCGGTGTTCAGCGCCACGACCAGTCGGTCGCACCAGCTGCGCGCTTGCGCCAGATAGGCCACGTGCCCGCGATGCAGGATGTCGAAGCAACCGTTGGTGAAGCCGACCCGCAAGCCCTGCCGGCGCCAGGCTTCGACCTGATCGACCAGGTCGTCCACCGGCGTCACCTTCGCCGAGGACAGGGCGGCGTGGCCGCTCATCTCGGCCTCTATCAGTTCGGCGGGCGTGACAACGGCGGTGCCGCTCTTTCCGACCACCACGCCCGAGGCGAGGATGGCGAACTCGACCGCCGTCTCCAGCGATGCGCCCGCGCCCAAGGCCAGGCCCAGCGCCGCCAGCCCCGTGTCTCCGGCGCCCGAGACGTCGAACACTTCGCGCGCCCGGCCGGGGAAATGCTTCACCGCCTCGCCGCGCCGCATCAGGCTCATGCCCTTGCCGGCGCGGGTGACGACCAAGGCCTTGGCGGTCGTCGCGGCCAGCAGGGCCGTCAGCGCCGTTTCGACCTCGGCGTCGCTCTCGACCGGCAGGCCTGTCGCGGCGGCCAGCTCGCTGGCGTTGGGCTTGATCAGATCGACCGCCCCATAGCGGGCGAAGTCGCGCCCCTTGGGATCCACCACCACGGGCGCGCCGGCTGCCGCGCCGGCCTTGAGCGCCGCCGCGATCAGGGCGTCGTCCACAACCCCCTTGGCGTAGTCGGACAACAGGATGGCCGACGCCCCCTCGAACACCGCCGCGTCGAGGGTCTGGCCCGGGCCACCCTCCTCGTCGTCGAGCCGCAACAGCTGCTGCCCGGCGGCGACGAAGCGCGTCTTGACCGTGGTCAACGGCGCGGAGCGCGCCACATAGCTGTCGATGGCCGGATCGGCGTCGATCAACTGAGCCAGTTCGTCGCCGGCGGCGTCGCGTCCAGCCGCACCACCAAGCCGAGCCCGGCCGCCCAGGGCCGCCACATTGCGCGCTACGTTTCCGACCGCGCCGGGCATGGCCGTCTGACGGCGCGCGCGCAGCACGGGGATCGGCGCCTCGGGCGAGATGCGGCTGACCTCGCCATAGACGTAGCGATCCAGCATCAGGTCGCCGACGCAGGCGACCGTCAGGCCGCGCGCCTTGTCCAGAAGCGCCTGGAGCGCGCCGAGATCGAGGGTCCGTTCAGTCATGGGACGGACCTATCGGATTCAGGCGGCCTTCGCCATCGGCGCCTTGGCGCCCGACGACCGGGCCAGATCGTCGAAGGCGATCAGCTGGGCCGCCAGGGCCTCGAACTGATCCATCGGCACCATGTTGGGGCCGTCCGATGGGGCGTTGTCGGGATCCGGGTGGGTCTCCATGAAGACGGCGTCCACGCCCACGGCCACGGCGGCGCGCGCCAGCACCGGCACGAACTCGCGCTGGCCGCCCGAGGACGTCCCTTGCCCGCCCGGCTGCTGCACGCTGTGGGTCGCATCGAACACCACGGGGCAGCCGATCTCGCGCAGGATCGGGAGCGAGCGCATGTCGCTGACCAGGGTGTTGTAGCCGAAGCTGGCGCCCCGCTCGCAGGCCATGACGTTGGGATTGCCGGCGCCGACGACCTTGGCGATGACGTTCTTCATGTCCCAGGGCGCCAGGAACTGACCCTTCTTGATGTTGATCGCCTTGCCCGTCGCGGCCGCGGCCAGCAGCAGGTCGGTCTGGCGGCTGAGGAAGGCCGGGATCTGCAGCACGTCGACGACCTCGCCCACCGGGCCGCACTGGGCCTCGGAATGAACGTCGGTCAGGGTCGGCAAGCCGGTCGTTTCGCGAATCTCGGCGAAGATCGGCAGGGCGTCCTTCAGGCCGATTCCACGCGCGGCCGAGGCCGAGGTGCGGTTCGCCTTGTCGAAGCTGGTCTTGTAGATGATGCCCACGTCCAGCCGCTCGCCGATCTCCTTCAGCGCCCGGGCCGTTTCCAACGCGTGCTGTCGGCTCTCCATCTGGCACGGGCCGGCGATGAAGACGATGCGCGCGCCGCCGCCGATGACGACAGGCCGCGCCAGGCCTTCGGACAGGGTGATGACGGCGTTGGGTTGGGTCACGGCTGCAAAATCTTTCGTCTGGATCGTCTGGCGGCGACGCGCATTTGGCGCATCATTGGGACGAACAGGTGGCGTCGGGCTGTCCTGCATACAAGATAGACGGAGCCGCGCCGCGTGACCACAGAGCCCCCGGTCATCCTCTGGTTTCGCCGCGATCTGCGGCTGCAGGACAACCCCGCCCTGAATGCGGCGGCGGAAACCGGCCGGCGAATCATCCCGCTCTACATCCTCGACACGGCCGGGTCCGAGCGTCCTATGGGCGCTGCCTCGCGCTGGTGGCTGGACAAGTCGCTGTCGGCGCTGGACGGCGCGCTACGCGAGCGCGGATCGCGCCTGATCCTGCGCGCCGGCGATCCCGAGGCCGTGCTGCGCCAGATCGTCGGCGAGACCGGCGCCGACCATCTTTTCATGAACCGCCTGTTCGAGCCGGACGCCTTCGCGCGCGACGCCGACATCGCCCATGCCCTCAAGGACGAGGGCGTCACCTGCCGCGGCTTCAACGGCTCGCTGCTGTCCAAACCGGGCGATATCCGCACCGGCCAGCGCGGGCCCTACAAGGTGTTCACGCCCTTCCTGAAGGCCCTGGTCGCGCATATGGAGCCTCGGCCGCACACGACCGGGCCACGCGCGGTGTCGTCGCCGAGCGTGGAGAGCGAATCGCTGAGCGATTGGGGCCTGCATCCCACGAAACCCGACTGGTCCAAGGGGTTCGACTGGACGCCCGGCGAGGCCGGGGCCGGCGACGCCCTGTCGGCCTTCATCAAGCGCGGCCTGAAAACCTACAGCAAGGGCCGCGATCACCCCGCCCAGCCGGGCGCCAGCCGCCTGTCGCCGCACCTGCACTGGGGCGAGATCGCGCCCTGGCGGGTGGTCGAGCGGGTTCGCGCGTCGGACGCGCCTCAGGCCCAGATCGACAAGTTCGTGTCCGAGTTGGCCTGGCGCGACTTTTCGGCCCAACTGCTGCACGCCTTCCCCCATATCACCGACACGGCCTTCCGGCCCGAGTACGATCAGATGCCCTGGCGCGAAGACGCCCGGGGGCTGAAGGCCTGGAAAACCGGCCAGACCGGCTATCCCATCGTCGACGCGGGCCTGCGCCAGCTCTGGACCACGGGCTGGATGCATAACCGCGTGCGGATGATCGTCGCCTCCTTCCTGGTGAAGGACCTGTTGATCGACTGGCGAAAAGGCGAAGCCTGGTTCTGGGACACCCTCGTCGACGCCGATTTGGGCAACAATGTTCAGAACTGGCAGTGGGTTGCTGGATCCGGCGCGGACGCCGCTCCGTACTTCCGGATCTACAATCCGGTCAGCCAGGGTCAAAAGTTCGACGCCGACGGTCAATACGTTCGACGATGGATCCCCGAGCTCAAGCGCTTGCCTGACAAGTGGCTGCATCAGCCCTGGGCCGCCCCTGGCGACGTATTGGATCAGGCCGGCGTGCGGCTTGGGCGCGACTATCCGCGCCCGATCCTCGATCACGCAAACGCACGCGACCGGGCTCTGGACGCCCTCAAGACCGTCAGCCGTTCGCGCGATCCCGGCTGATCCCCGGTGGGGCGGACACTTGCGCGGCTCCAGCGCTTCTAGGGCTTCGAGGCCCAGACCAGATATTCGACGTTGCCGTCGCCGCCGCGGACGGGGCTTTCGGCCTCGGCGTTCACCCTCCATCCGATTGACCCAAGCCAGACCCTGGCGCTTTCCAGCGCTCCCCGTTGGGCCTCGATGTCCTTGACGACGCCCTTCTTGCCGACGCCCTTGGGCCCATCCTGTTCGAATTGGGGTTTAACGAGCGTGATCAGGTCCGCTCCCGGCGCAGTCAGAGCCAGGGCCGCCGGCAGAACCTTGGCCAGGCTGATGAAACTGGCGTCGCAGACGATCAGTTGCGGTGGCTCGGTGATGAGTTTTGGCGTCAGGTCGCGGGCGTCGGTGCGCTCAAGGTTCGTCACGCGCGGGTCAGCGGCGACCGACGGATGCATCTGGCCAAACCCGACATCGACCGCGAACACCCGCGCTGCGCCGCGATCCAGGCAGACCTCGGTGAACCCGCCGGTGGAGGTGCCGACGTCCAGCACCACCCGGCCTTCGACCGAAACCGGCCACAGGGTCAGGGCGTGATCCAGCTTGAGCGCGCCGCGACCGACCCAGCGATGGGCGGCTTCGGCCTGGATGGCAGCGTCCTCAGCGACCTGTTCCGACGGCTTCGCGACCGTGCGGCCGTCAACGGCGACCCGCCCCGCCTCGATGGCCGCACGAGCCCGGGCGCGCGTGTCGAACAAGCCCCGGGCGACCAGTAGCTGGTCGATGCGCGTCCTCAAGCGATCTGGCTCAATCGGCCGAGGGCCGCCTGCAGCCTGGCCTTGCCGGTCTCGGCCTCGGCGAGCTTGGCCCGCTGTTCCTCGACCACTTCGGCGGCGGCGCGCGACACGAAGTTGGGGTTGCCCAGCTTCTTGTTGAAGTGGGCGATGTCGCTGTCGAAGGCCGCGATCTCCTTCTCCAGCCGCGCCTTTTCGGCCGTCAGGTCGATGATCCCCGCCAGCGACAGCGCAGCCGTGGTCGTGCCGGACACGAAGGTCACAGCGCCCTCGGGCGCGGCCTGTGCCGTTTCGATCGCCGACACACGCGCCAGCGTCAGGATCAGATCGCGGTGGCGCGCGATCAAAGCCTCAGTTTCGGCAGTCGGCGCGACGAAGGTCAGCGGCGGCTTGGCCGACGGCGGCACATTCATCTCCCCGCGCAGCCCGCGAACCTCGGTGACCAGATCGACCAGCCAGCCGATCTCGGCCTCGGCGCCGGTGTCGATGAAGGCGTCGGGCAGCTCGGGCCAGGCCTGGCCCATCAGCAGGCCCTCGCCGCCCAGCTGCGCCCACAGCTCCTCGGTGATGTAGGGCATGACCGGGTGCAGCAGCTTCAGCGTCTGATCCAGCGTCCAGGCGGTCATGGCGCGGGTCTCGGCCTTGGCGGCCTCGTCGGCGCCCTGGAACACCGGCTTGGCCAGCTCCAGATACCAGTCGCAGAAGACATTCCAGATGAAGCGATAGAGCGCGCTGGCGGCGTCGTCGAACCGGCCGCCCTCCACTGCCGCCGACACCTGGCGCTCCGCCTTGGTCAGCTCGCCCCGGATCCAGCGGTTGATGGTCTGCTCGACCGTCGTCGGATCGAAGCCCGCGACGCGCGCGGCCTCGTTCATCTGGGCGAAGCGGGAGGCGTTCCACAGCTTGGTGCCGAAGTTGCGATAGCCTTCAATGCGTTGCTTCGACAACTTGATGTCGCGCGTGCCCGACAGGATGGCCATGGTGAAGCGCAGCGGATCGGCGCCCAGCTCATCAATGATGCTTAGCGGATCGATGACATTGCCCTTGGACTTCGACATCTTCTGGCCCTTCTCGTCGCGGACCAGGCCATTGATGATGACGCGCTTGAACGGAACCTCGTCCATGAAGTGCAGCCCCATCATCATCATCCGGGCGACCCAGAAGAAGATGATGTCCGCCGCCGTGACCAGGTCGCTGGTCGGATAGAAGCGCTCCAGGTCCTCGGTCTTCTCGGGCCAGCCCATGGTCGAGAAGGGCCACAGGGCTGAGCTGAACCAAGTGTCCAGAACATCCTCGTCCTGGGCAAGGCGAACTGAAGTGTACGGATAGTCCGAGCTGTCAAACGGCTCGCCACCCTCCCAACCGACAGTATCGCTTTCCGAAGCTGGGCAACCGTAGAAGGCTTCAGCCTGGGCGAGCGCCTCGGCCGCACTCTCGGCAACGAAGATCTTAAACGGCCCGCTCTCCCACTTGCCGTTTTCGCCTGCGGGAGGACCAAACCATGCTGGAATGCGGTGGCCCCACCAGAGT
This sequence comes from Brevundimonas sp. MF30-B, assembly GCF_004683885.1. Taxonomy (NCBI): domain Bacteria; kingdom Pseudomonadati; phylum Pseudomonadota; class Alphaproteobacteria; order Caulobacterales; family Caulobacteraceae; genus Brevundimonas; species Brevundimonas sp. MF30-B. Next base: position 1,773,219 of record NZ_CP038440.1, on the reverse strand, counting down.
TGGCGCGAAATGCACCAGGGCTCGATGTTGCGCAGCCACTCAAAGTAGATTTTCTCGTAAGACTTGGGCTCGAAGACCGTGTCGCCATGCTCGACCGCCTTCAGCGCGGGCTGAGCCAGCGCATGGGCATCAACATACCACTGGTCCGTCAGCCACGGCTCAATCACCACGCCCGAGCGGTCGCCGTGCGGCACCATGTGGCGGGTCTTCTCGATCTCCTTCAGCCAGCCCTCTTCCTCGGCCCGAACGACGATAGCTTTACGTGCTTTCTCGCGTTCCATTCCGACAAGGTCCGCAGGAATTTCCGGCACGTCCTCGTCCGTAATGCGAGCTTCAGCGTCCATCACGTTCAGCGCGGCCAGACCGGCGCGCTTGCCGACGCCGAAGTCGTTGAAGTCGTGCGCCGGGGTGATCTTCACCGCGCCCGAACCCTTGGTCGGGTCGGCGTAGTCGTCGGCGACGATGGGAATGCGGCGGCCGGTGATGGGTAGCACCACGGCCTTACCGACCAAGCCCGCATACCGCTTGTCCTCCGGATGCACCGCTACGCCGGTGTCGCCCAACATGGTCTCGGGGCGGGTCGTGGCGACCACGATGTAGTCGCGCGTCTCCAATTCCGTCGCCTTGCCGTCGTCGTCGAAGGCGATCGGATGCTCATAGGTCACGCCGTCGGCCAGCGGATAGGCGAAGTGCCAATAGGCCCCGTCGACCTCCTTCTGCTCGACCTCCAGGTCCGAGATGGCGGTCTGGAAATGCGGGTCCCAGTTCACCAGGCGCTTGTCGCGGTAGATCAGGCCCTCCTTGTGCAGCTGGACGAAGACCTTGCGGACGGCGGCGTTCAGGCCCTCGTCCAGGGTGAAGCGCTCGCGGCTCCAGTCACAGCTGGCGCCCAGTCGGCGCAGCTGGCGCACGATGGTCCCGCCGGATTCGGCCTTCCAGTCCCAGACCTTCTCGATGAAGGCGTCGCGACCCAGGTCGCGGCGGCTGATGCTGCCTTCGGCCGCCAGCTTTCGCTCGACCACCATCTGGGTGGCGATGCCGGCGTGGTCGGTGCCCGGCAGCCACAGCACCGCCTTGCCGCGCATGCGGTGATAGCGCGCCAGGATGTCCTGCAGGGTGTTGTTCAGCGCATGGCCGATGTGCAGCGAACCCGTCACGTTCGGCGGCGGGATGACAATGGAATAGGCCTGGGCCGCCGTGTCCTGACGCGGGGCGAACAGGCCCGAAGCTTCCCACTGTGCATAAAGACGGGGTTCGGCGGCCTGGGGGTCAAAGGTCTTGTCGAGCATGGGTGTCGTTTCGGGGATGAGGGCGCCGCTGTCCAGCGCCGCAAAAGAAAAGGGCGGCCCCGCCTCGCGGAGCCGCCCCATGACGTCGTCAATCAGGAAGGGTCAGCCGGCGTTGCGGGCGATGCGTTCGACTTCCTTGCGTACCTGGGCCTCGACGATGCCGGGCAGATTGGCGTCCAGCCAGTCCTTCAGCATCGGACGCAGCATTTCGGCGACCATGGCCTCGACGGTCGAGCCGCTGGCGAAGTTGAGGTCGGGGCCGCGCGCCGCAGGGGCCTCGGGCTTCTGGAAGGTGGCGGCTAGGCCGGCGAAGGCCGAGGCGGCGCTGGCGGCGGCGCTGTCGCCGACCAGGGAATCATAGGGGCTGGCGGCCGCCGCGGGCTGGGGCGCGGGCTCCGGCTCGGCTTCGGCGGCCGGGAACGGCTGGGCCTCGGCCACATCGAGGTCGCCGATCTGCTCGGGCTCGGCGCGCTCGGTCAGCTCAAGCACCTCTTCCTCGGGCTGGACCGAAGGCGTCTCGTCCATCAGCGCCGGCGAAGGCGCGGGTTCGGGTTCAGGTTCGAGCTCGGCGGCAGGCGCGGGCTCCTCGCCGGCCGGCGCCTCGGCCGGGGCGTCGTCTTCGGAGATGATCCGGCGGATCGACGCGAGGATTTCCTCCATCGTCGGTTCCTGAGCGGACTGATCGGTCATGACGGACATCCTCAGCGAATCCTGACGGGTCGTCGAACGTCGCTGCCGCCCGCCCCCGGTCGTCCTGTCGTCGCATCAACGCCCGCCGGAATCAACGGGACTTTTTCGCCTGACAGGCGACTGACGATCAGTTTTGCGGCGCGGTCCGAACTACGTCGCCCTTCAGTTGCCGATCGATCGGCGCGTCTTCCGCATCGTTGGCCGGCAGCACCGGCGGGGCCGCGATGCGGTCAATCGCCTCGATCACACCGTCCCAAGGAAGAGCGCCGCGGTTGCGCACGCGGCGCAGGTTCGCTTCCGCGTCATAGGCTTCGATCGTCGGATCCAGGTTCGGCCCGCCCAGCCGGCCCATAGCGGCCAACAGTTGGGCCTGAGCGACATATTCGTTGCGGCGTGCAGAGGCCAGGGTCACCTGGGCGGCCCGCAGTTCGAGCTCTTGGTTCAGCACGTCCAGCGTCGTACGCAGGCCCACCTGGGCCTCCTGACGCACGCCTTCGGCGGCGACCGAGGCGGCCCGCACGGCTTCGTTGCCGGCCTGCAAGGTCGCGCGCGCTGACACCGTCTGAGCGAAGGCGCTGGAGATCGTCTGCAGCAGGGTGCGTTTCTGGCCTTCGACACCGATTTGAGCGGCGTTAGCCTGTTCGAGCGCCTGAGCCACGCGTGACCGGTTCAGGCCGCCAGTGAACAGCGGGACAGAGAGGGTCGCACCAGCCTGAAACTGCGTCCGCTCGGCCAGGTCGATGCTGCCGAAGTCGCTGCTGGACCCCCCGTACGAGGCCGTCGCCCGAACCGACGGCAGATATTCGGCGCGGGCCAGGGCAACCTGCGCTTCGGCCGCCTGCTGGCTGTAGAGGGCGGCCAGAACCTGCGGGTTCTCGGCCAGTCCGACCGCCATCGCGTCGTCGAAGTCGGTGGGCAGGCCGGGCAGCACCGGCAGCGCCTCCATGTCTGCCGGCGCCTGACCGACAACGGCTGCGTAGGCGGCGCGCGAGGTCGACAGCTGGGCCTGAGCGTTGGCCAGATCGGCCTGGGACTGGGCCAGGCGCGCCTCGGACTGGGCCACGTCCGTGCGGGTGATTTCGCCGACTTCAAATCGCGCGTTCGATTCGTCGAGTTGGCGGTTCAAGACGGTGATGTTGTCCTGGCGGATGCGCAGGATCTCCATGTCACGCACGACGTCGGCATAGGCCTGGATGACCGAGGCCATCACCTGCTGCTCGACCGCGCGCAAATTCTCGCGCCCGGCGCGGACATTGGCCTCGGCGGCGCTGATGCCCAGGCTGGTCCGGCCGCCGGTCCAGATGTTCTGGCCCAGGCTGACGCCGGCGTTGACACTCTCGCTCTCGGAAACGCCGCCCGGCGACACCGTGTCCGGGACGCCGTCGCCGTCCAGGTCGATCGGCTGTCCGCCCTGGCTGTCCGTGCGGGTATAGGTGACGCCGGCCGAGCCTGTGATCGTGGGGCGCAGACCCGATCGGGCCTGGACGATCGTTTCGTCCAGCGCGCGCTGGTTGGCGCGCTGCGCCAACAGAGTCGGATTGGTGCGATAGGCCAGGGCGATGGCCTCCTGCAGCGTATCGGCCCAGGCCGTGGACGGCGCGGCGCCCATCGTCAGGGCGACCACGGCGGCAGTGGCGAGCGCGCGGGAGCGTTTGAACATGACCAATCCTCAGCCTGGCGCGGTTTGAATAGCGCGCGCCCATTCTTCCGGCGTCTGTTGCGGCCTAGGCTCGCTCGGCGCCAGTTAAGTTTTTTTCACGCGAGCGCCAGAAGAACCCGTCGCTTTCAAAGCGCAAAGGCGGGGGCCGGGGTGAAGACGTCCAAAACCGGCGCCGCCGCGTCGAACAGTTCGCGACGCGACACGCCCTGCTCCCCGCGCACATAAAGCACGGCCTTGCCCACCGGCCCGGTCCGCTCGACCACCGCCAGACGCCCGCCGACGCGCAAGGCGTCGATCCAGGCCTGCGGACGATGCGTCACCGCGCCCTCGCTGATCATCACGTCCCAGCCCTCGCCCACCGGCTGGCTCAGGTCGCCCTCGACCGTCTCGACGCCGTCATCGGCCAGGGCGGCGGACGTGACGGCCAGCACCTCGGCCGAATCCTGGGCGGTGGCCTTCAGGCCCATGCGGCTCAGCACGGCGGCTCCGTAGGGGCCGGCGACGGCCAGGGCCCGCTCGCCCTCGCGTGCGTCCAGCGCCTGCAGCAGCTTGGACAGGTCGCGCGGCAGCATCAGCTTGCGCTCGCCCACGATCTGCGGCGTCACATCGGCATAGGCCGAAGCCTGGCGATCAGCGGCGCAATAGCGTTCGCGCTCGACGGCCAGCATGGCCCCCTGGATGGCGCGATCGGTGACGTCGTTCACGCGGACTTGCGAGTCCACCATGACCTTGCGCGCGGCGGCGAAATCCATCGATCCAGAGTCCTTGGGCAGGCCCCGACAAAAAGGGGCGAAATCGAAGGCGCTTATAGGTCCGTGCGTTGCAGGGGACAATCCGATCTGATAGCGAACCCGCCTCGCGATGGAGCGGCACCTTTCGAGGTGACGGCCTGATGGCGGAGTGGTGACGCAGAGGACTGCAAATCCTTGCACCCGGGTTCGATTCCCGGTCAGGCCTCCATCGCGAGTTTCCCTCTAGATTTACAGACCGACCTGCGTCAGCTGATGCAGGGCCACCGCGCTCGTGGCGGCGACGTTCAGCGAATCGAATCCGCCCGCCATGGGGATTCGCACCGCCCGGCAGCGCGCGATGATCGAGGCGGGCAGGCCCGGCCCCTCCGACCCCATCAGAATCGCCCTGGGCGTGCTCGAACGCGACAGCGCGGCCAGCCGATCACCCGCGCCTGGCGTGAAGGCCAACACCTCGACGCCGCGCGCCAGCAGCGCCTCGACCATCGCCGGACCTGACCCCGCGACGGCCATTGGCGTGCGCAGCACGGCGCCGGCCGAAACCCGAATGGCCTTGCGATAGAACGGATCGCAGCAGCGGTCGTCCAGCAACAGGCCGCCCGCGCCAAACGCCGCCGCATTGCGGAACAGGCCGCCCATGTTGTCGTGATTGCCGATGCCGCAGGCGGCGAGCAGCACCCCGCCCTGCCTCATGCCGTCCAGAATCGAATCCAGCGTCCGCGCCTGGGGCTTCTCGCCCATGGCCAGAATGCCGCGGTGCAGATGAAAGCCGGCGATCGCGTCCAGCACGCCCTGCGGCGCCAGATGGATCGGCGTGCCGTCGGGCAGATTCTTCAGAATCGGCCTCACCTTCTCCAGACGCTGCTCGGCGATCAGCACCGCGCGCGGGCGGCACAGCGACTCCGCCGACGCCAGAACGCGCAGCACCACCTCCCCTTCCGCGACAAACAGCCCCTCTCGGCCCGTCAGATCGCGCTCGCGGATGTCGCGGAAGGCGGCGATGCGGGGGTCGTCGGCGTTTTGGATCGAAATCAGGTTCAATTCGGGCATATTTCCCGTTGCACGATCCGGAAGGCCGCTGCTATAGGCCCGCCTCCCGAGCAGCTGTTCCGCGGTAGCTCAGTGGTAGAGCAGCCGACTGTTAATCGGCTGGTCGTAGGTTCGAATCCTACCCGCGGAGCCACTCGTCTCGGTCAGGTGTTGTTAAAGCTAGAGATTTTCTCAGCCACACCTCTTTACCCCCCGCTATCCCCCCCGGCTGCACGAAACTGCGTGAGCGCATGCAGGGCGCATCACATCGTTTCAGCTTTGGTCAGCCGCGGAACGCGATCGTTTGCCTGCGGGCTGCGATCAGGGCCTGCCCGCGCCGAAACAGACCACCTGATTCGCCATGTCCGGGATGGGCGATCGGGTGTCCCGCGCGATTTTCAGCGACGAACTGACCAGCGCAATTTTCCACAGACGCGCCTGACGATGTCTGGCGACTGTCTGGTATTGAGCGCTGGTTGACCGCCCCTGCTGTGACCGGTCGCCGCACGAGCCTGCCGCGGTCGCTGATTCGCCCTGCCTCGGGGGCTTCGGACGTCGGAGGCGGACTCTGTAACAGATTGCTGGACCCGGCGATCGAACGTATGCAGCGGGCGATGGCCTGGTCGAGCGCGACATGGGTGAGACTGATGCTGGCGGCGACCCTTTTGGTCGCGGCCTTCGTCGTCGCGCCTGTCGCGGACGCCGCCACCTGCTCGCCTGAACCGCCAGCGGCGCACGCCGCGGTCGATCACGATCCCGCCCAAGGCGATCATGGCGGCTCCAAGGAGCTTTGCGCTCACGGCCACTGCCATCACACCGCCTCGGCGCGGACTGACGCCGCGAACGACCTGGCGCTGGAGCTCCACGCCCGGCCCGTCCACACCTTTCCGTCAACCGACAGCCGGGCCTCCTTCGCACCCGAAGGTCTGATTCGACCGCCCAGAGCCTGACCGGACTCCGCGCGCCCGCGCGCGCCTCCGTGTCAGAAACTCTGGAACCCATGAACCATGTCTCCCTCATATCGCCGGTCACCGCGTCTCGCGGTCGGCTGCGCGCTCGTCGCCCTGGCGACCGCCCTCGCCGCCCCCGCGTGGGCCGATCCCGCGCCGTCCTACGCCGATCTTCTCGCCCGGCTGGATCAAACCCCCGCCACCCTTGAGGCGGACGCCAATCTCGACGCCGCCGAAGCGCGGGTTCGTCAAGCCGGGGTTCGAGCCAACCCTGTTCTGGGCCTGGACATCGAGAACGCCTTCGGATCGGGCCCTTTCTCCGGCTTTGACAACGCCGAGACCACGCTCGCGATCAGCAAGGACCTGGAGCTCTGGGGCCGTCGGCCCGCCCGCGTCGCCCTCGCCCGCGCCGAGGCCGGGACCGTCGCCCTTCAGCGCGATCTGGCGGTGATCGACGCGGCCGGGCGGCTGGCGCTCACCTACGCCGAAGCCGAAGCCGCTCAGCGACGCGCCGAACTCGCCGAGGAAACGCTCACCCTGACGCTCGCCGACGCCCGGGCCGCGTTGATCCTCGTCGAGGAAGGACGCGAGCCCCTGCTGCGGGGCATTCAGGGCGAGAGCGAGGCCGCCGCCGCGCGCGCAGCCCTTGATGAGGCGGTGGCGGAACGCGAGGCCGCCTATGCGCGCCTGACCGCCGTCGCGCTCCTTCCGACACCGGTCACCCGGGTGGACGACAGCCTTCTGAACGATGTGCCCGCCACGGTTCCTCTCGCCACCGGCGACGCTCTGCCGGTGCGGGTCGCCGAGGCCGAACGGGAGGCGGCCGAACGCCGGATCACCGCCGCCCGGATCCAGGGGCGACCGGACGTGAACGCCAGCATCGGCGTGCGTCGATACGAAGCCGAGGACGCCACCGCCCTCACCGTCGGTCTCAGCCTGCCGCTGCCCCTGTTCGACCGCAATCGGGGGAACATCGACGCCGCCCAGGCCGAGTTCCGCGCCGCGGACGCCCGTCTGCTCAATGCACGGCAGGAGGCTCGCGCCGACCGGGCGGCCGCGCAGGCGCGGCTGTCGGCCTCGGTCAGCCGCGTCAGCGCCGCGGACGCCGGCGTGACCGCGGCTGAGGAAGCCTATCGCCTGTCCCGCATCGGCTTCGAGGCGGGGCGCATCTCCCAGCTGGAGCTGCGCGCCACCCGTACGGCCCTGGTTTCCGCCCGCGCCGCCGCCGTCGACGCCCGCATCGCCCGCGTCCGCGCCGAAATTGATCTCGCGCGCCTTGACGGCCGCGCCCCGTTCCAAGGAGCCGAATGATGCGCAAGCGCCCATCCAACAAGAGCCTTCTGATCGGCGGCGCCGCCGCCATTATCGGTCTCGGGGGCGGCGGCCTCTGGCTCGCCTCCCGCCCTGGTGACGCCCCGACACCCCCGGCCGCCGAAGGCGAGGCGGGCCACGCCGAGGGTGAAAGCGAAGGCGAGCATGCCGGCGAGGTCGAGGCGCCGGAAGGACGCGTCATGCTCACCACCGCCCAGATCCAGGCGGCGGGCATCGCCGTCGTCAGCGTCGGCGGCGGCGGCGGCGGCGAAACCCGTTTCGCCGGCCGCGTCGAGCCGATGATCGATTCCCGCGCCGCTGTGGCGGCGACCGTGGGCGGCCGTGTCGAGCGGGTTCTTGTGGCGCCGGGGCAGTCGGTCCGCGTCGGCCAGTCGCTCGTCAGCCTCGTCAGCGGCGACGCCGCCAGCCTGCGGGCCGAGGCGGACGCGGCCCAGGCGGCCTATGTCGCAGCCGAGCAGGCTCATGGCCGCGACGAGGAACTGGCTGATCAGGGGGTCGTCTCGAGGCGCGAAGCCGAGGTGTCTCACGCCGAGGCGTTGAGCGCCCAGGCCACGGCCCGTGCGGCGCGCGCCCGCGCGTCTGCGGCCGGGTCCCCCAATGCATCAGGTCGATTGAGCGTCACGACGCCGATCACTGGGGTCGTCACCAGCGTCCAGGTCGGCCCCGGCGGCTTCGTCGCCCAAGGCGGCGTGGTTGCGGAGGTGACCAACCCGGCGCGTGTCGAACTGGTGTTCAACGCCCCGCCGGCCTTGGCCGCGAGCGTCCGACCGGGCGCGCCTCTGCGCGTCTCGGGTCCGAACGGAGAGTTCGATGCCGTGGTTACCGGCGTCGCGGCCGGCGCCGGCGCCGGCGAAAGCGGGGCCACGGTCATCCGCGCCCGCCCGTCGGGCGCGACCCTGCCCCCCGCCGGATCGGCTGTCATGGGCTCCGTCGTGACCGGACAGGCCAGCGGCGGAATGACCGTGCCGACCGAGGCGGTCCAGACCGTCGAGGGAAACACCGTCGTCTTCGTCCAGGTCGGCGGCGGTTTCCAGGCCGTCCCGATCCTGGCCGGTCGCCAGGCCGGCGGGCGCACCGAAGTCCTGCGCGGTCTGACCGGCTCTGAGCGGATCGCCGCCGCAAACGCCTTCCTGCTCAAGGCCGAGTTGGCCAAGGGCGAGGCCGAGCACGGTCACTAAGGAGGCGCGCATGTTCAAGCTCATCATCGAGGCCTCCGTCCGTTTCCGCTGGTTCGTCGTCCTCGCCACGGCCCTGGTCGCGGCCTGGGGCCTGTTCCAGCTCACCAAACTGCCCATCGACGCGGTTCCTGACATCACCAACCGGCAGGTGCAGGTGACCACGGTCGCGCCGGCCCTCGCACCCGAACAGATAGAGCGGCAGGTCACCTACCCGATCGAGACCGCCATGGCGGGGATCCCGGGATTGCAGAGCACGCGGTCGCTGAGCCGCAACGGCTTCAGCCAGGTCACTGTCATCTTCACCGACCAGACCGACATCTATTTCGCGCGTCAGCAGGTCGCCGAACGGCTGGCCGGCGCGCGCGAAGCCATGCCCGAAGGGGTGGAGCCGGCCATGGCGCCGATCACCACGGGGCTCGGCGAGGTGCTGATGTGGACGGTCGACTACAAGCCGTTCAACGCGGACAATCTGGCCCGACCGGGACAGCCTGGCTGGCAGGCTGGCGGACACTACCTCACGCCCGAGGGCGAGCTGCTGACCACGCCCCAAGCGCGCGCCACCTATCTGCGGACCGTTCAGGACTGGATCATCGTTCCGCAGATGCGGACGACATCCGGCCTGGCCGGGGTCGACACCGTCGGCGGCTATGTCAAGGAATACGCTGTGCGGCCCGACCCTGCACGGCTTTCCGCCTACGGCCTCGGCTTGGGCGACCTGGTGCGGGCGTTGGACCGGGCCAACACCCAGGCCGGCGCCGGCTATGTCCAGCGCGCCGGCGAGGCCCTGACGGTGCGCACCGACGCCTTGGCTCTGACGATCGAGGACCTGGCCCAGGCCCCGGTCGTCAATCGCGGCGGCCTGGTCGTGCGGGTCGCTGACGTGGCCACGGTCGAGGTCGGCCAGGCGCCGCGACTGGGCGGCGCCAGTCGCGACGGTCATGAGGCCGTGCTCGGCACCGCCCTGATGATCGCCGGCGGCAACAGCCGCACGGTGGCCCAGGCGGCGGGCGAGCGTCTTGAAGACGTTCAGAGCACGCTGCCCCCGGGCATCGAGGCGGTAACGGTCCTGGACCGCTCGGCCCTGGTGAACTCCACCATCGCCACCGTGGCCCGCAATCTGACCGAGGGCGCGCTCCTGGTCATCGTCGTGCTGTTCCTGCTGCTCGGCAACATCCGGGCGGCCACGATCACGGCGCTGATGATCCCGGTCAGCTTCCTGTTCGCGGTCATCGGCATGAACCGGTTCGGCATCAGCGGAAACCTGATGAGCCTCGGCGCCCTTGACTTCGGCTTGCTGGTCGACGGCGCCGTCGTCGTGGTCGAGAACACCCTGCTCAGGCTCAGCCAGAAGCGGGCCGAGGCCGGGCGGATGCTGACACGGCGGGAACGCCTCGGCGTCGCCGCAGCAGCGGCCCGACAGATGGTCAAACCGGCCGCCTTCGGCCAGCTGATCATCCTCCTTGTCTTCACCCCGCTGCTGATGCTCGAGGGTGTCGAGGGCAAGACCTTCATCCCCATGGGGGCGACGGTGATGCTGGCCCTGGTCGGCGCCTTCATCTTCTCCTTCACCTTCGTACCGGCGATGACGGCCCTGCTGGTGCGGGACCCCAAGACGGTCCAGGTCGACGAGCACGGCCACGCTCACGAACACGAGACCTTCATCCTCAGGAAGGCCCGGCGATTCATCGAGCCGGCCATCCGCGCGGCGGTCGGCCGGCCGAAGTTCGTTCTGGCCTCGGCCCTCGCCGCCGTCGTGGTCGGCGGCATCGCCTTCACCACCCTGGGTCGGGAGTTCATCCCGACCCTGGACGAGGGCGACATCGCCATGCAGGCCCTGCGGGTGCCGTCCGCCTCGCTGGAGCAGTCCCTCGCCATGCAGATGGCGCTGGAGCGGGCGATCACGGCCCAGCCGGAGGTCGAGACCATGTTCTCGCGCACCGGCACGGCCGAGGCCGCCGTGGACCCGATGCCGCCGAACATCTCCGACAGCGTCATCGTCCTCAAGGACCGCAGGGACTGGCCCGATCGCGGTCTCGGGAAGGACGCCCTTCTCGAGCGGTTCGAGGACCTGGCCAACCAGCAGATCGGCAATAATTTCGAGTTCAGCCAGCCGATCGAACTGCGGTTCAACGAACTGATCTCGGGCGTGCGGACCGACCTGGCCGTCATGGTCTATGGCGACGACTTCGACACCCTGCAGCGGATCGCCGACCAGGTGGCGACGGCGCTCCGGGACACCGAGGGCTCGGCCGACGTCCGCGTCGAACAGGCCTCCGGCCTGCCGACCCTGACCATCAGCGTCGACCGCTTCGCCGCGGCCAACTACGGCCTGTCGGCCGCCGATGTCTCCGAGGCGGTCTCGGCCGCCATCGGCGGCGCCGAGGCCGGCCGCATCTTCGAGGGTGATCGCCGCTTCGACGTCGTGGTCCGTCTTCCCGACGAGACGCGTAACAATCCGGCGGCCCTGGCCGCTCTTCCGATCGTGTCGCCGACGGGCGTGACGGCGCCGCTGTCTTCGGTGGCGCGAATCGAGAGCGCGGAGGGCCCCAACCAGATCAGCCGCAACGACGGCAGCCGCCGGATGGTGGTGCAGGCCAACGTCCGCGGCCGCGATCTGGGCGGCTTCGTCACCGACGCCCAGCAGCGGGTCGATCAGATCCAGCTTCCGACCGGAGTTCGCCTCGACTGGGGCGGTCAGTTCGAGAACCTCAAACGCGCCGAACAGCGTCTGGGTCTGGTCATTCCTATCGTCTTCGTCCTCATCGGCATCCTCCTGTTCATGGCCCTGGGGTCGTTCGCGGAGGCCGGTCTGGTCTTCGCCTGCGTCCCTCTCGCCCTGGTCGGCGGAGCGCTGGCCCTGCTGCTCAGAGGCATGCCGTTCTCGGTCTCGGCGGCGGTCGGCTTCATCGCCGTCTCCGGCGTCGCCACCCTGAACGGCCTGGTCCTGATGCAGGCGATCCGGGAGCGATTGACAGCGGGAGCCAATCCCCGTGACGCCGCCATCGAGGGCGCCACCAGCCGTCTGCGGGCGGTGCTGACGACGGCCCTGGTCGCCATTGTCGGCTTCATCCCGATGGCCATCGCCCACGGCGCGGGCGCCGAGGTGCAGAAGCCTCTGGCCACTGTCGTCATCGGCGGCCTGCTGACGGCGACGGCCCTGACCCTGCTGGTCCTGCCGACTTTCGCGGCCAAGGCCGTCAAGCACCGGTCGGCCGAAGGGCTCGACGAATGAGCGGGGCGCACGACACAGAACAGGTCCAGCGTCGCACCCTGCTCGTGGTGCTGGCCCTGAACGCCGCCCTGTTCGTCGTTCTCGGGATCGGCGGTCTCGCCGCCGATTCCAGCGCCCTGCTCGCCAACGCGATCGACAACGGCTCTGACGCGGCGGTTTATCTGATCAGCTTTCTCGCCGTCGGCCGGGCGCTGGTGTGGAAGACGCGGGCGGCCCAGGTTTCGGGCGTCATGCTGCTGATCTTCGCCGCGCTCGTCTTGCTGGACGCGCTGCGGCGAACCCTGACCGGGACGGAGCCGGTCGGGCCGACCATGATGGTGCTGGCCGTTGTCGCGGCCGTGATCAATCTGGTCTGCCTGCTGCTGATCCGTCGGCAGCACAGCGGCGACGTCAACATGAAGGCGGCCGAGACCTTCAGCCTCAACGACTTCGCGTCCAACGGCGGCATTCTCGTCGCGGGCGGACTGGTGATGTGGCTCGACCAGTCCTGGCCGGATTTGCTGGTCGGGGTCATCGTCGCCGCCATCGCGGCCAAGGGCGGCGTGGGGATCCTCCGCGACGCCCGAGCGGCCTCTCGGGCCGGAGCCGCCGAATGACCCATAAACGCCTCGTGCCGATCTTTTCGACCGGTCGCGCCAACGCGATCGACTATAGCGGCGACACCGACGTCGACTTCACGCCGGGCATGATCGTCCATCAGGACGGCGCGGTCGCCATGGCCCATATGGGCCTGCAGAACGGCGAGGGTACGGAGGTGCGGGGCTGGACCGATGAGGTCGTCGGCCGTCAGGAGGCGGACATGCTGCGCAGGCGGGTGTGGCGGGCGCGTCAGCCGGCCGCGCCGGTGACCGCGGCGCCCTGAGTTGGGAAGGCGCGGCGTCATTCGCAGCGAGGCGCCCCGCTGGAAGGCGGGGCGATACCGCCGTCGGCGAAGGCCGAAGGTCGTCGTCCGGCGCCGCACGCCACGGCCTGTCCTCGACACGCTCGTAGCCGCAGCCGCCGCCCTGATCGTCGGCGTCTTCGTCCTTCTGTTGTCCGTCTCCGTCGCCGCGACCTTCCACCTCCCCCTGGCCATGGCCTACGGTCTGCTGATGGTGGTCTTGATCGGGGGCGCCGCGATCCTGGGACCTCGGGATCGCCGCGCCCGCCTTCTCCTGCTGCCCTTTGCCTTGGCGGGGATCGTCGGGACGGCGGCGCTTTACGCCGTCCGTCACGACCTGCGTGTCGAACCGCGCGTAGCCCATGCCCATCTGGACCCGGCCCGATGACGACAACACTGACCGCCCCCGCGCCGCCGCGCCTCGCCCGAGGCGGCTGGCTGGACGTGCTTCGGTTCACGGCCGGCGCGCTCATCGTCCTTTATCATTTCCGGCAGGCCGCGCCCGTCCCACTGGGCGAGGTCCATCCCGCCTTCGACCGCGGCTACCTGCTGACCAACTTCTTCATCATCGATTCCGGCTACATCCTCGCCCGGATCTACGGCGATCGCTTCGCCGCGAGGACCGCGTCGTTCCCCGCCTACGTCCGCCAGCGCCTCCTGCGGCTCGTGCCGGCCCATCTCGTGGTCATCGCCGCTCTCGCCACCCTGGTCGCCGCCGCCGCCCTCTTCGGGATTCGCCCCAGCAATCCGCTGTGGTTCGACTGGGGCCAGCTCCCTGCCCAGGTGATGCTCGTTCAGGCCTACGGTGTTCCCGGCGGCCAGGGATGGAACGCTCCGACCTGGACTCTGTCGGCCCTGCTCGGCTGCTACCTGCTCCTGCCTTGGGTCTGTCGGGGGCTGTGGCGGCGCCCCGCCTGGATGGCGGCTGCCGGGGCCGTGACGCTCTTCCTCGCCGCCGATCTCGCGAGCCGCGCCTTTCTCGGCGATCCGCTCTACCGCCTGCCGCTGCGCCACGGCTTCCTGCGGGCGCTGCCGCTCTTCCTGCTCGGCGTCGCCGCCGCACAGCTGGGCGCGCGCCATTATGTCTCGCCCCGCGTTGCGGGCGCCTTGGGCCTCGCCGCCTTCGCCGCCTTCGTGATCGTTCAGATGATCGGAGAGGCGGGGCTTGTGTCGCTGGCGTTGCTGACCGTGATGATCTGGGCGGCCGGCGCCCTGCCTGTGGTTCGCCCCTCGCGAGTGATCGAGGCGCTCGGCCTAATGGCCTTCGCCCTTTTCCTCACCAACGAGGTGACCCGCATCGTCTGGTTCGCCGCCGCCGACGCCCTGGGTCAGGCCGAGTGGCCGGAGCCCATCCGGTGGGCGGTGTGGGGAGCCGGCGTGGCGGCCGCCTTCATCGGCGCGGCGCTGTTCCGTTACGGGTTCGACCGCCCGGTCCAGGCTTGGATCAACCCGCCCGCGGCCCGCACGCCGTTTCCAGGGACGAGCCCGGACCGGCCTGTGGCCTAGCAAGGGCTGGCCGCAGCCAGCGCCGGCCGCTTCGGCGAAGCCGGCAAGCCAGGCGGCCAGACTGGCGCCGACTCCGCCGACCCAGTATCTTCGACCCACTCATCGGGAGGCCGCTGTATGCCGCAGGGCGTCGTCAAATTCTTCAACGCCGCGAAAGGCTTCGGCTTCATCGCCACGGAGGGCGGCGGCCCGGATGTCTTCGTCCACATCTCGGCCGTCCAGGCCGCCGGGCTGATCGCCCTGAACGAGGGTGACGCCGTCGGCTTCGAACTGGAAGCCGATCGCCGCAGCGGCCGATCTTCAGCCGTCGACCTGACGGTGACGGCGCGGGCCTCGCGTCCGGAGCGTCCAGCGCGGCCGGCGCCTGCGCCGCCGCGTTTTCCGGCGGCTCGCCGGGAGAAGCGAGGCTCCGGGCGGGGCGTCGTCAAATGGTTCGATCCGACCAAGGGGTTCGGTTTCATTCAGCCCGAAGGGGGCGGCGACGACGTCTTCGTCCACGCCCGATCGCTGAACCGGACCGGCCTGCAGGAGCTCTCCGAAGGACAAACCGTCGCCTACGATCTCGAGGAGGACGGTCGGACCGGCAAGACGGCGGCGGTCAATGTCCGACTCGGCTGAAGGTCCGGTCGCCCCCATCGCCGCACCTGAAGGCTCCAGGCGTCTGTCGCGCCCCCTGCGGGCGGATCCTGATGCCGCGAACTGCGGACCGGTCCCGTCGGATCAGAAGCCGAAGTCGATCTGCTGAGACGCGATCGGCGTCTTTCGACGCCGTTTTCGCGATGGGACGCGCGACCGGTCCAGTTCGGTTGGCGGCGGGGCGGTCTTGGCGAGGGGCGTCGGAACGGGGCGCGCCAGACCAGGCAGCCGGGGCGCTCGCGGCGGCTTGCGCACCGCAGGGGTCTCACCGCCGCGCGACGTCTTCCAGGCCGTCAGCTCGCTTTCCCACCAGCCGACCCGTCCCGGGGACAGCTGCACGGGCTTGGGGAAATCACCGGCCCGTTGCAGACGCCAGGCCGTAGACCGGCTGATGCCGACCAGATCCTGGACCCGCTCCCAGCCCAGGAGCCGGTCGTCGCGTCCGCCCGAGGCCACCGCCTCCCCGTCTATGCGGAAAGTCATGATCCCGCCGCCAGCCAGCGGTCGCACCGCGCCTCGAGCAGGTCGCACAACGTGCGGGCGTCGGCCGCCGCATCGACGACGTCCCGATCGCGCCATTCGATCAGAACGGTCTTGAGCGCGAAGCTTGCGGCCGGATCGGCGAGCACGTTTGGGATGGAGCGATCCGCTCCCGCCAGCGGCGCCTCGCTACCCATGACGCCGACCCCGCGCCGCCGCCGGCGCGCCGGAACGCACCTCCGTCATCTGGTCTTGAGCCCAGACACGCAGCAGACCCAAGGGATAGAGCGGCTTGGAGCGCACGTGGCGGCAAGGCGGTCCGTTAGAGCCCGTCGACCAGAGTCGCGCCAAGGTGGATGGCTTCAAACGGATGCCGAGCGCGGCGAGTTCGGCCGACGCTTCCGATCGGGTCAGCAGACGGTCTTCCGGCGCGGCGACATCGGTCAGGTCGGAACCAGCGGGCGTCATGGCGTCGCTCGCGGACGGCATTGGTTGGAACTGGTCAGCGCCTGTCCCGCGGTCAGGGCCAGGTAACAGTCGACGACAGTGGCGACGTAGTTTCGGGTCTCCTCGATGTCGGGGATTCGGCCGAGCCGCGCCACGCGGCCGGGGCCAGCGTTGTACACCGGAGCGTGGTCCACCGTCCCGAACCCCACCAGCTCATCTTTCAGGAGCTGGTTCTTCCTGTCGAGATACAGGGCCCGGAACTGCTCGCGTGGCGCTCCGCCCAGAGCGACGCGGGCATAGGCCAGCACCGCCGTCCAGGACGACAGCGCCGGTCGCGCGGACGCCCGGGTGCGCGCCAGGCGCTCACAGAGCCGACGAAGCGTCTTGAGATCCGCCAAGACCGCCGCGTCGATCCCGTCGATCCGCGTCAGCTCTGGATCATCAGCCGCCGTGATCTCCGCCAATCCGCCGAAGCGCTCGAACAGAAGCGCGGCCATCCTGCCCGCCTGACCCGAGGGCGCCGTGCGCGCCAGCATGTGCGCCAGCAGCGTCTCGTCGTCCGGCCCCTCGAACGGGTCGGTCGATGACGGCCGATGACGGGGAACGGTCATCGGGGCCAAATCGGCTTGGGGTGTCATGGCGGCCTCCTCCTTCTGCGGCTCCACCCGGAGCGCCCGCCGCCTCCCTTCCTTTTTCCTCAAGGCGCGCTGCGCCGACGCCGGGCTGTGAGTGTAGCCGCGACAGCCCGAGGTCCCGGCCGCCTTTTAAGAAGGGGCCGATCAAGCCTGCCCTCGCTGCCCATGTCGCCAGCCGGTCGCCTCATCGATCAGAAGCGACGGGTCCGACGCCGGCCGCCATCGCCCCGCTCCGCGCCACAGCGTGAAGTAGGCGGGAAGACCAACACTTATGCACCCTAGATTGCGTCGCTAGGGGATGATTCAACCTCAACAGCACACTCCATCAGCATCGAGTAGCAAATTTTTGCTGATGGACGAGGGGAGCCCTGATGCGGCGCGTAGAGCGCAAGAGGGGGCCGCGATCCGGCCATAATGTCACTGGGGGAAAGCCTTTGGCCACCACGTCTTTCAAGCGCCGTCTCGTCGCCTCTTCGATCCTGACTGGGCTCACGCTCGCCGCGGCCGCGACGGCCGTGCCCGCGGCGGCTCAGGATCAGGCCGAACCCCAATCCCCCCCATCGGCCACGGAACTCGATGCGGTGATCGTGACGGGCTCCCGCATCGCCAGACAGGACTACATCGCCAACAGCCCCATCGTGACCGTGAACCAGGAAGACTTCCAGGCCACGGGATCCGTCAACATCGAGAGCCTGGTCAACGATCTGCCGCAGTTCACCGCCCTGGGCAATGCGGCCTCGAACAGCCCGAACCTGGCGGGACAGGCCAATGTCCAGCTCCGCGGCTTGGGCTCGACCCGCACGCTCGTGCTGCTCGAGGGTCGCCGGATCGTCCCGTCGAACGCGTCGTCGGTCGTCGATCTCAACCTGCTGCCTACGCCGCTGATCTCCAGCATCGAGACCATCACCGGCGGAGCGTCTTCGACCTACGGGTCGGACGCCGTCGGCGGCGTGCTCAACTTCCTGCTCGACCGCCGCTTCGAGGGCTTCAAACTGGACGCCCAGTACGGCGTCTCCGACCGAGGCGACGCCGAAGCGGAAGCGGTCAGCCTGACCCTCGGCGGCGGCTTCGCCGAGGGGCGCGGGCGCGCCGTTCTGTCGGCGGGCTACTCGAACCGGGCGTCGGTGCTCAACGCCCGTCGCGACTTCTCGCTCATCGGAGGGTTCGCCGGCACCTCGCCGCTCGGGTCGACGGTGTTCGACGCCACCAATCTGCCGACGGCCGCCGCCGTCAACGCCGCGGTTCCCGGGGCCGCCCGGGGCGACACCTTCGGCTTCAACAACAACGGCACGCTGTTCACCTATCAGGGCGCGCGCGACTACGTCAGCCCCGGCGGCATCGACTACGAAGGGTTCCGCACGCCGGGTCCGCTGCAGCAGACGGACTTCACCTACAGCACGGTCGATCGCAACTACCTGATCATCCCCCAGACCCGCTACAATGTGTACGCCGCGGCGAGCTACGACATCGCCGAGTCGGTCGAATTCTACGCGGATGTCCTGTTCTCCCAGTATGAGGCCGGCAACCAGCTGGCTTCCAATCCCGGCACCGGGCCCACCACCGGCTTCCGCATCCCGTCGACCAATCCCTTCATTCCGGCGGAGTTGCGAAGCGTCCTGAACTCCCGGCCCAATCCGGGCGGAAGCTTCCGGCTGGACAAGCGGTTCAATGAGCTCGGTCCGCGCCGACAGAACGAAGACTACAGCGTCTATCAGATCACGACGGGCTTGCGCGGCGATCTGACCGGCCTGCGGGACTGGACCTACGACGTCTATCTGTCCTACGGCCGGGTCGACAACGACACCGAATACACTGGCTATCTGTCGCGCTCTGCCGTCCAGCGGCTCCTAGAGGCGCCGGACGGCGGCGCCTCGCTCTGCACCGGCGGGTTCAACCCCTTCGGCGCCAATCCGCTCAGCGCCAGCTGCATCGCCTATGTCAGCCGCGTGCCGCGCAACAAGACCACAAACGACCAGCGGGTGGTCGAGGCGAACCTCCAGGGGGGGCTTTTCACCCTTCCCGCCGGCGAGGTGCGGGCGGCGGTCGGCGCGACCTACCGCGAGCAGAACTACGACTTCTCGCCCGACAACCTGTTGCTCAGCACCTTCACGCTCAACGGCGTCACCGGCCCGGAGCTCGCCGGCAACTCCGGCACGCCGCTGTCGGGGTCGGACACGGTGTCGGAACTCTACGGCGAGGTGTTGATCCCATTGCTCGCCGATCTGCCGTTCATTCGCCGGTTGGAGACCAATCTGGGGTATCGCGTCTCCGACTACGACACCATCGGTCAGGTGGCGTCCTACAAGGCGGATTTCAGTTGGGAGGCGGTGGACGGATTGCGCCTGCGCGGCGGCGTGCAGCGCGCGGTGCGGGCGCCCTCGATCGGTGAGCTTTTCGCCGCTCAGAACCTGAGCTTCCCATCGATCGGCGTGCCCGTATCCTCCACCGGCGTTCGCCAGTTCTCGGGCGATCCCTGCGACATCCGCGGCGCCTATCGCGCGCCGGGCGCCGCCAACGCCGCCGCGGTGCGAAGCCTGTGTCTGGCTCAGAATGTTCCGACGCAGGTGATCGACTCCTACACCTTCTCGAACTCGCAGGTCTCCGGCCTCACCGGCGGCAATCCCGATCTGCAGGAGGAGACCGCCGACTCCTTCACGATCGGCGCCATCTGGCAGTCGCCTTTGTCGAACCCATGGCTGAGCGGCTTGTCCGGCTCGATCGACTACTACGACATCACCATCGAACAGGTGGTCGGCACGGTGTCGACGACCGAACAGCTGCGCCGCTGCTACAATCAGGACGGCGCGTCCAACCCGACCTACGATCCGAACAACTTCTTCTGCCGCCTGTTCAGTCGAGATCCGAACTCGGGCCAGATCACCAGCACCTTCGAGACCAACGCCAACCTAGGCACGCTCAAGACCCAGGGCGTCGATTTCCAGGTCGACTGGCGCTTGGACCTGGTCGACATCGGTGCGCCGGATTGGGGCGCGCTGGCCCTCAACGTCACCGGCACGCGGCTGCTGGAATGGGAGCGCCAGGACATCCCCGGCGGCCCCTTCACCGATCGCAAGGGCACCGTCTCCAACAGCTTCGGCCTGACCCTCCCGGAATGGAAGGCGCTTTCGACCCTGAGCTGGACGCTGGAGCCTTGGACGCTCGGGATGCGCTGGCGCTACCAGGGCGAGGTCGAGAACTTCAACAATCGGAGCCAGGTCATCGACGCCATCCACTACTTCGATCTGAACGCCGGATATCAGATCAACCAGGCCGTCTCCCTTCGCGCGGGCGTGAACAATCTGACGGACGAACAGCCGCCGGTCTACGCGCCCGCGATCGCCGCCAACACCGACCCGTCCACCTACGACGTGATCGGTCGCCGGTACTACGTCGGGCTGACGGCGCGTTTCTGATCCCGCCTTAGACGCCACGTCCAGAAGCAAATCCCATCACAGAAGGCCTCTCCTGCAATGAACACCCGTCTGATGCTGACCCTGGCGGCGAGTCTCAGCCTCGTCGCCGGCGCCGCCGGCGCCCATGACTTCTTCCTCGTTCCGGAGCGGTTCATCGGACCGGCGGGGCAACCTCTCATCGTTCACGCGACCTCGTCGTCGGACTTCCCCGCGCTCAACGTCGGCTCGCCGCTGACCCGGGTCGGCGAGGCGCGGGCCACCGTGAACGGGAAGCCCGCCCGCGTCGCCGTGGACGCTCAGCGGCAGTCGCTGCGGCTGACGGTCTCCAGCGTCGAGGAAGGCATGGCCGTCGTGACGCTGCAAACGGTTTGGGGAGAATCCAACTGGCGTCCGGACCAGGTCGAGACCTATCTCGAGGAGCATCCGTTCGCGGCCGAGGACATTGCGACGGTGCACCGTCTGTTGCCCGCCGGCGCGACGCTGCAGATTCGATCGCGCCGGCTGGCGAAATCGCTCGTATGCTTCGAGACCTGCACACCATCGGCCCAGGGACCGACGGGACTGGAGGTGGAGTTCCTGCCGCAGTTCGAATCGGGTCGTGCAAGCCCGGTCGCGGTTCAACTGGTCAGAAACGGCCAGCCGCTGGCGGCGCACCCGGTCGTCGTCCGGTTCGGTGCGGACGAACGCCGCTCCGTCGTGACGGACGCCGAGGGCCGTCTACAGCTTGAAGACGATCTGAGCGGGCCGGTCATGCTGGTCGCCGTCACCATCGACGCCCCGTCACGGCCCGGCGATCGGTTCGTCACCAACAACGCAACCCTGACCTTCGAGGCATCGGCCCACGGCCGCGGCGCCGCGCACTGATCCCAACGCCGCCGTCCGACACAAGGCCGGCGCCGGAAGACGGCGTCCCCATCGGTCGCATGGTCAGGATGCTCACGAGCGCCGGGGCCTCCCCCGGCGCCGTCCCGTCCTGGCTCGGTCGAACCAGAGCGGGCCACCAGACGGCGTCAGGGTGAGCGGCGGGCCGCTCAGGCTAAGCCAGATCGGCCCGCGAGCCGGTCAGGGGATCACCCTGTCCTCGCGCAAGGACGCGAAGAAGGTGCGGAACAGGTCTTCACTGTCCACACAGCCGTGGAAGCCGGCGAGCCGCGCCTTGATCGTGCTTGAGACGTTGTCGTAGCCGCTCGAGAAGATGAAGTCGGCGAACGACCAGGTCGCCAGCCGGTCATAGGCCGTCGGCTGCAGATCGTGTTTCTCGACGATCCGCGCCCACAGCTCCGCCTTGTCTGTCATATAAGCCGTCAGGGGCATCGGCACGGGCTCGGCCACCTCCATGTCGAACATCCGCGCGATCCGGGGCCACATGTGCCGCCAGCGAAACTGGTCGCCGTTGGTGAGGTTGAAGATCTCGTTGGCGGCCTTCGGTTCGTCGCCCGCCCATACGGTGGCCTCCGCCAGCAAACCGGCGTCGGTGACTTGATACAGGGCGTCGTAGGCGTCCGGCGACCCCGGGAAGCGCAGCGGCAGGCCGAGCTCTTTCGAAATCGTCGCATAGACGGCGATCGCCACCCCGAGATTCATGGGGTTGCCGGTGGCGTATCCCACGATCGCCTCGGGCCGCAGCGCCGTCCAGCTCCAAGACTTGCCGGTTTGTCGGCGCCGCAGAAAATCCTCTTGGTCGTAGTAGAAGTTCGGCGACATCAAGCGGGGATCATCCTCGCGCGCGGGCGTTTTGAAAGGTCCTAGATCCGAGCCGTACGCCTTACCGCCCTGATAGAAGGCGACGTGGCGGAGGTTGGGGGACGCCGCCTCGACAACCTCCACCAGATTGGCCAGCAGGGCGACGTTCACCTCGGACCGTTCCGCCGCGGACGCCTTCTCGACATAGGCGGCGAACACGATGTGGGTCACATCGTTGAGGCCGCCGAGCTTGATCTCGACGTCCGACCTGTCCAGCAGATCGACGGTGATCCCTTCGACGCCGGGCGGCAGTTCGGCCTCGCGCCGGGACAGGCCGTACACCTTGACGCCCGGCTTGCGAGCCCAGGCCGTCGCTGCGGCCTTGCCGGATACGCCGTGGACGCCCGCGACCAGGACGACGGTTTGCGCGCTCATTGAGGTTCTCTCATCTGCTGTTGGGACTGGCCCCCATCTAGCATTTGCGCGAAATGTGATAATCAGGCGGAAGCGCCAATCAGCTGTGCGGATTTCGCAATGATCGCCGCGTCCCTGTCCGATATCGCCACCTTCCTGCGGATCGCTGAGCGCGGCAGCCTGACGGCCGCAGCGCGCGACCTCGGCCAATCGCCGACCGCTGTCTCACGCCGTCTGGCGCGGCTCGAGGAGAGATTGGGCGTTCGGCTCGTCAACCGAACGACGCGGCGTCTATCGCTGACCGACGAAGGCCTCGCGTTCCAGGCCCGGACCGCGCGGGTGCTCGCCGATCTCGAAGACGCCGAAGCGGAAGTTTCCAGGGGCCAATCCGCCGCCGTGGGCCAACTGAGAGTGACGACGACCTTCGCCTTCGGTCGGCGGTTCTTGGCCGAGACCGTTCACGCCTTCCAGCAGGACCACCCCCGCCTGCGCGTGCACCTGGACGCCAGCGACCGCGTCGTGGACCTCGTCGAGGACGGCTTCGATCTGGCGGTGAGATTTGGAGCGCTCGCTGACTCAAGCCTCATCACCCGCCGTTTGGCGGACAACCTCCCCGTCCTGTGCGCCTCGCCCGAGTATCTCGATCGTCGCGGACGGCCCACGTCCCTCGCCGACCTGGCCGACCATGATGCGATCGTGTTCGGGCGGCCTGCGCGTGATGTGTGGACCTTCGCCGACAACACCCAGCTTCAGGTGACGGGCGCCCTGACCACCAACGACGGAGATCTCGCTCACGTTTGGGCCCTCCAGGGCGCGGGCGTGATCCAGAAGTCGATCTGGGAGGTGGCGGACGACGTTCGCGCCGGCCGGCTCGAGCTCGTTCTGCCGCACCTTCCGCTCCGGTCCGAACCGATCCACGCCGTCTTCCCTCCCGGTCGCCTCACCTCGGCGCGTGTCAGACTATTCCTCGCCTTCCTGACGATCTCGCTCCCCTCGGTCTGGCGCACCCAGATCGCGCCTGTGTTGCGATCCTCTTCTCCGTCGTACGAATAACGATGCCCATGAGGCCGATCGAGCACGGGCGCGTCACTTCGAAGTCCGCCACACGGACATCTCGCCAACCACGCATTGGGTCGGGTCAGCAGGAGGGGTGAACGCGCACCTGAAGACATGCTTTACCGCCCGCAACGCGAGGCAGACGTCGCAACCCGCCGATGCGTAGGGAAGACGTCCTGAGCACGACGCCTAGGCCCCGCCATCAACGGGCGACGATAGCTTCTCAACCCTAGGTGCTCATTAAGCCTGTTTATGCGCGCCAGCTTAAGCCAGCGGTTCTACTCTGGTGGTCCAATGGATCGAGCCGCCGGGGGCGGACCGTGATGAACAGCGTGTGTTTCGCGATACTGCCTTCTGGCTTCGGCTGGCGTGTCGCTTCTGCTGGCGAAACGGCGGGACCGTATGCCAACCGCGGGCAAGCTTTTGAGCGCGCGATCCTGCTGGCGCAGGCGGCCGTCGATGACGGCCGCCCCGTCGAGATTCTCTACGCCGACGACGCCGGAAAGCCCCAAGCGCTTCGCCTGGGCCCCTCCGCCGCCCTGACTTCGGACGAAACGACCGCCGATCCGGACTCGAGCCTGCGTTAACGGCCCCTTAGAGGGGCGGTCAGTGCACCATGAAGCGGACGGTGCCTGTCATCTCATGCCCGGAGCCGTCCGCGACCCAGGTCAGGGTGTAGGAGCCCGCCGAGAGAGGCGGAAGCGGCACGCTCACGCGAGTCGCCGCCTCGGCCGCGGGCGTCGCGACGCGGATGGCCTCCCCGCGCGCGGGAGCGATGCTGACCGACTTCAGCGTCATGGGATGGGGGAAGGTCGCGGTGAACGCCTGCGGCGCGCCCTGCAACATAGCCCCGTCCGCTGGGATGGTGACGACGCCTGACGCTTGGGCGGGCGTGGCCGTCGCGGTCGTGCCGTGCCCGGCGTGGGCGCCGCCGTGCGGCTGAGCCGCCTGTTGCGCGACGACGGGCGAGGCCAGCAGGGCGACGCCGGCGGCGATGAGAGCATAGGTCTTCATGGTCAACTCCTTAGAACCAGGCGCGTACGCCGATGACGGCCCGGACGGTTTCCGGGTCGCCGCCGGCGGCGCGCGTATAATCCGCGGCGCCCCCCAGGTCGCGGCTCCATTCCACGCCGATATAGGGCGCGAACTCCTTGTAGAACTCGTAGCGAAGACGCAGTCCGGCCTCGACATGGCTGAAGCCCGAGCCGACACCGAGCTCGGGGATGTTGGAGGCCGAGGCCTCGATCTCGAACCGGGGCTGAAGGATCAGCCGCTGCGTGAGCCTCTGGTCATACTCCGCCTCCACCCGGGCGGTGAGATCGCCGCGCGTCGAGAGGAAGGCGGCGGCGTCAACTTCCCACCAGTGCGGCGCCAGACCCTGGATCCCCAACACCAGATGGGTCTCATCGCGATCGTCGCCGAAATCCTGTCGCACCCCGGCCTGCACGTCCCAAAACGGCCTGATCGCCCGGCTGTAGAGCGCCTGCACCTCGCCGGAGGCCTCGCCGTCGAAGTCCGCGTCGCCCTCCGACTTCCACCAGAAGCGGTTGATGTCACCGCCGGTCCAGCCGTTCAGGTCCCAGAGCAGGTTTTCCCGCCCGTCGGCCCGCTGGACCTCCAGCCGGTCGATGACCACGGCCGTGGTGGTCATCGCGCCGTTTTCGCGCAGGAGCAGCCGACGCGCGTCGGTCATGGCCGTCTCCCCGAACACGCCGTCGGCGGCGTGCGCCGGCCCCGAAAAGGCCCCCGCAGGCGGCGCCGCCTGAGGCGGGCGCCCGGGATTGTCGGCGCTGGTCGGCACGTTCGGCGCCCCCATGGTCATGCCCGACATGTCGTGGCCGGCGTGCGGATCGGCGGGCTGCGCTGCAGCCGCGCCTGCCGACGGCGCCATGTCATGGCCCGCGTGGGGGTCGGCGGCCTGGGCGGCCGATTGCGCGGAAGCCGGCACCGTCGCCGGGGCGTTCATCGCATGACCGGCGTGCGGGTCTGAAGACGGCGCCGCCGCCGGTGCGTTCATCTCATGACCGGCGTGCGGGTCGGGAGACGCCGCGCCGGCCGGAGCCGGTGCCGCGGGCATGACATGGCCGGCGTGCGGATCGGCCTGCGTCTCAGGCGCTGCGGCCGGCGGTCGCGGACGCGCCGGCGCGGCCTGAGCCGGACGAGCGGGCGCGGCTTGTGCCGGGCGGGCGGGCGCGGGCCGTGTCGCGGGCGGGCGAGCCGCGGGCGGACGGGCGCCGTGAGCGCCGTGGTCCTGGGCTGCGACCGGCGTCGAGAGGGCCATCAGAGCGAGAGCGGAAACGGCGAGGCGGATCATCGGGCCTCTCCATCGAGCGGGCGGACGGTGACGACGTTGAACATGCCGGCGTGCATGTGCATGAGCATGTGACAGTGGAAGGCCCAGTCGCCGGGGGCGTCGGCGGTCAGATCGAAGGTGACCTTCCCTCCCGGCGCCACATTGACGGTGTGCTTGAGCGGCTGGTGCCCTGCGGGTCCGCCCGTCACCAGCTCGAAGAAGTGCCCGTGCAGGTGGATGGGGTGGGCCATCATGGTGTCGTTCACCAGGGTCACCCGGACGCGCTCGTCCCGCTCGAAGCGGATGGGCTCGACGATCTCGGAGAACTTCCGGCCGTCGAAGCCCCACATGAAGCGCTCCATATTGCCGGTCAGGTGAATCTCCAACGCGCGCGAGGGCGGTCTTTGGTCCTTGTTCGGCGAGAGCGAGACCAGATCGGTGTAGACGAGCACGCGATGCGGCTCGTCCGCCAGCCCCAAGGGACGGTCTCCCAGTCTGTTGGCGGGCATGGGGGCGATCATGTCGACCCCGACGCCGACCGCCATGTTGGGCGGGGCGTTGTTCGGGTCGCGCATGTTGTGGCTCATGCCCGCCATGCTCCCCGTCGCAGTGCCGGTCTGGGCGGCGCCGTGTCCCATGGCGCCGTGATCCATGCCGCCGGCCGCCGGGGCGCTCGCGGCGCCCATGGCGGAATGATCCATCCCGGCCATGCCTGAGTGGTCCATCCCCGCCATGCCGGAGTGGTCCATGCCCCCCATGCCCATGTCCCGCATGCTCAAGGTCGGCACGCGCCGCAGGGGCGGCACCTCCGCCGTCATGCCCAGACGCGGCGCCAGCGTCGCGCGACCCATGCCGGAGCGGTCGACCGATTCCGAGACGATGGTGTAGGCGCGGTCCTCAGTCGGTCGCACGATGACGTCATAGGTCTCGGCGACCGAGATCTGGAACTCGTCGATCTCCACGGGCCGCACATTCTCGCCGTCGGCGTTGACCACGGTCATCGCCAGACCCGGGATGCGGACGTTGAAGATCGACATGGCCGAGGCGTTGATGATCCTCAGCCGTACACGCTCGCCCGGCCGGAACAGGCCGGTCCAGTTCTCCTGCGGACCGTGGCCGTTGACCAGATAGGTGTAGGTCGTCCCGTTCACGTCGGCGATGTCGCGCGGGTCCATGCGCATGGCGCCCCACATCCGACGCTCCTCCAGGCTCATCCCGTCCTCGCCGTTGATCAGGCCGGACAGGGTGGTGCGTTGGCGGTTGAAGTAGCCTGGGCTCTTCTTCAGCTTCTCGAGGATCTCATGCGGGTGCATGAAGCTCCAGTCCGACAGCACGAGCACGTGCTCCCGATCATAGGCCACCGGGTCCGCGCCCGCTGGATCGATGATGATCGGCCCGTAGTGGCCCATCGCCTCCTGAAGGTCGGAGTGCGAGTGGTACCAGAAGGTGCCGGACTGAATGACCGGGAACTCGTACAGGAAGGTTTCGCGCGGCTTGATGCCGGGGAAGCTGATGCCGGGCACCCCGTCCATCTGGAACGGCAGCAGCAGGCCGTGCCAATGGATCGAGGTGTCTTCGTCCAGGGTGTTGGTGACCGAGAGCCGCACGTTCTGTCCTTCACGCAGCCGGATCAGGGGCGCCGGGAGCGTGCCGTTGACCGTGATCGCATGGCCGGTCCGGCCGCCGACGCTGAACGGAGAGTGGCCCACGCTCAGCGCCACGTTCGGTCCGTTGAGGGTCGGGAGGGTCGGCCCCATGCCCGGCGATCCGGACTGGGCCCAGGCGGGCAGAAGTCCCTGGGCGGCGAGCAGGCCGCCGGTCAGGACGCCTCCCCTGAGCAAGGCGCGGCGGTCGAGGGCAAGCGTGGACATGTAACGGGAGGTTCCGTGCAGCGAAGGCGCAATGCGCGCAGGTGTCGTTTGGGATACGCGAGGGCGCGCCCCTGCCCTCGCCTCGCGCTCAATGTGTCGCACCCTACCCTCAGGGAACGGCCTCCGCCAACCGCCGGCGCGCCCGGGCGATGCGGGTCTCGACCGTCTTGGCCGAGACATTCAGGATGGCGCCGATCTCGCTCTGGGATCGGCCCTCCAAGACCGACAGAAGCAGCGGCGCCTTGAGATGATCCGGCAGGGCGTCGATGGCCCGGTTCACCGCCGCCAGGCGACGTCGGTCATCGAGGCGATGCTCCGCGCTCGGCGCGGGCTCCGGCAGATCCTGCACCTCCCGGCTCTCGAGACCGGCGACGCCGCGGATCAGTCTGCGCACGGTGCGCTTGCGGGCCCAGTCGCGGCATTTGTTGACGGCGATGGTGCGCAGCCAGGTCGCGAAGGACCGTGACGGGTCATAGCGGCCGATCGCCAGCCAGGCGGCGACATAGGTCTCCTGCAGCACATCGTGCGCTTCCCCGTCCTCGCCGACGTAGCGGCGGATGAACCGATGGAGATCAGAGCGGGTCTCGGCCATCAGGGCGGAAAACGCCGCTCTGTCGCCGCGCGCGGCGCGCGCTTCGACCGTATCCGCTGCGGCCACTCGGTTACCGGGTGTCCTGCAGCAACGCGTCCGCAACCGCCGCGTCGAAGGCGCGCGCCTGATCCGGCGTCAGAACCCCGCGCATTTCGAAAGCGTGGGCGATCGTCTCCTTCTGCAGAGCGCCCATCGCGTCGTGATACTGGTCGACGGAGGCCTGCACCGCCGGGCTGTCGCCTTCGTTGGCGGCGATGGCGCGCGCCAGATCGGCGTTGGCGTCCCGCAAACGGCTCTCCAGCGGCGCACGACGCGCGGCGAAGGCGGTTTCGATCCGATCAAGTCGGGTCTCCTGGTCCGCGGTCAGCACCAGCTCGCGATGAATGATGGCGTGCAGACTGGCTGGCGCGTGCCGTTTCGCGGTCCAGTTGGCGCCGAGCCAGGCGCCGGCGCCGCTGGCCAGGGCGGCCAGCAGGACGGTGATGAGGACCGACTTCCAGCGCGGACTCATCCGCCCATCTCCGCGGACGTCAGGGCGGCCAGGCCGACGGCGGGCTGGAAGAGACCGGCGTCCGCCGTCCGCGCCTGGGCCGCTGGTGCGATCCACTGGCCGTTGGCGACCCCGGCGACCAAGGCGACCGCGACGATGGCGAACCGCAGCTGGCGCGCCCGCGCGCGCTCGACCCGCGCCTCGACGCGGGCCCAAACCCCGGCTTCCAGACCCGAGAAATCCGGGTCTCGCGACGCCGGGTCGGCGATCATGATGTCGATAGGGTCCTTCATCTCTCTTCTCGCACGCCCCACACTGTCATACGCGCCACGGGGCCCTTCCCCTCAGCCGCCGAGGGGCGGCTGGACGCCCAGAATGGCGACCAGCGCCAGAATGAGGCCGCCGGCGAAGAACTCAAGACCCAGGCTGAGCCGAAGCCGCGCCCACTCCGACGCCCCGTTCCGGTCGAGCGCCGGAACCGCGCGGAACCGATGCCAGGCAGCCAGGCCGACCATGGCGGCGAACAGCCCGAGCTTGCACGCCAGAAGCAGGCCCCAGGCGGTTCCGGCGGCCGCCGTCGCGTTTGACCAGCCGACGATAAACAGGCCGTTGGCGACGCCTGTCGCCACCAGCAGCGCCACCATCACCGCGCCCAGGCCGGAGAACCGCCGCAGCGTCGCCGTCAGGGCCGCGTCCCGGGCCTGATCCCGGACCGGCCGGGCGGCGAGGATGACGAAGACGGCCAGGGCGCCCAGCCAAGCCGAGGCTGCGGCGGCGTGAATGACGGTCGAGGCCCGGTGCGGCCAGGCCATGGCCCCCTCGGTGGCTCCGGCGTGCCCGGTCCAACCGAAGGTCGCGGCCGCCGCCAGGCCGAGGATGAGCGCAGCCATCCAAACCCAGCGTCCCGGCCGCAGGGCGACACAGGCGACGAGGATCGCCAAGGCCAGGCCCGCGCGCGCGACGAGGGCGAGGCCCAAGGGCGTGCCGGCGGCCACGAAGCGCAGAGCTTCGGGATCGAGGGCGGCCGCCGTCGACCCCGCCATCAGCGCGGTCTGCGCCAGCAGCGCCGCAGGCGCCGCGAGGGTCAGGATGCCCGCCGCCGCGATCATCAGCGGCCTCGGCCAAGGCAGGTCGAGGCCTTCCAGCGCCGTCCGGTTGTAGACCATGAAGACCGGCAGGCCGACGAGAATGGAGAGCGCGGCGTATTGGACGCCGCGCAGCACGATGACGGCGAGATCCAGCATCAGCGGACGCTGAAGGCGTAGCTTCCGGTCATGCGATGCCCGTCAGCCGACGCGATGCCCCAGTGCACGGTGTAGGCGCCGGCCGCCAAGGTCCGGCCGACGGGCGCGGTGAGGGTTCGGCCGTCACGGCTGACCGTCGTGCGCAGCGTGGTGCGGTCGCCGCGCCCATCTTCGATCTCGAGTTTGGAGAACGCGGCCACGGTTCGCTCGCTGAAGGTCAGGCTGACCGTCCGCGGCGCGGCGATGCTGGCCCCGGCCGCCGGGGTCGAGGAGACCAGACGCGCGTGGGCGCTGGCGCTCTGCGGCGCGGCCATCACCAGGGCGGCGGCGGCGAGGGCGGGAATGAAGATGCGGGACATGGGGCTCTCTCCTTGAGACTGCGCACTGGGTGTTACGCGGGACGGTCGGATGTCCCTCGCCGCGCCCGACCGACATCTCCCAGATCATCCAGGATCGGGCACTCCGGACGGTCGTCCCCGCCGCAACAGTTGACCAGCGTCCGCAACACTTCGGCCATTGACTGCAGGTTCCGGATCCGGTCCTGCAGATCCTCGAGGTGACGGGCCGCCAGTTGCTTGACGTCATGGCTGTGACGCGCGCGGTCGCTCCACAGGGCCAGCAGATCGCGGGTCTCCGCCATCGAGAAGCCCAGATCCCGCGCGCGTCGGATGAAGCGCAGCCGATCGACATCCGCCGCTTGATACGCGCGATAGCCGGACGCCGTGCGCTCCGCCCTGGGAATGACGCCCGTGTCTTCGTAATGCCGGATCATCTTGGCGGAGATGCCCGACCGAATGGCCGCTTGACCGATGTTCACGCGCCTCAACCGCCTCCACACGAATGCGGGCCCCTGCCCCGCGCTTCCGCCTCTTGACCTTCCTACGATGGGAAGGTGCATGGTGACGGTCAAGACGACAGCCCCCGTCCCGAGAAGCGGCCGGCTGACTCAAGCGGAGACGCCGAACCCGCAACACGAAAGGACCTAAGGATGGCCGTCCCGGAGCCCAAGAACGCCGACCTCTACCGCATGGTGATGCCGGACCACACCTGCCCCTACGGCCTCAAGGCGCGCGCCTTGCTGCGCCGGCGGGGCTACGCCGTCTCGGATCACCATTTGACGACCCGCGCGGAGACGGACGCCTTCAAGGCCCAGCATGGAGTGGCGACGACGCCGCAGACCTTCATCGACGGCGTGCGGATCGGGGGCTACGACGATCTGCGCCGGCATTTCGGCGAAAGGGTGCGCGACAAGAACGCGGTCACCTACACGCCGGTCATCGCGCTGTTCGCCATGGCGGCGCTCATGGCGATCGCCGCGAGCTGGGCGGCTTACGGCGAGGTCGCGCCCGTCCGGACGGCGGAATGGTTCGTCGCCATCGCCATGTGTCTTCTGGCGCTTCAAAAGCTGAAGGACGTCGACAGCTTCGCGACCATGTTCCTCAACTACGACCTGCTCGCCAAGCGGTGGATACCTTACGGGACCGTCTACCCCTTCGCGGAAGGGCTGGCCGGACTGCTCATGCTGGCCGGCACCCTGATGTGGCTGTCGATCCCCGTCGCCCTGTTCATCGGCACGGTCGGCGCCGCGTCGGTGTTCAAGGCGGTCTACATCGACAAGCGCGAGCTCAAATGCGCCTGCGTCGGCGGCGACAGCAAGGTCCCGCTCGGCTTCGTCTCGCTCAGCGAGAACCTGATGATGGTCGCCATGGCGATCTGGATGCTGCTCAAGCCCGCCGGCCTTGGGCACTGAGCCCCGGAGTTTGATGATGACCCACGCCTCGACCCCTCCGAACTCGCGCCAGCCGGGCCCCGCCTCTCCGTCCGGCCACGGCGTCAGTCACGCCCGTCCGTACCTGATGTTCTGGATCAATATGATCCTGGGCTTCGTCGTCATGTATGTCGTCATGTTCACGATGATCGACGGGCCCCGGGATTTTCGGAACAATCTGAACATGGCCTATATGGCGGTCACCATGTGGGCGCCGATGGGCGTCTTCATGCTGGCGACCATGCGCGGCATGTATCCCGACCGCCGGCTCAACCTCGCGCTTTATGCGCTGTTCGTCATCCTGACCTGCGCCTCGTTCTGGGCCACACGCGCCCAGGCCTTGATCGATGACCGGCAGTTCATCGACTCGATGATCCCTCACCACTCCGGCGCCATTCTGATGTGCCGGGAGGCCGACCTTCGCGACGCCGAACTGCGCGCGCTATGCGGGGACATCACCCAAGCGCAGAGGACCGAGATCGACCAGATGGAACGGATCCGCGCGCGCCTCCGCTAGGCCGGATCAGACGGCGAGCCTGTCCGCGCCGCTCGGCTTCGTCGGGCGGCTCGGGCCATGTTCAGGTCGCGGGACAGGCGGATCCATAGCAACACCAGACCCGATATTACGACGATCAGGGTCAGGACCGTCGTGACGACGATCAGGGGGTGGTTGAAATTCTCCCCATGGGTCCAGTCCATGACGTGCAGTCGCCAGAAGACATCATAGAACCGCCAGACCCCCGAGCGGCGTGTCACAACCTCGCCGGTCTCCGGCGCGAGATAGAAGGTGGTCCCTTCCCGGTCGGCGAAGTCGACGCGCCATATCGGACCGTCCCGGCCGGTCTCCGGCGGCGCCTCAGCCAGGCGTTCAACGGCGGAGATCGAGCTGTCTCCCGCGTAGGCGGCGGCCGCGAGCGTCCTGGCCTCGGCCTGGCTCATGTCCGCGAAGGGCCGACCGGTGACCGCCGACGTAATCCGCGGCTCGCCCCGGAGCGGGGTCAACGTCCAGGCCGGACCGCGCGGCGTGCTCCTCAGCTCCACCCGGCTCCAGGACAGGCCGGGTGGAGCTGAGGAGCACGCAGCGTGGCGAGCAGCTCGGGCGGCAAGGGCGAAGGGGTCGTCGCCCGCACGCGATGTTCACCCCTCACCGTCTCGATCGGGATCGCCGTCATCACCAGACCGCCGCCGACCCAGAAGAGGACCTGCAGGCCGACGATCAGGGCGAGCCATTTGTGCAGCTGGGTCGAGAGGCGAAGGACCCGCACGATCAAGCCTGGCCGTGGCGGGCGAACACGCGGGTCTGGCCCGACGGCAGGATGAGCAGGGTCTCGTAGGGGTCGACCCGACCGTCGGGCGTCTCCATGCCCGGCGATCCCAACGGCATGGCCGGCACCGCCAGGCCGACGGCTCTGGGGCGCTCACGCAGAAGGCGCTGGACGTCGGCCGCCGGCACATGGCCTTCGATCGCATATCCGCCGATCACCGCCGTGTGGCAGGAGGCCAAAGCCTCCGGCACGCCGCGGCTGCTGCGCACCGAGCGCAAGGCCGGCAGTTCGGTGATCTCGGCGACGAAGCCGGCCGCCTGCATGTGCCGGACCCAGCCGTCGCAACAGCCGCAGGTGGGCGTCTTGAACACCTGCATGGTCCGGGTGTCGCGGCTCTGGGCGCAAGCCGAGACGGGCAGGACGAGCGCCGCGGCGCCGGCGAGCCAGAGGCGACGGGTCAGGACAGCCGGCTTCATCGACCGGCTCCAGCGGCCGGCGGGGTCCTTGGCGCGCGGGACGAGCCATGATGCATCAGGATGCGCCAGGCGCCGTCCCGCCGTTGCAGCACGCTGGTGCTCACGCCCTGACGCTCCACGGGCGCCCGCGACGCGTCGCGGAAGCGGATGACGTAGCGATAGCGCTCGACGGCCCAGGCGATGTCGCCCTCCACCTCGGACGTCACCGTTTCATCCTGGAAGTCGAAACTCTCGAAAGCGGCGAGTTCCGGCCCGAGATGATGGCTCAGATAGGTGGCGAACACGCCTTCGTCGGAGCCCTGCTCGAAGACCCGGCCGTCCGGCCAGAAGGCCTGGGCGGCGGCGGCGCCGTCGAGCGACTCGATGGCGG
The DNA here is from genome assembly GCF_004683885.1 of Brevundimonas sp. MF30-B. NCBI lineage: Bacteria > Pseudomonadati > Pseudomonadota > Alphaproteobacteria > Caulobacterales > Caulobacteraceae > Brevundimonas > Brevundimonas sp. MF30-B. The sequence continues at coordinate 1,739,591 of NZ_CP038440.1, read as the reverse complement.
CCCGATAGGCCGACAAGGCGGCCTCCGGACCCGCGGGTTGCGGACTGGTCTGGATCAGGCCGGCGGCCAGCACGGCCGCGAGGGTGACGCTCATAGGGGTTCTCCTTGATCGGAATGGACGAGACGCGCTTCGCTCGACGCCGCGGCGCGGGTGCGGAACAGTCGGCGCAGACCACGTCGGCCGGGACGTTCGACGAGCAGGTGCAGGCCGATCGAGGCGACCAGCATCACGGACAGCAGGGCGGTCAGCTCGAGCGGCCCCATCAGATAGTCGCGGCCCAGGCCGAACAGACGCTCGACGGCGTTGCGCCAGGCCATGAGGACCGGGATGTGCACCAAATACAGGGCGTAGGATATCTCGCCGGCGAAGACCGCGGCCGGGTGGGCGAGCCATCCGCCGCCCGTCTCGTTGCGCGCGACAAAGGCCAGCGCCAGGATCAGGGGCCCCGCCGCCGCCACGATCAGGCGATCGTCGGCGTTCACCTGCATCAAGCCGGCGAAGACCCCGGCGGCGACCGCCGCGAAGAGCCAGGACAGACGCGGTCCCGGATCGAAGCGCCGCCCGCAATAGTAGAGACCCACGCCGTAGAGGAAGGTCGGCAGGATGCGCAGGATGCCGAGATTGTCTTCGGCGCGCGGCAGGACGATCCCGAAGGCCGCCCGGTAGAGGGCGTCCAAGGCGACGAACAGGGCGGCGGCGGCGATCAGCAGCCAGCCCGGCCGACGCTTGAGTCGAAGGGCGATCCAGGCGAAGGCCGGGAAGATCAGATAGGCGAACCATTCCGCCGACAGCGACCAGGCCGGCCCGTTCCAGAGGGCCATGCCGTCGGTCGGGAACCAGGCCTGCACCAGGATCAGGGTGGTGAAGAAATCCCTCGCGTTGAAGCGGTCGGGCTCCAGCCCCACGCCGACCATCGGCGCGCCGAGGATCAGCAGAAGCAGCCCCCCGAGGATGGCCCAGTGCACGGGGAAGACCCGCGCCACGCGCGCCCCGAGAAAGGCGAAGTAAGACGGCGCCGTCTCGCCCTGCAGATAGACGTGGGTCAGGATGAATCCGGAGAGAATGAAGAAGGCGTCCACGCCCAGCCGCGCGCGGTTCAGCAAGCCGGCGGCGTCGGGTCCCAGCGTCCACTGAAGCTGGAAGTGGAACAGCACCACGCCCAGCGCGAGGACGAACCTCAGGCTGGTCAGCGGCGCGAGCACGTCCGGAAACGGCGTCTCGCGCGCATGGGGTTCGAATAGCCGCACGCCGTCCCGCTCGCTCCGCAAGCCGTCTGTCCCAACAGAGAGATACGCACCGTCCAGGCGCTTCCCTCGCGAACCCCGACCGGAATGCGCCGGACGGTCCCGGCCTCGACCGAAGGGTGGCGCGGGCGAGGTGCGCCCTTCGCAGCCTTTCAGCGAGCGGCCGCGGCTCGCCCTGGCCGCAGACGTCCGCTCGAATGCGGTCAGTACGCGCTTGGCTGTTTCGCCCACCGCGCCGATCGGTCTTGACCCTCCCCCCTCAGATCAAGGCGAACAGATCGCCTGTGATCGCGCCCTCGCCGCCGGCGTGCTGAGAGGGGGCCGGCGCCGAGGCTCGGGGCTGGCGGGCCGCCTTGTCGCTGACCCTCCGCGGCACAGGATGGTGCGGCAGACAGAAATCGGACCAGGCCTGCAGCACCGCCTGCCGTTTGCGCAGGGCGTCTCGTCTCCGATAAGCCCGTTCGGTCTCGTCCCCGACGGTGTGAGCCATGCACTCCTCGATCACCTCCTTGGCGAAGTCGGTTTCGTCGCCGGCCCAATCCCGGAAGGCGGACCGCATGCCGTGCGGCGTGCAGCCCGGCGCGAGATCGCGCAGCAACATATCCATCGCCATATTGGACATCACTCCCCCTCTCTGGCTGGGGAAGACGAACGCCGACGGCGTTGGGCGATCCGGCCGCACGGCCTCGAGCACCGCCTTCGCCCCGCTGGAGAGCGGCTGACGGAAGGGCCGCTCCTTCATCCGCGCGGCGCCGAGCCCCCAGATGTCCCCATCGAACTCATCCCATGTGGCCTCGAGCGTCATGGTCTCGCGAGCGACCGTCAGGATCGTGAACTCAAGGGCGCGCGCCGACATGCCGGTTCTGGCGGCGAGTTTCACCATGAGCGCCGGAAGCTTTTCATAGAGTATGGCCGGCATGTGACCGCGCTGGAGTTTCGGGCGCGGCGGCAGGGCGTAGATCAGATTGCCCTTCCACATCGCCGGGTTTTCGCCGGTTCGAAGTCCCTTGAAGCGAGCGTAGTCCAGAACGCGCTCCAGCCTTTCGCGCAGCTTGCCCGCGGACTCGGCCTTGGTCAGCCACAGCGGCTCCACGACATTCAACACGTCTTGACGGTCAATCTGATCGACGGGCTTGTGTTTGATCGCCGCCGCGTGTCGATCGATGGACCGCATCCAGCCGGCCTTGGTCTTGCGACCGCGCCAGCCACCCTCCTGGGCGGCCACATAGGCGATCCAGCAGTCCCGCAGGCTCGGGCCCCGCGTCGGTGGACGGGCGTCGCCCTCCGCGCGGTCGGGCCCGACCTCCGAAGGTTCGGCCCGTCGTCGTGCGGCCGGGTCGCCCCCCTGCGCCGCCAGAACCTTGGCGGCGTCGCGGGCCAGACGCGCGTCGGCGAGGGATGTCGTGGAGATCGAGCCCAAACCGATTTCACGTCGCCGGCCGTCCTGCCTGAACCGGTAGATCCAACTGCGGGCGCCCGACCGCGACACGACAAGATAGAGTCCGTCGCCGTCCAGGTGCCAACCTTCAGGCAAGGCGCCGCGCGCGGCGCGGTCGGTGAGCCTCTTGGGGGTGCGGGGCATGGGGTCTTCGCGCAAATCAATGGATCGACGATGGAGTGTAGCAACTGAGGATCCCGCCCCTCACCGGTTTCCGCGCGATGGAGCAGCGCAGGCGCTCCCGCGCACTGAGGTGACCAGTCTTGCACCGTCCTGAACACGCCGCACGATCCCGTGATCCGCCATGGCGAAAGCGGATCACCGATGCGCGGCCGTCGGACCGGCCGCGCCCGTGCCACCCGCCGCCCTGCCGGGGCCCCGGCGGTGGCCGAGAGGCCGTGGGCGGTTCCCTCCCGACGATAAAAGGCCCTACGGTTAGACATGACCGAGAACCACCGTTGTGACAGCGAGACCTGGAAACGCGCGACCGCCCGCCTGAACCGGTCGGTCGCGGCGATGATGCGGCGGGGCCTCGACGATCAGACGGCGGCCGAGCTGAATCGCGCCGGCCATACACTTTCGAGCCTGCAGCTGACCGGCGATGACGAACTGACACGCCTGGGCTTGTCAGCTCGACAGATCGCCGGCCTGAGGCGTGGCGGGCGAGCGGACATCCCCTTCGCCACCCTCGCGCGCGTGCTCTGGAAAAACCGGTCGACCTGCTGCGTCTGCCGCAAAGCGGGACAGGCGATCATCGTCCATCACATCAGCCCCTGGGCGACGAGCCGCGACCACAGCGACGCCAACCTTGCGGTTCTATGTCTGGAGCATCACGCCCGGGCGCACAGCCGCGGCGACCTCGAACAGAATCTCACGCCCCGACGGCTGCGCGACAGCAAAGACCGTTGGGAGCAGGAAGTGTGTCAACTCGACGCCCGGGGTAGTGGTCCCTTTTGAGAAGCGGACGTTTACGGCCATTGAGTAGCGGACGCTACCTCGGCACCCCTCTTGTTCTTTTGGACAGGAGGGTAGGCCATGCGCCACCGCACCGACATCATCAACCGCCTGCCGGAACGGGCGCTCTTCATTCGCCACGACATCCGTCACGGAAAGCTGACGTTCATCGCTGAAGTCGATGGCCGCGCCGTCGCCGTGGCGCCGACCCGCGAAGCGGCGATGCAAACGCTGCTCCGTCGGTTGGCCCTGGAGACCATCCATTGAGCCCGCGCGGAATGCGCCAGCGCCGACTGGCGAAGGAGGTGATCCGCTTCACGCGAGGTCGACACTCCTACCGCGTGGTGCGCGAAACGATCCGCACCATTCGCGCTCCTTGGCGTGGTTCCGCCGCGACAAGGGGTAGCGCCGTCGATCTTCAGATCACCTACGTGGTCTATCGTGATGGCCAATGCGTGGGTGAGGGACCCAAGCTGAACGAGGTCGTGTCCAGGATCATCCGGCACGGGCTGTAGCCCGCAGCCAGTCCGCAACGGCGGTCAGGCGCAAACTTGATGATTGAGAGTGTTGACAGAGGAACAGCTATGGCCACTTCCTTTCCAAGCCCAGGGAGCAACGATGTGCCGAAAGCAGCAGGCCGGAAGCAGCGCCCACCCCGCCCCCGCGTAACGCCCAAGCGGGACCCGCTGACCGAACGGTTCTTCGAACTGAACGACGAGTTCGGAGAACTGATAGACGGTCGAGCGAGCGGACCAGATGACTTCGTCACTGACCCCGAAGTCTTGGCACAGTTTCCACGCCCGTCGGACGAGGAGATCAGACAGGCCATCAAGGGTAAGAAGCACGACTCGCAAACCTAAACTGTCGAGCATCCGACCGATGCCGAACCCCCCCTAAATGCCGTGCTGGGTCCCCAAGAGGGACATCGAATGTTGTCGGTTGTGCCCCGCCGACCTTGGCGATACGCTGAGTCTGTGAATCCCTTTCGTCACCTTGCGGCCCGCCTGATCGGCGCGATGCTGGTGATCGTCGCCCTGGCCATGCCGGCGGCGGCGATGGACGCGCACGCGATTTCGCACATGGCGTCGCCGATCGACGCCACGGAGCATCATCACCACGATGAAGACGACGGCATCGTCGCTGACCACGATCATGATGATGAAGCGCCTGGCGACCGGGATGACGGAGGGCATGAACACATGCCCGTCCACGTCATCACCTTCGAGGCGCCCGTTGCGCCAGCCTTCGAGGCAACTGCTTTTCTTGGCTCGCCACTGAAGTCGATCATCGCACGGGACAGGGCTCCGCCCGACCTGTCGCTGGACCCCGACAACCGACCTCCCCGCTCGATCTGATCGTCGCCGTCGGCGCGCCCTGCTGGGCGCGGCGATCGTCTGTCGTTCGATCGGAGCCCTAGATGTCTTCCCATTTTCGGAGCGTCCGCCTTTGCGGATCGCTCGTCCTCGTGGCGGCGCCGCTTTTTGCGGCGGCTCCCTCCCACGCCCAAGCCGTTCCCACGCGCCTGACCGAGGCGGAAGCGGTGTCCCTCGCCTTGGGCGATGGAGATTTCGCGCGCGGCGCCCAGGCGCGCCGCGATGCAGCCCGAGCGGGAGCCGAGGCGATCACCCGCTTCGAGAACTCATCCTTGTCCGTAAGCCGCAACACCTTGTCCGGTCCGGTGGAGGACGAGGAGGAGTGGGAGATCGGGTTCGTCCAGCCCCTCGACCTGACGGGCCGCCGCTCGGCCTTGCGAGGGGCGGCGGTCGCGGAAGCCGAGGCGACCGACGCCGACGTCCAGCGTCGCGCCCATGAACGCAGAGCCCAGACTCGCCGCGCCTATGTCGGCTGTGCGGTCGCCGTCGAGCGCGCCGCCGCGACGGCAGGATACCGGGATCGCCTAATCGACGCGGAGCGGATCGTGACGGAGCGATCCGCAGCCGGCGACACCGCCGTCTATGATCTCCGTCGCGTCAGGGTGGAGGCGCGCGCGGCCGAAGCCGAGGTGCGCCTGGCCGAGGGCGAGATCACTGCGGAATGCGCAACGCTCGCACGACTGACCGGAACGCCCGGCGCCATCGCGGCGGAACCGCTCCGGTCGCCGATGCTGATCCCTAGCAGGGAGCCCGAGCGCCCTGACCTCGTCGCCCGAGAGCGGCGTGTCGAGGCCGCTGGTTACACGACACGAGCGGCGGAGCGGTCCCGCTGGCCCGAAGTTCAACTCGGCGTGGGATGGCGCCGCGTTGAAGCCCTGGGCTTCGAAGCCGACGGCCCGCAAGTGTCGGTCGGCGTCACCATCCCGCTGTTCGACAGGGGATCGGCCCGAGTGAGGGAAGCCCGCGCCCTCGAACACGCCGAGGCCGCTGACCTCGCTTTAGCGCGCCGCGAGGCGCTGGCCGAGGTCGATGCGGCGGAAGCCCGCGCCGTCGCCGCCGTGGAAGCTGTTCGCATCGCCGAGACGGCCCGTGACGACGCAGGGCGCTTGGGCGTCACCGCCGAGACTGCCTACCAGGCCGGTGAAACCGGCGTGACCGACTTGGTCGACGCCTATCGCGCCGCCCACGAGGCGGAACTTTCCATCATCGAGATGACGGGGCGCGCCAACCTGGCCGCGATCGAACTCGAATTGGCCCAAGGAGGACCAAACCCATGAAGACCCAACTGATCCTGACCGGCACCTTCGCCGCCCTGCTCGCCGCTTGTTCCCCGGCGGCCGAGCCGCAGGGCGAGACCGAAACTCCCACGACAGCAGCGACGGCCGAGGCGCCAGCACCGGCTGATACGACCGCGCACGACGACGACGACGCGGTCGAGCCGACCGCCGAGGACCACGGCCACCCCCATGACGGCGAAGACGCCGACCACGCTCACTAAGAGGATATTCCTTCGATGAAGGCGATGCTTCCCGCCCTCGCGGCGCTTGTTCTCATCTCCGCCTGTTCGGATGGCGGCCAACCGGCCGCCGAAGCGCCCGAGGCGGGGAGCGTCACCGTTACGCACTACAGCCCGGCGACGGAGTTGTTCGTCGAATACCGGCCGCTGGTCCTGGATCGCCGTCGCCGCTTCGACGCGCATCTCAGCCGGATTTCCGACTATCGCGCGGTGACCGATGGACGGCTGATCGCCGAACTGACGTGGCCCGACGGGCATGTCGACAGCGCCTCGGCGGAGGTGTCGGACACGCCGGGCATCTTCCGCCCCTTGTTGACGGCGACTCGTTCCGGCACGGCGCGGCTCAGGCTGCGTCATGTCGGCCCCCAGGGCGAGAGCATCCACGACCTGGGCCAGGTGACGGTCCATGCGACCAGCGAGGCGGGCGCTCGCGCCGCCCCGCCTCATGAAGAAAATCCCGAACGCATCGCCTTCCCGAAGGAGGTGCAGTGGCGCATTCCCTTCCGCGCCGAACCGGTCGTGGATGGGCTGCTGGCCCAGACAGCGCCGGTCGCCGTGGATGTGCGGCTGGCGCCCAACGCGGAAGCGGTGATTGCCTCTCCCGTGGCCGGCGTGATCCGCACCGGGGCGTCGGTTCCCGCGCCGGGCATGACCGTTCGTGCGGGCCAGCAGTTGGCGACCGTAGCCGCTCAGTTGGGCGGAGGCGAGGATGTCGCCTCCCTGGACCTGGGCGTGTCGGAAGCGCGGATCGCTCTGGACGCGGCGCAACGCGAGGTGGCGCGCATGGAAAGGCTGGTCTCCGCCGAAGCCGCTCCCCAAAGGCGGCTGGACGAAGCGCGAACCGCAGAACGGCTGGCGCAAGCGCAACTGTCCGCCGCTCAGAGACGCCGGGCCGCCCTCGGCGGAGGCGGCGCGGGCGTGCCGCTTGTGGCGCCGATCTCCGGGCGCGTGCTGACGTCCTCGATCGTTCGCGGCGCGCCTGTGGAAGCGGGCGTCGAACTCATGCGTATCGGCGACCCGACGTCGCTCTGGCTCGTCGCTCGCGTCCCGGAGGCCCAGGCGGCAGGGCTGGGCTCGGCCACGGGGCTGGACATCATCGTGGATGGCGAACGGCTCGACCTGCCAGGTCTGGTTCGCGTGGCGGACGCTGGCTTCATCGACCAGCGCACCCGCACCGCCGAGGTGATCTTCGCCTACAGGGGCTCCGCTCTTCGACCAGGGCAGCGGGTGCAAGGCCGGATCGTCAGCGGAGGAGCCCTGCGCACCCTCAGCGTGCCCGCGTCGGCCATCATCAACGAAAACGGCCAGGACGTGGTCTATGTCCAGGTCTCCGGTGAGGCCTTCGAGCGACGCCTGGTTCAACGCGACGCGCAGAGCGGCGACCGCATCGCCGTCACCGGCGACCTGCGTGGCGGCGAGCGCGTCGTCACTGTCGGAGCCGCCGCCGTGCGCGCCGCAGCCGCCTCGCCGGACGCCTTCGGGCACGGCCACGCGCACTAAGGGAACAGGCCGATGATCGAACGTCTCGTCCGCTGGTCGCTGGGCAACCGCCTGGTCGTCTATGTCCTCGCCATCCTCCTGACCGTCGCTGGCCTGTTCGTCGCCCTGCGCACGCCGGTCGACGTGCTGCCCGACCTGACGGCGCCGACCGTGCAGGTGGTGGTCGACGCCGGCGGCTATACGCCGACCGAGGTCGAGCAGTTGATCACCATCCCGCTGGAGACGGCGCTGAACGGCGCGCCCGGACTGCGCCGCATCCGTTCCAACTCGGCCACAGGCCTGTCGGTCGTGACGCTGGAGTTCGGCTGGTCGACCGAAACCGCCGAAGCCCGCCGCGTCGTGACCGAACGCCTCAGCGCCGCCGCCGGCGCCTTGCCGGAAGACCTGCCGCCGCCGATCATGGCGCCGGCCTCCTCGGTCATGGGCGAGATCATGTTCGTCGCCCTGCGATCGGACGCCCATTCGCCGACCGAGGTGAAGAGCGTCGCCGATTGGACCGTGCGACGGCGGCTGCTTGCCGTGCCCGGCATCGCCGAGGTGATGACCATTGGAGGCGACGAGCGGCAGGTGCAGCTTCTCGTCGATCCGGGCCGCATGAGCGCGCTCGGTGTCGGCATGAACGATGTGATCGAGGCGATGCGCGCGGCCAGCGCCAACCGTTCGGCGGGCATCGTCGTCCAGAACGGGCAGGAACTGCTCGTGGAAGGCGTTGGGCGCGCCACCACGCCTGAAGAGTTCGGAGAGGTCGTGGTCGGCGAACAGGGCGGTCTTCCGGTCCTGGCGCGCGACATCGGGGACATCCGCATCGGCGAAGGACTGAAGCGCGGCACCGGAGCCTTCAACGGCCGCCCCGCCGTGATCTTCGCCATCCAGAAGCAACCCAACGCCAACACCCTGGAACTCACGGAGGAACTGGACAGAGTGTTCGCCGACCTTCAGCGCACCCTGCCCGAGGGCATGGCGCTGGAGACCAAGGTGTTCCGCCAGGCCGATTTCATCGACCGGGCGGTCGACAATGTGGTGAAGGCGCTAATCGAAGGCCTGGTCCTGGTCTCGATCATCGTTCTGGTCTTCCTGGCGTCCTGGCGCTCGACCCTGGTGACGCTCGCGGCCATTCCGGTGTCGGTTGTCGCGGCCCTGATAGCCGTCAATCTGGTGGGCGGCACGATCAACACCATGACGCTGGGCGGCATCGCCATCGCCCTCGGGGTCCTGGTGGACGACGCCATCATCGTCGTCGAGAACATCGTCCGGCGGATGCGCCTGGAGAAGCAGAAGCCGGAAGAGGAGCGCGCCGCCCTCATCAAGATCGTGGGCGATGCGACCGTCGAGGTGCAGGGGTCGATCGTGTTCGCCACCCTGATCATCCTGCTGGTCTTCCTGCCGCTGTTTGGCCTGACAGGGATCGAAGGCCGCCTGCTGCAACCCCTGGCCCTCGCCTATGGCGTGGCCTTGCTCGCCAGCCTCGTCGTCGCCCTAACCCTGACGCCCGTTCTCGGCCTCGACGTCCTGTCGCGGGGAGAGAAGGCTCTGGGCCGGGAGCCGCGCTGGGTCCACGCCATGAAGACGCGCTACGGCGCATTGATCGACGGGCTTCTTCCCCGCTGGCGGCTCGTCGCGGCGGTCTCGGGGGCTCTGGTCCTCCTGGCCGGCGTCGGGCTGGCCCTTTCGGGGCGAGCCTTCCTGCCCGAGTTCAACGAGGGCAGCCTGACGGTCAACGTCACGGCCTTGCCGGGCACGTCGCTGGAGGCGTCAGACGCCGCCGCCGCTCAGGTCGAGGCGGCGATGCTCGCCCAGCCCGAGATCGCCACCACGGCCCGGCGCACGGGCCGCGCCCCAGGCGACCCGCACGCCCAGGAAGTGTTCGCCTCCGAGATCGAGGCGTCGCTGAGGCCCGGCGGTCGGGACCGTGAGGAACTGCTGGACGCCCTACGCGACTCGGTTGGTCAGATTCCGGGTGTCCAGGCGATCTACGGTCAGCCGATCTCCCACCGTATCGACCACATCCTGTCGGGCGCGCGCGCCAACATCGCCATCAAGGTTTTCGCCCAGGACCCGGCGACCCTGCGCCGATTGGCGCAGGAGGTGCAGTCGCGGGTGGCCGAAGTTCCGGGCGCCGTCGACGTCCAGACCGACACCCAGAGCGAAGTGCCCTACCTCCGCCTGCGCTTCCGGCGCGCCGACCTGGCGCTGGCCGGCCTCACCGTCAACGAGGCCGCCGATGCGGTCGGCGCCGCCATCGGGGGAACCACGGTCGGCACGCTGATCGAACGGCCGGTCCTGACCGATGTCGTCGTCCGCTATGACCCGGCGCTCTATGGCGATGGCTCGATGATGGACGCCCTGCTGTTGTCGACGGGCGACGGACGGCTGGTCCCGCTGTCGGCCGTCGCCGACGTGGTGCGCGATCTGGGACCGAACACGATCTCTCGCGAAAGCGTGGAGCGGGTCCAGCTTGTGCTCGCCAATGTCTCCGGCCGCGACCTAGGCGCGGTGGTGGCCGACATCCGGGAGGCGCTTGAACCGATGGACCTGCCGGAAGGCGCGCGGATCGAGCTGGGGGGCCAGTTCGAGAGCGCGGCATCCGCGACTCGGACGTTGCTGGCGCTGGGCGTCGTCGTGCTGATCGGCATGTTCCTGCTGCTGCGCCAAGCGTTCCGTTCCAACCGGGACGCGGGGATCGTCATGCTGAACCTGCCGCTGGCCCTTGTTGGCGGCGTGGTGGGTCTCTGGCTGATCGGCGGGGTGCTGTCGGTGGCGACCATCATCGGCTTCATCACCCTGTTCGGCATCGCCACGCGCAACGGCGTGATGCTGGTCAGCCATATCCGGCACCTTCAGGCCCATGAAGGCGTGACCGACCTGCGCGAAGCCGTCAGGCGCGGCGCCGAAGAGCGTCTGGTGCCCATTCTGATGACGGCCCTGGCGGCGGGTCTCGCGCTCGTGCCGCTCGCCCTGGCCATGGGCCAGCCGGGCAGTGAGATTCAGGCGCCCATGGCGGTGGTCATCCTGTGCGGTCTCGCTACGTCGACGGCTCTGAACATGCTGGTGCTGCCCGCCATCTACCTGCGCATCGCGGGAGGCGGCGGACGTGCGCCGGACGACGCCTCGCGGACCAGGCGGGTCTTCCCGTCTTGGCGGGCCGCGCGCTAGGGACCAGGAAAGGCCGACGGAATGTTCTCTCCGCTTCGCAACCCGGCCTACCGCCGTCTGTTCGGCGCACAGGTCGTCGCCTTGCTGGGGACCGGGTTGGCGACTGTGGCGCTCGGTCTGCTCGCTCATGATCTGGCGGGCGCCGGCGCCGGCGAGATCCTGGGACTGGTTCTCGGGATCAAGATGGTCGCCTACGTCGGCGTCGCGCCGTTCGCCAGCGCGCTCGCGGCCCGCGTGCCTCGAAAGGCGCTGTTGATCGGCCTCGACCTGGTGCGGGCGGGCGTCGCCGCCGCCCTGCCGTTCGTGAGTGAAGCCTGGCAGGTCTACGCCCTGATGACGGTTCTCTACGTCGCCGCCGCCGCCTTCACGCCAGCCTTCCAGGCCATGATCCCCGACCTGCTTCCTGATGAACGGGAATACACCAAGGCCCTTTCCCTCTCCCGTCTCGCCGCCGACCTTGAAAGCCTCGCCAGCCCCGTGCTGGCGGCCGTCTTGCTGACGGTGGTCACTTGGAGCGGCCTGTTCGGCGGCACCGCCTTGGGGTTCGGCCTGTCGTCATTGTTGGTCCTGTCGGCGGTCGTGCCCACGGGGGCGGCTGCGACGCCAAGGCCGTTCCTTCATCGCCTGACCGCCGGGCTCCGGCTGTTCGTCCTGACGCCCCGGCTGAGAGGCGTCCTGGCCTTCAGCCTGGCGACGGCGGCGGGCGGGGCCATGGTGTTCGTCAATACCGTGGTCCTGGTCCAGTCGCGCTTCGGCCTTTCGGAGCAGGCCACGGCCTGGGCGCTGGCGGCCTTCGGCGCCGGCTCGATGGGCGCGGCCTTGGCCCTGCCTCGCCTGCTGGAGAGGATCGCCGACCGTCTGGCGATGGCGGCCGGGGCGGCGCTCATGATGACGATGCTGTTCGCAGGCGCGGTCCTGGCGACCCGCTACGAGATGTTGCTCGGTCTGTGGGTGGTCATGGGGGCGGGCTACGGCCTCACCCTCGTGCCTGTCGGGCGCGCCTTGCGCCGCTCATCCTCGTCCGAGGACCGCCCGGCGCTGTTCGCGGCCCACTTCGCGGTTTCCCATGCCTGCTGGCTCATCGCCTATCCGGTCGCGGGGTTCGCCAGCGCCGGGGCGGGGCTCCCGGCCGCCTTCATCGTCCTGGGCCTCCTATGCGGCGTCGGCCTGATCCTTGGATTGCTCCTCTGGCCCCGCCGTGACCCCCAGCAATTGCCGCATACGCACCCCGACCTGTCGCCCGACCATCCGCATCTTCAGGCGCACGCCCTGGGCGGGGAGGGTCATTCGCACGCCTATGTCATTGACGAGCACCATCCCCGTTGGCCGGGATAAGCGATTGCTCCCGCGTTAGGCTAAGTTGGGGGCAAGCTGCTTTCCGGCGGGCGTAGCGTCGCAAATGATTTCGATTTCTAGGCGGCTCGTCTCCGCTTGGCCTCGACGCTTCCGCCACCGCAATCCACCAGGATGAAGTCCGCCAGCGCGCGCAGGTTTTCTCGATCAAGCCGGTAGAAGATCGAGCGGCCTTCTCGACGATGGAGCACCAGCCGCGCATGGGAGAGCATCATCAGTTGGGTCGAAAGCGTGTTCTGCTGAACATTCAGCCGACGCGCGATCTCGCCCGACTTGAGCCCCTCGGGCGGGGCTTGTGTGGCTAGGAGGCGAAGGATGTCCACGCGGGAAGGGGTGGCCAACGCACCGAACGCCGTAATGGCTGCATCTTGATCCATATGTCGGACTCCGCCGATATAATGAGAAGCGGACTCTATCGAATTATCGAGAAAAGTCAAACGCCATTACGTCAAGATTCCTGACATCGAATGCCATCTATGTCAACATTCATGACGTATCGGCTTATCCCGATATTATGTTGAAATGTGTCTGATTGGTTGCTACTGAGACTCCCCGTGCAAGGGAGCGCCGAAGTGGCGAACTTTCTTACGAAGGATCGGCAAGAGCGTCTCGCCCGCGCGTTGATGCGCGGGCGACCTCAACGAACGATCGCCGAAGACGAAGACATCGACCGAAAGACGGTGGCTAGACATGCCCGTTGGCTCGGTCGAACCGCTCGCCACCTGCTGATGCAGCAGACCGCGCTCACCTTGCGATACTTCCAGATGGACGAGTTCTACAGCTACGTCCTCGCCAAGGCGCACAACGCCGCCGACATCAAAAGTCCCGTCGTCCTTGCCGGTCGGTTTCTGCACTTCCTGGCGGTCGAAAGCGATACCGGTTTCATCGTTTCGCACATGGTCGCGCCTTCCAATGGGGTCGAGGACACACGACGATTCATCAAAGATTTCGATGCACGCCTAGCCCGCAAGCCCGACGGATCATACGTGCATGTGCCGGAACTGATCACGGATGGTCACGGCAGCTACGGCTCGGTGATCAAGGAGGACGGCTACCCCTACAACTACGGAAAATTCATCAAGGAATCGACCTACGAGACTAAGGACGGACGCACGCTGAAGAAGCGCATGTTCGGGGGTATCCGTAGAGAAATTGTCCAGGGCACCCTTCGCGACCCTGACGGTTTCAACACCCAGATGAACGAGGCCGTTAACAGTTCCGCGCGGGCCAGGAACATGCGGGTCCATAAGAAGTCCAAGGCAGGATCGAAACGCTTCGCTCAGCACTGCGACCAATTTTCACTGTGGGCGTGGGGCTACAACTACGCATTCGTCCAGGAACGCAGGAAACAGACCCCCGCGATGGCGGCCGGTATCGATCAGCGGCTTTGGCAGGCGCCCGACTTGATACGGGCAGCGGAAATCTATCGTGAAGAGTTCCCTGACGCTCTCGACGAGATTGATCCCGTCCTTCTGGACTTCGACATCCCCGAGATCGAGATCGATGATCCCAACCTGATCTGGCTCTATCATTCACTCCAGCAGAAGGCGTCCAAGGCGCACCATCCCGACTGTCGCTGGTGCAACCAAGGGGCGGGGGTGAAGGGCTACATGGGCACCAGTGGAATCTGGCTGCCGTTCAAGACGCTTGATGAGGCCAGGGTCTACGGCGAGCAGGCCACCCCCGGCAATTTCACCCTGTGCCGCGACTGTTTCCACGAGCGGAACTTCTGGCGCGGCCGCCTCTGACCTGCGGTCAGAGGGGCCAACTCGCGTTCATCGTCAATCCTCAAAATCATAAGGGACCACTGCCACGCCCGGGCGATCCTTGAGGCGTCGCGACTGTCCGGCCACCATTGGTGGTGGTTCAATCACCAACGCCTGTTCGAGCTGGCCGCCGCGCTCGGCGTGCGCCTGACCGCGCTCAGCCGCTTCCGCGCCGCGCGGCTTCGAGGCCTGGTCGATGACGACGGCGAACTTGAGAACCCCGGCCACCACACGCCCTACCGCTACCAGGGCGGCGACGGCAATGTGCTCTACGCCTATGTGCGCGAGGTGCTGGAAACCGTGCTCGCCAGCGCCGCCGTCTACAATATCAGCGACGACCTCGATCGGGGTCTCCTCGCCAATGTGGTCAAGCCGGGCGACCTGATCCTCGTCCAGGGCCGCCATCTTTTCAAGCAGCGCGCCCGCCTCACCGCGGGCCCCGGTCAGATCGCCGAGGTCCGTCGCCAGGCGAACCGGGTCCGGGTCAGCTTCACGGTCGACCGTTGGGAAGCGGTGTCCGCCTCGGCCTGGGCCAGCTGGATGCAGGGCGGGAAAAGCGCCAGCAGCATCGTCCGGATCGTGGACAGCACCCTGGCGGACGGACACCTGCACCTCGCCTGCACGGGCCTGACGATGGGGTTCGCCCTGGAAGGTCTGTCGAACCGGTCGTACGTCTTCCCCACCTGGCCCGTCGACGACGAGATCGACGAGGACGACTGGTTGGACGGGTTCGGCGACGAGGTCCCGGCTTGACGACTTCGGGTCTGGTCTCGCGTCGTCAGTCCGCGCGGGCCGGCCATCGTGCCCCGTCGAGGGTCTGTCGTCAGGCTGAATGACGGCGCTTGCGGGCGCGGCGGTTCTGGGCGCCGCCTCCGGTCTGTTCCAGGATGAAAAGCCGAAACGGAGCACAGAATGTCGTTCGAAGACTGGACCAGCGGCGAACTCGAACGCCTGGCGCTCGACGTCTCCCTCAAGCGGCCGTCGCCGCATCAGTCGATCTTCAAATACGTCGGCCTCAACGGCAAGAAGTCATGGGATCTCCTGGAGCGGACCCTGAACGCCTGCGAACTCGTCGGCTCGACCTACAACGCCCTGAACGATCCGTACGAACTGTCGCCGCATCTGTTCAACGACCTGCGTCCGGTCACCATCGCCCGGGCCCTGGGCGAACGCGCGCCCCTGGCCGCCCGCCTCAAGGGCGAGCCCTGGGATCCGAACGTCCTGTTCGCGGACGTGGCCCGATACGAAGCCGAGGCCCGCGAGCTTTTCGCGAAAATACAGCAGGGCGCCCGGATCATCGCCTTTTGCGACCGCTCGGATTCGCCTCTGCTCTGGTCGCACTACGCCAACAGCTACGAGGGAGCCTGCCTGCATTTCACGGGCGGCGCTTTCGAGCGCCGCCTCTCGAACTTCGGCTATGTGTCCTACTCGACCCATCGCCCGACCTATCCGCTCAGCCTGGCCCTGGAGCTCTCGGCGCGGAAACGCACCGGCTACTCGGACGACAATCTGCGTCAGGCGGAGAGCGACAAGCTGGTGTTCTACACCAAGGCCGCGGACTGGGCGTATGAGCGGGAGGTCCGGATCGTCTACACGGCGCCGCGGCAGACCAGCCTGCCGTTCCAGCCCGACGGCCTGCTTTCCGTGATCCTCGGCCCGAGGATGTCGTCGGACAATGAGGCGAGACTTCGGGATCTGCTGGCCCGCTCCAGGGTCCCTCACCTCCCGGTGCGAAAGGCGAGCCTGTCGACCAACTCCTTCTCGGTCGAGATCGACTGACGCCTAGCGGAGCGCGGCGATCGGCAGGACCCGCAGCCTGCTGTCGACCTCCTCCCGGATCGCCGCGCTCAGGGGCAGGTTGGCTTTCTGCGCCGCCCAGACGTCCTGGAACCGCTGGACCATCCATCGCCCCGCATCCAGAGCCATCGTCTCCGGCACGCCCGCCCTGGCGGCCATCCGGACGAGTTCCTCTGCGCCGAACCCGGCCATCCTTCGGGTCGTTTCATAACGCAGAGCGGCGTTCTCATCGGGGATATAGGTCGTCGTAGTCAGGAAGTCGTAGCCCGGCGCCAGGGACGGCGTGCGGCCATCGGGGTAGATCAACGACCAGTTCTTCAGATGCATGTCGGCGTTGCCGATCAGGGTGTTGAACACCAGCCTGCCGATGAACTCCCGCGCGGCGGCCTCGCCGATCTCGTGCCACAGGACACGCAGGATCGACCGGTAGCGCGCCCGCTCGTACTTCTCTTCGGGATAGACGCCGAAGACCTGGGCGAAGTCCTCGATATGGACGCGCCGCCCGTCGGCCTCCCGATCGAAGCGACGCACCGCGAAGGCCTGGCCGGCGCCTCGGCCGACGTCAGCCGGCAGGCCTTCGATCGCGTCGAGACCCGTCAGCCGCACCTCCGGCGCATCGAGGCCGACCGCCGAGGCGAGGGTCATCATCGAGAACTCATTCTCGGCCACGCCGTCCCAACGCGGCGACGGCAGTTTGACGATCCAATCCCCCCCCGCCCCGCTCGCCGGTATGGTCAGGCGGTCCCGGCCTTCCAAAGAGGCCGAGAATTTCAGCTGTACGCCGGCGAGGGAGAAGCGCAGCGGTCCGCCCGCCTGACCGGCGCGGTCAGAGATCGCGGGCTCCTCTTTGTCAGCGCGTCGCTCGCCGACGGGGACCAGGGTCACGCCGCCCGGGAGATCCGAGCCCAGAACCTGCAGAAGGGCGTATTCGCGCACGGCCTTCACCCCGGCGCGGCGCGCCAGGTAGTCCCGGAGTCCGCCCTCAGGCAGCAGGTTGGAGAAGAAGGGGTGGACACGGGTCTGGACCACGGCGTGGTCGGTCAGCAGCGCGCCCTGGGCGTTTCTCAAGCCGAGGCTCAGGAGCGGCCGGTCAGGATCCTCGGCATAGGCGTCGGTGAAGGTGAGAATGGATCGATCGCCGCCCAGGGCGGTCAGGGCGCCGATCGTCCGGCCTTCCAGTTGAATTTCAAGCGCGTCGGCGACCACGGTCAGTCCTCGTCATCGAGGGAATAGGCCGGCCGGGCTGAGGCGGCGGCCTGAGAATGGGTGTCGTAAAGCGATCTGAGGTTTCGCATGACGGTCTCCCGCGCGCGTTCGGCGTCATCGGGGTCGCCGTCCTCTGCGGCCCCGGCCAGCTGATCCCGGGACTGGGTCAGGACATAGCGGGCGACCTCCGTTCCCAGATGGGGTGCGATCGTCCTGAGCGCCTCTATCGTCAGCCTCAGGTCGTCGCCGTGAGGTCCCGCGACCGATGGGGGAGCCAGCCGCCCCAAGGCGTTCAGCGTCCCGATGATGTCGCGCTCGCCGGCGCGGCGGACCGCGTCCTTCACCGTCGCCTCCACGGCCGTCAGGGCCACGCGCGGAACCAGCCGCAGATCGAGGTCGAGCGAGCGGGCGAGCTCCAGAAGGGTGGAGACCTGCGGATCCACCTCCGCGGTCTCGATCTTGGAGATCTGCGCCTGAGGCAATCCGGCCCGGCCGCCGAGTTCGCGCTGGCTCCAACCCTTGGCTGCCCGCGCGGCGCGGAGCGACGCGGCCAGATCGCCCAGACCAGCCCGTCTTGATACTCTATCCGCCATCATCGCCTTCCTTTGATGTCGATAAATACATCAATCCGCGTCGGATGCAACAGATTCAATGCATAGTACGATATCACGGCGTCAGAATGATATCGTTTTCGACATATCCGACCATTGTGCGAGCCAGCGCCTTGCATGTTCGATTATCCAACATTACATCGGTATTGTGTCGGATTTGGAGATCGCCATGCCGGACGTCGAAGAAAAGCCCAAGGTCGTCGCCTATCCCGCCGCCGCCGTCAGCGCCTGCCTGCTCGCGGAGTTGACGGGGCTGGCCGAGGCCGAGGCGCCTATGCAGGGCGTGGCCCTCCCCGTGCCGCCCGCCAGTCTGGCGACGACGAAAATCAGGCTGGACTCCCTCACCGTGGTCGATCTGACCTGCGCCCTCGAACCGATCCTCGGTTACGAGCCGAAGGACATCGTCCGCACCGGCGGCTACGATTCGATCCAGTCGGCCCTCGACCACATGCTGCCGCGCATCGAATCCGCCTGGCGCAAGAAGCATCCGGGGGCCGCATGACCGACCTCGACGACGAGACGGCGCGCAGAACCCTGGGCGGACGCCTTCGCGAGGCGCGGGAATACCTCGGCCTGAAACAGGAAGAGGTCGCCGCCTATCTCAAGCTGAACCGGACGGCGCTGAGCGGGATCGAGACCGGTCAGCGCCGGGTCGAGGCGATCGAACTGACGCGCCTGGCCCGCCTCTACCGCCAGTCCGTCGGTTATCTGACCGGAGAGGAGGAGCAGGCCGCCCTGCCGCCGGACGTCGCCCATCTGGCGCGACAGGCCGCGGATCTGTCCCAGGGCGACCGGGAAGAGCTGGCCCGGTTCGCCGACTATCTGCGCTCGCGCGCCAAGCCCGGCGACGCCTGAACGATGGCCCGGAGCTATCAGGAGGCGGTGCGCAACGGGACCCTGGCCGCAGGCAGGCTGCATCGCCAGATCGATCTGCGGGCGCAGCAGGACGCCCGGCCCGCGGGGGTCGATGTGTTCGCGGTGATCGCGGATCTCGGCGTGCCGCTGATGATGCGGCCGCTGACCGGCCTGCTCGGGGCGTTCCTGAACCTCCCCTCGCCCGGGATCCTCGTCACCACGGAAAGACCGCTGAGCATCCAGCGCTTCACCGCGGCCCACGAGCTCGGTCACTGCCTCCTTCGACACCAGCCCAGTCTCGACGACGAAGATCAGATCCTTCGCCGCGCCCCGCAGGGGCGGGACGCCGCAACGGGATTTCAGGAGACCGAGGCGGACGCCTTCGCCGTGGCCTTCCTCATGCCGAAGTGGCTCGTGCTCGCCCATTGCGCCCGCCAAGCATGGCGTCTCGCCGAGCTGAAACGTCCCGAGGTGGTCTACCAGCTCTCCCTGCGGCTCGGGGCCAGCTATGAGGCGACGATCCGCACCCTCGAGCGCTATGCGCTGATCGAGGCGGCGACCCGGGCGTCGCTGCTCGCCGTGCGGCCCCGCGCCCTGAAGGCGGCGCTGCTGGCGGATTATACGCCGCCGTCCTACCGGGGCGATGTCTGGCTGCTGACCGACAGGGACGAGGGCGGCCGGATCGACGGCAGCCGCAACGATCTGTTCGTGATCCGACTGCCCGAACAGGGCGGGGCCGGCTACCTGTGGGATTTCGACACGCTTGCGGCGAGCGGGTTCAGCCTGGTGCGGGACACCCGTCTCGACCTGGACGACGACGCCGTCGGCGGGCCCAATCTGCGGCAGGTTCTCGCCGCCCCGCCCGAGGACGCCCAGGGGCTGGTGCATCTCGAACAGCGCAGGCCCTGGCTCCCCGATGCGCCGATCGCCGCCTTCACCCTGCCGTTCGATCTCACCGGCCCGGAGGCCAGCGGCCTGTCGCGCGCGGAACGGCGCCACCGTCTGGCGGCCGCATGAAGGCGGCCGTCCGGCTCGATCGGGACCTGCGCCCGCGCCTCGGACCCGTCCGCGACCAGGGGCCGCGGCCGACCTGTCTGGCCTTCGCCGCCAGCGATCTTCACGCCGCGGTGCGCGCGGGCTGGACGCCGCTCTCCTGCGAGGCGATCTTTTTTCGGGCCCAACGTCGCGCGGGTCGCCCGGCGTCGGTCGGGACCACCCTGCCCGCCCTGCTGGAGGCCTTGCGGCTCGACGGACAGCCCCCCGAGACGGACTGGCCCTATCGTCCGGCCGCGCCCGCCAATGACGCCGCCTGGTCGCCGCCCGCCCAGACGGGCGACGTCCACCGCCGTGCTGGCGAGCCGGCCACACCGGACTGGACGCGCCTGATCGCCCGGCTCGACGAGGGAAGACCCGTCATCCTTCTCATCACCCTCTCGCGCAGCTTCTACGCCCCGGATCCGGAGGGGGTGGTGAGACCGGCCCAAACCGAGTCTCCAGACCCCGCGCTGAGGCATGCGGTGCTCGCCGTCGCCCACGGCGCCGTGGGTGACGAGCCCGCCGTTCTGGTCCGCAACAGCTGGGGCGGGGCTTGGGGCCATGACGGTCACGCCTGGCTGACGGCCGGCTTCCTCGGCCCCCGGCTGTTCGGCATGGCTCTCCTAGACGAGGACGACGATGTACCTTCCCGTTCCGACGCAGCCTGATTGCGCGACCGCCTGGCGCGAGGCCATGCGCGCGGTGATCCGTCATGGAAACGAGGCGCACAATGTGATCCTCGACATCGCCGATCCCGTCGGCGGCGCGACCCTCGCCGATCCCGTCGTGGCGACGGTGGACGCCTTTCTCCAAGCCAAGGGAGTCAAACCCATCGAAACGGTGGCCAACACCCTCTTTCCTGCGGCCCTGCACCGTCGTTACGGGGCGCCGGCTTTCTACGACCGGTTCATGACGCGAGTCCTGCCCGCCGCCGGCCGCGACGATCGCTGGTCCGGCTACTATTTCGAGCGGATGATCAACATGCCCACGCCCGGCGGCACGGTGATCAACCAGCTGGCCGACATCATCGACCGGATTTCCGATCCGGCCGTCAAGGCGCGCAACAAGTTCGAACTGACCCTCTTCGATCCGGCCCGCGATGTCAGCCGTTCGCCGTACGGCGGACAATGCCTCAGTCACGGGAGCTTCAAAGTCAGAAAGACGCCCGACGGCGACCGGCTCGATCTCACGGTCATGTATCGGAACCACTACTACGTCGAGAAACTGCTCGGAAACCTGATCGGCCTGGGCCGTTTGATGGCCTTCGTCGCCGAGGAGACCAAGATCGGCGTCGGGTCTCTGACCATCGTCTCCACCCATGCGGTCATCGACCAGCCCAGGGCCAGCCGGGCGGAGATCAAGGCCCTTCTGCAGGCCTGCGACGCCTTAGTGGCGGACGGCGACGGGCTCCAGTCGGCCGAATAGGGGCGGCTCGTCGCGCGTCACCTCATATAGGTCGTACATGCCGGCCATGAACTCGGCCTGTCCGCCGTAGCTCGGATGGCGCACGGCCGAGGCCGGCACGCCAAGCTCCGCCAGCGCCGCGCTGGCGTCCCGCCCGATCGCGACGATCTTTTCGGGTCTGACCATGGCGATCAGCGCTTCCAGCAGCGGCCAGGTCTCGTCGCGTTCGGCGCGCGTATGGCAGCGGTTGGACATGGGGTCGTCCGCCAGATGGGGGTGGAAGGGGAAGACGTTCCACAACACCACCGGCTGCCGCACCTGCGCCAGCACCCGCCAGATCACCGCCGCCGTCCGTTCGGCGACGATGGGGCCGTCGGTGGCGCGCACCAGGCCGATATCGCCCAGCAGAGCCGAGGCCTCCGACAGATGGACCTCGTCGGTCAGGGGCACGCCGGTGCGCCGGCCGCCGCGATAGCCGAGGTCCCGGGCGATCCACATCGTCGTCACCCGCGTTTCGAGCGCGCGCTCCAGGAAGAGCCGCAGATTCTCCCGGCGCAGGGCCGGCGCATCCTCGAGGTCGCAGGCGGCGCACTGGTCGCGCCAGGGATTGAAGACGCTGGGCAGGGTGGCGGCCTGAAGGGCGCAGACGAACTCTGAAGGGGTCATGGCGCGAGCGGCTCTACACGCAATTGCCGCGTCTCGAAATCGAGCGTGATGCGCCCGCGTCGATGCTCTCGCAGAAAGCGGAAGGCGGCGTAGCCTTCCAGGATCGCCTCTTCCCAGAGCCAGAGGGGAAGATGCTCCGGTTCGTAGCCGCTGACGAACTCACGGATCTGCTTGAGCAGGTCGAGCGGCAGTTCGCCGGCCTTCATGCCCTCGAAGTAGCGCAGCCTGGCGGCCTGGCCGAACACCCAGGTGGACACCCCCTCCTCGATCAGGATCGCCCGGGCGCCGTCCTCCGTTTCGTCGAGCTGCGGATCGCTCTTCCGCTTCAGCCGCAACAGGGATCGGGTCACCGGCGACCAGCCCAGCACGGCCACGAAGGCGAAGTGGAAGACATCGTGAAACCGGTAGTCGTCCGGTTCGTGGGCGTTGTCCGTCAGGCGATCGCCGATGAACAGGGCGTTGCATCGCTGGAACACGAAGTCGCGCCCGCCGACGGACTTTTCGAACAGGTCGATGACCAGCCGCCGGGGCAACCGTTCATCCGGATCGGCCTCGGCGTCGAAGGCCGCCGGGTAGCGTTTTTCGACGGGCCAGCGATCCAGGATCTTGTGCCGGTTCTTCACCGCCGCCGCCTCGAGGGTGAGGCCGGCCTCGCGTGAGGCGGTCAGCAATCGCTTGAGGATCGCGACCAGCCGAAGCGCCAGAGCGTCGCCGCCCTGGATCAGCACCCCGGCCTGAAAGTCCGAAATCATGGCGCCGACGTCGGCGGCGAGGGTCAGCAGGGTCTTCTCGAAGGCGGGGGTGGGCGCGTCCGAATATGGAATGGGATGCGGCTGCAGCGCCCGGAAGGTCAGGGCGTCATCCTCGACCCCCGTCCACGTCCGATCCTTCCGGTACAGGTGCGCAGCCACAGCGCTCAGCGGCACCTTCCCCCGTCGCGCGATCGTCGCCAGATACCAGAGGACATCCCCGAGCTCCTCCGTGACCGCCGCCGAATATCCCCGGTACGACGCGCTGTCGCGTTGCTTCTTTTTCAGCTCGCTGAGAAGGCTACCGGTTTCACCGAACAGGCCTAGCAAAGGAAAGGCCAGCGACTGCCCCTCGACGCCCCGATCGGTCGTGGCGGCCTCATCAGAGTAGGCCGCCACGGTCAACTCAGTGAACTCGCCGGCCATTCCCCTGCCCTCCCAACGATCGCGACACATCCTTCAGTTGATTGATTCTCTTTTCTCGGCGACCCCCGTTACGCGCGCCTGTCGGGCATGGCGGACGCTCTGACCTGCCGGTCAACCACACCTTTTCCGTCAACCTGCGGGCCACTGACCTGGATGCTCCGGAGAACCACGATGCGGATCGCCCTGCCAGACGATCTCAACGACCTTTCAACCTACATTCGCCCGATGCTCGATCTGGTCGGCGCGGACCGCTGGTTTCGTCGCGCCGAGCATTTCTCGAGCGAGGTCGACCGGTCGCGCTATCGCTGGAAGATCGTCTCCGATTACCACTGGCTGGAGATGGGGATCGCCTTCCAGGCGGAGGTTCTGGAGAAGGAAGGCCGGCTCAGCGCCCAATATGCCGACGCCTCGATCCTGGCGGCGTTGAACTTCGCCGGAACCTGCGTTGAAATCCATCGACAGCTCACGCCTGCCGGTCGTCTGGCTCTGGAAGGTCGGCTCCGCGACGCGATCAAATCCGACGTCGGCTTCGCGCCGCTCTATCTCGAACTGGATCTCGCCCAGCGTCTGATGGACGCGGGCTATGATGTTGATTTTCCTGATCTCGAAGGACAGGCTCGCTACGACCTCCTGTTCCACAGCGGCGCGTTCTCTGGCGAGGTGGAGTGCAAGAGTCTGTCGGCCGACGCTGGCCGCCAGATCCATCGCCGCGACTTCTACCGCGTCATGGCGGCACTTGAGCCGGCGCTCGACGCCCGGCTCGGCAGCGGCTGTCGCGAGATCGTGCTCGTTACGCTCGACGCCCGTCTCTCGCCCAATGACGCGAGCCGGACCGCCCTCCTGAAATCCGTGCGCGCCGTTCTGGCGGAAAACGGGCCGGCATCGCTGAAGCGACCGGGGTTCAAGATCGAGCGGCTCGACTACCAAGAGCATCTCGGCGACACCCCGATGAGCGATCCCAAGCGCTTCCACGAGGCCTGCCAAACGGCCTTCGGAGCGAACATCCATGCGGCGGGGGCCATGGGTGACGACGGAGGCGTGGTTTTGGCCATGCGCAGCCATCGGCAGGACGATGCGAGCAAACCGATGCTCGAGGCGATGCGTCAGGCGGCGCGTCAGTTCTCGGGCGACCGTCCCTGGTTCATAGCGTTGCAGGAGCACGGCATCGAAGCCGCAGACCTCATGTTGCCCCACCTCAGACGCCAAGCCGGTCTGCTCGCCTACCACCTCTTCCACCACTACGGCGCGACGCACGTCAACGGCGTCTATGTGAGCGGCTTCGGCGCCGTCGTCATGCGAGACGGCCGCATCGGCACGCCCGCCTTCACGGTTCCCAACCCGGCGCCCCGCTTTCAGGCGACGCCCGAAGACGCCGCCCCCTTTCTGGCTTCCGTGTCCGACCAGGCCTACGCAGACGCCATCGGCGCGCCCCTCCCCGCACCGGATATCTCCAACATCCCGATCGCGCCGAGTTGAGAGGAATCCTTCCAACCTCTACGCAGCGTGACGCGAACGCACAGGCTCCGCCGCCGTCTGCAGGGTCAGCCGAAGAATGGAGCCTGCGCTAATGCGGCGCTCGCCATCGAACAGGTCGTGAGGATCACCCCGGTCACCACCAGTCGCCCCGCAACGCTCGGGCGTAGCGACGGCTGACGGGCGCCTTCAGACCATTCACCAGCGTCAGAGACGCGCGCCCGTTTCCGCGCTCGACCGACCGGACCGCCTGGCGAGAGACCCACCAGCTACGGTGCGTCTGTGCGCCTTCGAGACCGTCCAGCTCTTTCAGCGCCTGCGAAAACCGCATCAGGATGAGGTCCGAGCCCTGCTCGGTGTGCAGACGCAGGTAATGATCCTCGGCCTGCACGGCGTAGATCACCGCGCCCCTGAGCTTGCCGGACAAACGCGCGTGGATCGCCGGGTGTTTGGGCGAAGGCGTCGTGGCGCCCTGAGTTTGGATCGGCGTCTCACGTCCCAGGAATACGGTAAGGGCGAGCGCCGTCGCGGTCACCAGAGAGACGGGTCCGAGGAAGACTGGCAAGGTTTGCAAAGCCGGCGGCCCGCCCTCGAAAACGACACCAGTGAGCGCCCAAACCGCGACGCTGAGCGGTCCCGTGATCGTAACGGTGAGCAGGACAATAGGTCGGCGAGGTCGGGAACGGCCTCGACATGATCCTGCGCCGGGCTCTGGAAGCCCGTCGTCTCGTCACCCTTGTATGCGGCCGCGCCCATCCGCCTTGATGAGATCAAAACGAGAACACGCGCAAGCTTGCTTTTGACGAATCCACAGCAAGGGATAGTTCGAGCGACGGCTTAGGCGTGAGTTGGCGGACGCCGTGGTTGGTTTTTTAGACATATGACTGCTGACCACGTCCCGCAGACACTAGCGCACATCGGAGACGGACGGTCCTCACCGCGCCAGAACCAGAAGTTGGCTGGGCTCCTACTTCCGGACGTTCGCGTAGCCGGGCGCGCGAGCGGTGCCGATCATTGCCTGTAGCTCACTGGATCGATCGAACGACGCCTGATAAACACAGCCGGGCGGGGTCTCCCTTCGCATACGGGCTGTGCAACTGCGGCCTAAGAGCGAACGTCTCCACACATCGTGCCCGCGCGTGCTTCATGGCAACCTCGCGGATTGGAAGGGGGACCTCGTGACATCTGCCCGCCGCATGTTCGGTAAGCAAATCCGGATTCCTCTCCCGCCTGAACTCGCTAATCCGGATGCGCTTCTTGCCTACCTCGAGGTGAGCCCGGCCGAGTTGAAAAAGATTTGGTGGTTCCGGGGGCGCATGTACTCCGAATTCAACATCGCAAAGCGTTCGGGCAAGGTACGGACCATCACTGCGCCTGACCGGCGGCTGAAGATTATTCAAAGCAAGCTCGCACCACTACTCGATCAGCTTTACCGCCCGCGCCACCCCGTCCACGGCTTCGTGCCCAACCGCTCTGTAAAGACCAACGCTGAGGCGCATGGTCGCCGGCGCTTCGTCGTCAACTTGGATCTGAAGGACTTCTTCCCCACTATCACCGAGAAACGGGTCGTCGGCCTGCTTCGAGCACTCGGCGTCGAAAAAGGCGTGGCAGAGATCGTCGCCCGTCTCTGCTGCCACATGGGCCAACTTCCGCAGGGCGCACCCACTAGCCCGGTCCTGTCAAACATGATCTGCTATCGGCTCGATACCGACCTACAGCAGGTCGCCAAGTCGGCACGCGCGATCTACACGCGTTATGCCGACGATATCACCTTCTCCAGCTACCAACCGCCGACGACGCTGTTTGAAACCGCAGTGGCAGGTGCCGGTCGTTTCTCGCCCGAAGTACTTGCGCCCCAGCTGCGTGGGGCGATAGCGAGCAATGGCTTCCTGATCAATCCTGACAAGGCACACTACGCCGACCGCAACTCGCGGCGGATGGTCACCGGCGTCAAGATCAACGCCGGCCTCAACGTCGACCGTCGCTACATCCGCCGCATCCGCGCAATGATGCACTCCTTCGAGAGGGTCGGCCTCGCCGAAGCACAGGCCAAATACGCTTCCGGCGGCGGCAAGGGCAGCCTGGCGGCCCACCTGCGAGGGAAAATCGCATATGTCGCGCACCTCAAGGGCCAGACGGACCCTGTCGTGCGCTCCCTCGCCCAGCGCTACAATAAGAGCCTTCCGGCCAAACCAATCAGGCTGACGCCGACGGTCGAAGAGCGGCGCGACCGCGCAGTCTGGGTCATCGAAGTTCCCTTGAAACACAATGGCACGGCATTTTTTCTCGCGGGTGTCGGCTTGGTGACTGCCGCACACTGCGTCGAAGGTCTCAGCGAAGTCGAAGTCCTTCACCCCTCGAGACATACGACCACCTTCACGGTGAAGGTCCGCCACTACGACAAGCATCGGGACGTGGCGGTGCTCGACCATGGCACCATTCCCGCTACCGAATTTTATGAGCTTGAGCCCGCCACAAAGCCCGCCGCGGTCGGCGACGCCGTCGTGGCCCTCGGATATCCTCTGTGGGGACTTGGCGAAGGCCTTAACATTCGGCCTGGCGAGGTCAGCTCGCTGACGGTGCGCTCAACCTCGGCGGGTTTCTCGGCAAGGCGACCGTCAAAGCGCTCGGAGCGGGGCCCGTCGCTCTCGGGGGTGGATTGCGCCTCAGCCTCGAGATCCTGACCAAACGCCCGATGCTGACCCGACCCTCGGTCATTCTCGCCTACTACGCCGATGACGGCCTCCTGGACATCGCCGATGGTCTGCGTCCGGTGGAAGGCGTGGTCGCCGTTCCGTGGATCCCCAAGAGCGCTGATGGCTGGATTCAGCGCTGGGGCCCGATCATCCACGGCCAAGCCTCGCAGCCCGCCGCGTCGCTTATTAGCGATACGGTTGTGGTTCGGGCCCTTGAGCGCCTGACGCGGACGATAAATCTATCGACCGGCCTTCTCAACGCGAGCGATAAAAAGAAGGCTGACGAAACCCTGCGCATTCTGCGCGCCAAGGGACATGCAGACCCCTCGAACCAGATTCAGTCCTGGGCTATCCGGAATGGTTGGAAAGCCGACTACGCCAAAGATCTGGAGACTCTGTCGAAGCGGGTCTGGGCCCTGACGACCAAACCCTCGCTTTCGAAGATCGAGAATGCCGAAGAGCGCTATGCTCGCTGGACCGAGTAAAGGCCTTCCGTGATTCACAGCCAACGGTGCTATGATCGGGATGTCTCGGGTTCGGCGGGTTCAGTTTGGAGCGTAATCGCCCAAGGCGAGACGCGGTCCCCTTCCCCTCCGCCTTCCCCCCCAGCAGATGGAAACTATGTGAAAGGCCGTGAACATCGCTGAATGAGCCTCCCGGCTCAAACCGCCGGCATCACGGCGAATAGCGGCGATTCAGAACAAGACTGAAGAGCGGTGAAACGCCCCCCGGCGAATACCCGCGGAGCCACTCTCGCTGGAAGACCCTCGATCGGAAGCAACGCTTCCAGCGATCCTCCCCCTCCTATTTGTCTACGTTGCGGCCTTTCGCGAGCGCTCAACAGTGCTTGTAGCGTGCTGGCGGGGCTGCGCGCGAAGAGGGGGCGGCTGACCGATGGATGGGCGAAGAGGCGGCGCGCCGCTACGTCACCGCAGAAGCCATCGGACTCGCACGGCTCCACGACACCCGAAGCCGAAAACCAACTGTCAAACCCGCTGTAAAACGCACCCCTGGCGGAGGGGGCCCACGGCGCTCAAAAGCAGGGAGGGCGGTGGCTGGGGAACTAGGACTCGAACCTAGAATGACGGTACCAAAAACCGTAGTGTTACCATTACACCATTCCCCAGCAGGTCCGGCGTTCCCGCTCGCCTCGGCGGCGGGAGGGCGGTCGAATACGCCAAGGCCGCGGGCGATGCAACACCCCGTTTCGAGACTATTTTCGCGGGTCGAGAATAGGCGCTTGCGGGGGCCAAACCCCCTCGTTATAAGCCGCGTCCTCAAGTCGGAGTGTGGCTCAGTCTGGTAGAGCACCGCGTTCGGGACGCGGGGGTCGCAGGTTCGAATCCTGCCACTCCGACCATCTTTCCTCCCCTGAAAATCTAGTCTTCCGCCTCGGCGGCCACCGCCGTCAGATGCGCCGTCGTCTGTTCGATCGGGCGTTGGCTCAGCGCTGTGCGGCGCGCCAGCAGTTCGGGCGAACCGGCGTCGTAGTCAGCCATCAGCCGGCGCACGAAAGAGCCGTCGCGCACCTCGGCCAGAACGGCGTCCATGGCGGCGTGGGATTCGGCTCCGATGATGCGCGGCCCGGTCAGATAGGCTCCGTACTCGGCGGTGTTGGAGATTCGCCCAAAGGCGCCAGCCACGCCCATGCGGTGCATCAAATCCACCACCAGCTTCAGCTCGTAGAAACATTCGAACCAAGCGACCTCGGCCGGATAGCCGGCGTCGGTCAGGGTGGTGAAGGCTCCGTCCACCAGTTCCGCCACGCCGCCACACAGCACCACCTGCTCGCCGAACAGGTCGCTTTCGCACTCGTCCCGGAAGGTCGTCTCCAGGATGCCCTTGCGCCCGCAGCCCAGGGCGGCCGCGTAGGACAGGCCCAGGGCATGGGCCCGGCCCGAGGCGTCCTGCTGAACGCCGAACAGGCAGAACACGCCCTCTCCCGCCTCATACAGTTCGCGGATGCGCGGCCCGATGCCCTTGGGCGAGGCCAGGATCACGTCCAGGTCCGCGCGCGGTTGGACCAGGCCGAACCGCACCGACAGCCCGTGGGCGAACACCAGGGCGGCGCCGGGCTTGATGTTAGGTTCGATTTCCTGGGTCCACAGGTCGCGGTGCGCCTCGTCCGACACCATGACCGCGACCACGTCGGCGCCGGCCGTCGCCTCGCCCGCCGACCGAACCTGAAATCCATCGGCCTCGGCCCTGGCCCGCGTGGCCGAGCCGGGCTTCAGGCCCACGACGATGTCCGCGACGCCCGAATCGCGCAGGTTCAGCGCATGGGTGCGCCCCTGGCTGCCATAACCGATGACCGCCACGCGCTGAGCGCGGATGATCGACAGGTCGCAGTCGCGGTCATGATAGACCGGCAGCGGGGCGCTCATGCGAAACGCCAGACGCCGCGCGGGCGTTTGGCCCCGACAGGCTGGATTGCGAGGACGCTGAACATGACCGTGACTCCCGAAGACGTCGTCACCTTCTGGAAAGAGGCCGGCCCGGACAAGTGGTTCGCCAAGAACGACGCCTTCGACGCCGACTTCAAGACGCGGTTCGAGGCGGCGCATTTCCGTGCGGCGCGGCGTGAACTGGACGGCTGGCTCGCTACCCCCGACGGCGCCTTGGCCCTGATGATCCTGCTGGATCAGTACCCGAGAAACAGCTTTCGCGGCTCGGCGCACCAGTTCGCCACCGACCCGCTGGCCTTGGCGCTTGCGAACCAGGCGGTCGAGGCGGGCCATCACCGGGCGTTCGAGCCTCAGCTGGCCAACTTCATCCTGCTGCCTTTCGAGCATTCCGAGCGGCTTGAGGATCAGGATCGCTATCTAGCGCTGATCGGCGACGACGCCGAACTGAGGAAGTGGGGCGAACTGCACCGAGACATCATCGTGCGGTTCGGCCGCTTCCCTCACCGCAACGCCGCCCTGGGCCGCGAGACGACGCCCGAGGAACAGGCCTTTCTCGATGGGGGCGGCTTCGGCGGCTGATGATTCGCCCACAACTATCTCGATCCGTGAGAGGTGCTGCGGAAAATCAAGACGCGACCCTGCGCTTAGTAGATTCTTAAGTGACTCAGCGCGGCCTATGGTCGAGGTCTGAGGCAAGAGCGATGGACGGCAGCGGGCACTTCCCACCCAAGTCACCGACGAAACCGGCTAGCCTCGACAACGGTTACTCCGCGCCGGCCGATCATCCCGAGCGCCAGTATCTGAACCTGCTGCGCGACATCCTGGACAACGGAGCGCGGCGCGACGACCGCACCGGCACCGGCACGCTGGGCGTGTTCGGCCGCCAGATGCGCTTCGATCTGGCCAAGGGCTTTCCGCTGCTGACCACCAAGAAGCTGCATCTGCGCTCGATCATTGTCGAGCTGCTGTGGTTCCTGCGCGGCGAGACGAACATCCGCTATCTCAAGGACAACGGCGTCAGCATCTGGGACGAGTGGGCCGACGCCGAGGGCGAGCTTGGTCCCGTCTACGGCAAGCAGTGGCGCAGCTGGACCGCGCCCGACGGCCGCGTCATCGACCAGATCGAAAAGCTGGTCCACGGCCTGAAGACCAATCCCAACAGCCGCCGCCATATCGTCAGCGCCTGGAACCCGGCCGACGTGGACGACATGGCCCTGCCGCCCTGCCACTGCCTGTTCCAGTTCTTCGTGGCGGACGGAAAGCTCAGCTGCCACCTGTATCAACGCTCGGCCGACGTCTTCCTGGGCGTGCCATTCAACATCGCCTCCTACGCCCTGCTGACGATGATGATGGCCCAGGCCACGGGGCTGGAGCCCGGCGAGTTCGTCCACACCTTCGGCGACGCCCACCTGTATCTGAACCATATCGAACAGGCCGAGCTGCAGCTGACGCGCGAGCCCCTGGCCCTGCCCACCATGACCATCGCCGCGCGCGACGACCTGTTCGCCTATGAACCCGGCGATTTCGTCCTGTCCGACTATGCCCCCTGGCCGCATATCAAGGCGGCGGTCGCGGTCTGATGGAGTTGAAGGCCCTGCAGGCCGACGTCCTGCGCATCTCCGACATCTACGCCGCCGAGCACGGGATCGACCGCGACCGCGACTGGGCGCTGCTGAAGCTGCAGGAGGAGCTGGGCGAGTTGACGGCCGAACATCTGCGCCTGTCGGGTCGTGCGCGGGGACAGGCGGACGAACGCGCCCTGGCTGACGAAGCGGCCGACGTCATGGGCATGCTGCTGATCTATTGCGCCCGCGCCGGCGTCGATCTGGAACAGGCCATGCGCGACAAGTGGCTGCGCTGGCTGGAGGCGCGCTGATGGCGCGTGCGGATCTGGTCCTGGTCGTCGCGCGCGGCGCGAACGGCGTGATCGGACGCGAGGGCGACCTCCCCTGGCGGCTGCGCAGCGACCTGCAGCGGTTCAAGGCCCTCACCATCGGCAAGCCCTGCATCATGGGCCGCAGGACGTGGGAGAGCCTGCCGCTCAAGCCCTTGCCGGGCCGGCTGAACCTGGTGCTGAGCCGCGATCTGTCGTTCGAGGCCAAGGGCGCCGTGGTGGTGACCAGCCTGGACGAGGCCCTATCGATGGCCCGCGAGCACGCAGCAGACGACGGCGTGACTGAGATTTGCGTCATCGGCGGCGCCGGTCTGTTCGAAGCCGCCCTGCCCCGCGCCCGCCGGCTGTACATCACCGAGGTCGAGGCCTCGCCCGACGGCGACGTGCGGTTCCCCGATCTCGACGAGACGGCCTGGACGGAGGTTTCGCGCGAGCCTCACCCGGCCGGCGACAAGGACGACCACGCCTTTGTGTTCCGGGTGCTTGAGCGGCCCTGACCATCCGCCCAGCGCGGCGCCGCGCTGTCTAGTCCTCGATCTCGACGACCTCGACCCGCGCGCCGTTGAGCACCAGGGCGATCTCGCCTCGCTTCAGCTTCAGGGCGTCCTCGCCGAACAGCTGGCGGCGCCAGCCGCTCAGCGCCTCGACCTTGGCGTTGTCGTCCAGGGCGATCTTCTCCAGGTCGGCGACGTTGGCGATCAGCTTGGTGGCCACGCCGGCGTTGTCGCTCTTGGCCTTGAGCAGCACCTTCAGAAGCTCGACCACCGACGGCGGCGCGGGCTGATTGTGGGCCGGGCGATCCAGCTTGGGCGCATGGGACTCCGGGTCGGCCATGACACGCTTCAACTCGGCGATCAGCTCCTGACCCAGGCGCGAGCCGCCAAAGCCCTTCGGCGCCGACCGAAGGCGATTGAAGGCATCCACATCGATAGGGCCCTGGGTCGCAATCTCGTCGATGGCGTCGTCCTTCAGGATCCGGCCGCGCGGCTGGTCCCGCTCCTGCGCCGCGCGCTCGCGCCACACGGCGGTAGCCTTGAAGGCCGCCAGATACTTGGCCGAGAACCGCTTGGGCTTCAGCCGCTTCCAGGCGTTTTCGGGCGTAGTGTCATAGAGGGCCGGGTCGACCAGGCCCTGCATCTCGGCCATGACCCAGTCCAGCCGGCCATCCTTGGCCAGACGGTCGCGCAGCTTGGGATACAGCGCCGCCAAGTGCGTCACGTCGCCCAGCGCATAGGTCAGTTGCGCCTCCGACAGCGGGCGTCGAGCCCAGTCGGTGAAGCGGCTGCCCTTGTCGACCTCCTGGCGCAGCATCTGGCGCACCAGCGCCTCATAGCTGACCTGGTCCCCGAAGCCCGCAGCCATCGCGGCCACCTGGGTGTCGAACATCGGCGAGGGCATGGCCCCCAGCTTGACGAAGATTTCGACGTCCTGGCGCGCGGCGTGGAAGACCTTGATGATCTTCGGATCGCGCAACAGGGCCAGGAAGGGCTCCAGGTCGAGGTCCTCGGCCAGAGGGTCGATGATGCCCGAATGCTCGGCCGACGCCGCCTGGATCAGGCACAGCTTGGGCCAATAAGTCGTCTCCCGCATGAACTCGGTGTCGACCGCGATGAAGGGAGCGTTGGAAAGACGCGCGCAGAAGTCGGCCAGCGCGTCGTTGGTGGTGATTGGCGTCATTCCGATGCTATAGCCCGCGCCGACGCCGTTGTGGCAAGAGCCGCGACATATTTCCGCCACCTGATTCAGGCCCGCGTGACCCATGAGCGACACTTCCGACCGGCTTAAGAACGGCCTGACATACGCCGACGCAGGCGTGGACATTGACGCCGGGGACCGGCTGATCGACGCCATCAAGCCCCTCGCCAGGTCCACCCGCCGGCCCGGCGCCGACGCGGCGCTGGGCGGATTCGGCGCCCTGTTCGACCTCAAGGCGGCGGGGTTCGAGGATCCGCTGATCGTCGCCACCACCGACGGCGTGGGCACCAAGCTGAAGATCGCCATTGAGACGGGCCGCCATGACGGCGTCGGCGTCGACCTGGTGGCCATGTGCGTCAACGACCTGCTGGCCCAGGGCGCCGAGCCGCTGTTGTTCCTGGACTACTACGCCACCGGAAAGCTCAGCGTGGACGACGCGCGCCGCGTCGTGGCCGGCATCGCCCAGGGCTGCGTTCAGGCCGGCTGCGCCCTGGTGGGCGGCGAGACCGCTGAGATGCCCGGCATGTACGGCGACGGCGACTATGACCTGGCCGGCTTCTCGCTGGGCGCCGTCGAACGGGGCCACGCCCTGCCCTATCTGGATCGCCAGGCGGCCGGCGACATCATCATCGGCCTGGCCTCATCGGGTCCGCACTCCAACGGCTATTCGCTGGTCCGCAAGATCGTGGAGGCCTCGGGCCTGGCCTGGGCGGACGACGCGCCCTTCGCCAAGGACCGCTCGCTGGCCCAGGCCCTGATGGAGCCGACCCGCATCTATGTGAAGCCGGTCCTGCCCCTGATGAAAGCCGGACTGATCAAAGGCGCGGCCCACATCACCGGTGGCGGCCTGATCGAGAACCCCCCGCGTTGCATTGCCGACGGCCTGGAGGCGACGTTCGACTGGGACGCCTGGCCGCTGCCGCATGTCTTCGATTGGCTGCAGCAGACCGGCGGCGTCTCGGACCACGAGATGCGCCGCACCTTCAACTGCGGCGTCGGCTTCATCCTGATCGTCGCGCCCGAGAACGCCGAGCCGGTTTTGGAAGCCCTGCTGAACGCCGGCGAGGCTGCCTTCGTCGTCGGTCAGCTTCAAGCTCAGTGACCCGGACTCGCGTCGCCGTTCTGATTTCCGGGGCGGGCTCCAATATGGCCGCGCTGATCGACGCCGGGCGACGCGACGACGCCGCGTTCGAGGTCGTGCTGGTGGTGTCCAACCGTCCAGCCGCTACGGGGCTCAATGTCGCCGCCGGCAAGGGTGTCGAGACCGTCGCGTTGGACCATGCCGACCACGGCCGGGATCGCGAGGCGCATGAGCGCGCCATAGACGCCGTGCTGGCACAGCACGACGTCCAGGTGGTGGCCTTGGCGGGCTATATGCGGCTGCTGACGCCCTGGCTGGTCGGGCGTTGGGCCGGGCGAATGGTCAATATCCACCCCAGCCTTCTGCCGTTGTACCCGGGGCTGGACACTCACGCCCGCGCTATCGCGGCGGGCGACGATGAGGCGGGCGCCACCGTTCATCTGGTGACCGAAGGCGTCGACGAAGGGCCGGTCCTGGCCCAGGCCCGCGTTCCGATCCTGCCCGACGACAACGCCTCAGCGCTCCAGGAGCGGGTCAAGGTGGCCGAACACCATCTTTATCCCGCTGCGCTGAACGCCTTCTGCGGTCAGTTGCAGGCATAGAAAAAGCCCCGGAGATCGCTCTCCGGGGCCATTTCCGTGTGCTTTGAAAACGCTTAGCGCGGACGCGGGGTCGTCGCGGCGCCAGCCACGCCGCCGATCGCGGCGCCGGCCACGGTCGACCCGGTGTCGCCGCCCAGCACTTGGCCGGCGACCGCGCCGCCGATGGCGCCCGTTGCCGCGCGTTGCTCCATGGTGTGGCCGCAGGCGGCAAGGAGGCCGGTGACGGCGACGATCGGGGCCAGTTTGACGATCATTTTCATAGCGAATCTCCGAATGGGGATGGGACTTGCCATGAAAACGAAACGAGCCGCGTCCGGTTCCGGACGCGGCTCGTTATAGCGACGCTATGTCGAAAGCCTTGGGGCTAGACGTGCTGCAGACGCGCCGCCACGCCCCCAGCCATCAGCCGACGATCTGGTCTTCGGTGAAGAACTGGGCGATCTCGATCTTAGCATTCTCTTGGCTGTCGGAACCGTGGACCGAGTTTTCACCGATAGACAGGGCGAAAAGCTTGCGGATGGTGCCCTCGGCGGCCTGCTCCGGGTTGGTCGCGCCCATGACTTCACGATAAGCGGCCACGGCGTTATTGCCTTCCAGAACCTGCACGACGACCGGCTCGGCGGTCATCTGCTCGACCAGCTCGCCGTAGAACGGGCGCTCGGCGTGGACTTCGTAGAACTTCTTGGCCTGGTCGGTGGTCAGTTTGACGCGGCGTTGGGCGACGATGCGCAGGCCGGCGTCTTCGATCACGGCGTTGATCTTGCCGGTCAGGTTGCGGCGCGTGGCGTCGGGCTTGATGATCGAGAAGGTGCGTTCGGTCATGGGAGACTTCTGTATTTCGGGGATTGAAGGGTGAATCTTCGAAGGTGGGGGCTTATAGACGCGGCCTCCCCGGTTTCCAACCGCCTCACATTTTCGCCTCTATCGCTCCCTGCGCGGCAGTTCGCTGCCTGAGAGGCGCCCGAGTTCAAGCCATGCTGCAGATCACCGACCTGACCTTCAACGCCTGGGGCCGCAAGTTCCTGGAGGACGCGTCCGTCAGCCTGCCGCCGAGCGCCAAGGTCGGCCTGGTCGGCCGCAACGGCATCGGCAAGTCGACCCTGTTCAAGCTGATCCTGGGGGAACTGGCGGCTGGCGGCGACGAGATCAGCCTGCCCAAGACCGCGCGCATCG
This sequence comes from Brevundimonas sp. MF30-B, assembly GCF_004683885.1. Taxonomy (NCBI): domain Bacteria; kingdom Pseudomonadati; phylum Pseudomonadota; class Alphaproteobacteria; order Caulobacterales; family Caulobacteraceae; genus Brevundimonas; species Brevundimonas sp. MF30-B. The sequence continues at coordinate 1,703,525 of NZ_CP038440.1, read as the reverse complement.
CCTCGGTGGATCAGGAGCACCCCGCCACGCCCGTCAGCGTGCTGGAGACCATCCTGGAAGCCGACGTCGAGCGCCACACCCTGCTCAACCGGCTGGAAACCGCCGAGCCGGAGGAGATGGGCGAGATCTGGACCCGCCTGATCGAGATCGACGCCGACGCAGCCCCCGCCCGCGCCGCGGAAATCCTGGTCGGCCTGGGCTTCAGCCAGGAGAACCAGCAGCGGCCGATGTCGGAATATTCCGGCGGCTGGCGCATGCGCGTGGCGCTGGCGGCCGCCCTGTTCGCCGAGCCGGACATGCTGCTGCTGGACGAACCGACCAACTATCTCGACCTGGAAGGCGCTCTGTGGCTCGAAGCGCGGCTGAAGAAATATCCGCACACCGCCCTGATCATCTCCCACGACCGCGAGATGCTGAACGAGGTGTGCACCCACATCCTGCACCTCGCGAACCACACGCTGACGCTCTACACCGGCAACTATGACGCCTTCGAAAAGGCCCGCGCCGAAAAGGCCCGGCTGCAGCTGTCGGCCAAGGCCAAGCAGGACGCTGAGCGCGCGCACCTTCAGGCCTTCGTGGATCGCTTCAAGGCCAAGGCCTCAAAGGCCGCGCAGGCGCAGTCGCGCATGAAGCGCCTGGCCAAGATGGAGCCGGTCTCGACCACCATCGAGGAGCGGGTCGCCCCCTTCATCCTGCCCTCTCCGCCCCGCCCGCTGGCGCCGCCGCTGATCCGGCTGGAGCGGGCCAACGTCGGCTATGAGACCGGCAAGCCGATCCTGCGCAATCTGAACCTGCGCATGGACCTGGACGACCGGATCGGCCTGCTGGGCGTCAACGGCGCGGGCAAGTCGACCTTCGCCAAGATGATCGCCGGCGCGTTGGACGTGTCCGACGGCGAGCTGCATCGCGACCGCAAGATGAAGGTCGGCTGGTTCCACCAGCACCAGATCGAGGCGATGGACCCTACCGACACGCCGCTGGAGATCATCCGCCGCGCCATGCCGGACGCCTCGGAAAGCAGCCGCCGATCCAAGCTGGCGCAGTGGGGCCTGGGCTATGAGAAACAGGAGACCACCGTCGCTTCCCTTTCGGGCGGCGAGCGCGCGCGCCTGCTGCTGAACCAGGTGGCGATGGATGCGCCGCACATCCTGATTCTGGACGAACCGACCAACCACCTGGACATCGACAGCCGCCGGGCCCTGCTGGACGCGCTGAATGACTATTCCGGCGCCGTCATCCTGATCACCCACGACCGGTCGCTGATGGAGATGGTGGCGGACCGTCTGTGGCTGGCCGCCGACGGCACGGTGAAGCCCTATGAGGGCGACATGGACGACTACGCCAAGTTCGTGCTCGACCGCGCCAAGGCTGCGGCGGTGAAGCCCAGTCAGATCAAGGAAGAGGCAGCGGCTTCGGCGCCCGCCCCGGCCAAGGGCAAGAAGGCCGAGAAACGCTCGGGGCCCTCGCCTTCGACACTGCGCCATGCGGTCAGAAAGGCCGAGGAGCGCATGAGCCAGCTGACGGCCGAGATCGCCCGCATCGACGACGACATGGCCAACGCCTCGGTCAACAATCCCAAGGCGCTGGAGGGCCTGACCCGCGCCCGCGCCAAGACGCAATCCGACCTCGACGCCGCCGAAACCGCCTGGGTGGCCGCCGAGGAAGCCTTGGCCGAGGTGTCGTAAAGCGAATTCCGACCTAGCTGCATTCAACTCGAAGAACGACGCCGCCCGGCTGGTCCAGCATGACGTTCAGCCGATCCCAGATCAGGTTGGAAGTCACCGCCTGGCCACTGGCGTACACTCTGGAGTTCGAAGGGAGCTCGGCCGCAAACTGTTCGGTCGGTCGGCCAACCCACGCCTGGCGGCGCGCGGCCTCACACTGATCGCCGAAGTAGTAGGGACCGGTCTCGCCGCCGATGTAGGCGATCCATATCCCAGGCTGGGTGGGATGGTTTCGGATCGCTGCCCCCTCAGGTGCCCAGTAAGTATTTGGCGGCGGCGGATCGGCCAGCATTACGACTTGCGGCTCCGGCAGCTTGAGCATCGCCGCCTCGGTGTTCTTCTCAGGAGCACAAGCCGCAACGAGGCACAGCATCCCGCTCAGACCACTGAGTCCGAGCCTCTTCACCCGCAGTCCACCGCGCGAATAATGCCAGTCGCCTGATCGAAACGGACGTTCATCCGATCCGGTCGATAGTCTTCAGTAGCGGCGCAGGTGGTGCAGACCACACGCACGTTCGCACCAGGTGCAAAGGTCACAGCCCCGACGTGACTGCCGATCAGTTCACGGCCCGCCGTTGCGGCGTCGCAGCGTTGCGGCCCGGTCGGCGTGGCAGGCTGCGACGGCGGCGTCGGGGCGCAGGCGGAGGCCAGCCCCCCGATCACGCCGACGACTGCGATCAGCCGCACTTCACTTCCCGAATCACGCCCGTGCGCTCTTCGAACAGAATGTTCAGGCGGCTGGGGTTGTAGTCCATGGTCATTGGGCAGGTGGTGCAGGTCACACGCCAGGTCTCGTTGGCGGGCTTGGTCGGCAGTTCGGACCGGTTGCGGCCGATCCAGCTTTGATACTGGCTCGCCTTGCATTGTTGCGCATCGCCGCCGGCGTCGATGATGTCGGGCTCGGTCGGCATCGGCGCGCAGGCCGCCATCGCAAACAGGCCCAAGCCGGCGATCAGGGGGGTCTTCATGGCGTCTCTCCTGTGTGAGGCGTCAGCCGCAGCGAACCTGCTCGACCACGCCAGTCTCCCTGTCGAAGAAGATGTTCACGCGATAGGGCGAAAAATCCTCGGTCACCGGACAGCTGGTGCAGATCACCCGCCGATTGACCACGTCCACCGGAACGGGGATGTCGGTTCTAGGTTTCCCGACCAGCCATTGAAGCTCGCCCGCCTTGCACAGATCGGCGTCCATCTGGGGCATGCGAGTGCCGATCGGCTGGCTCTGGCGCGCCTGCTCGACGGCGACAGGCGCCGGCACCGGAGCCGCGGGCGGCGGGGTGGAGCACCCGGCCAGCAGAACGGCGATCAGGCCGCCCCCAACTAGGCCGCCTTTTGCCAGCGCCCGTCCGCGTCCTGTTTCCAGTAGGCCAGGTTTTGGCCCGCGTCCTTGAGGGCCTTCCAGCGCGTGCGCGCCGCCGCTGTGGCCGCCTCGTCGCGCCCGTCGAACAATATGAAGCATCGCGAATACCCTTGCGTCGGCCCAAGCTCTGACCCGTCGACGATGAACAGCGCCTGAGCGCCGTTCAGGTTCTCGCCCGATTCGCTGAGCAGGATGGGTTGCCGGGCCGGATGCGACTCGTCCGACAGACCGTGCGCTAGGAAAGAGTCCTCTCGCCAGGCCCACAGCCGTTCGTCGATATCGTCCAGCCGCCGCCGGTCGGACGCCTTGATCAGCGCCCGCCAGCCCCGTTCGATCGTCTTGTCCAGCAGCCCCGGCAGCACCTCGTCCAGCGACGACCGCTCCAGATGGTAGAACCAGATTTCAGAGCTCATGACCTTCCCCCCATGCGGGGGAAGGTGGCCGGCGGAGCCGGTCGGATGGGGGGTGTCAGAGCCGCCGATTTAATCCGATCAAGCACGCCGTTCATGCGCGACATGACATCCTCGTTCGACACGCGCAGCATTCGAAAACCCTCAGCCGCCAGCCAGGCGTCGCGGACGGCGTCGCGCTCTTCTGTCAGCCGATGCACCCCGCCGTCGACCTCTACGATCAGTCGGTGAGACAGGCAGCAGAAATCCACAACATATGGTCCGATCGGCGTCTGACGCCTGAAACGCAAGCCAGCCAGAGCCTTTTGCCGCAGCAGCATCCACAGCGCCTTTTCCGCCGCCGTCGGATTGCGACGAAGGCGTCTAGCGGCTTTTTGGGCTCTGTCTGAATGAAGCGCCATGCGAGCAGCCTAGACGGGAGATGCCGCGGTGGCACCCCCCATCCGACTTGCTCCGCAAGCCACCTTCCCCCGCAAGGGGGGAAGGGCATTTAGCCTTCGTACTTGTCGGCCACCATGCGGTCGAGCAGGCGGACGCCCCAGCCGACAGCGCCGTCCGGCACGGTCGGGTTCTTGGAGTCCTTGACCCAGGCGGTCGGCGCGATGTCGATGTGGGCCCACGGCACGCCGTTGGTGAAGCGCTGCAGGAACAGAGCGGCGGTGATCGAGCCGCCGGCGCGGCCGTTGCCCATGTTCTTCACATCGGCGATCGGGCTGTCGATGTGGCGCTCGTATTCCGCCGGAATCGGCATGCGCCAGACCTTCTCGCCGACCTTGGGGCCGGCTTCTAGGATGCCCGAGGCGACAGCGTCGTCATTCGAAAAGACGCCAGCGTACTCCAGGCCCAGCGACACGATCATGGCGCCCGTCAGGGTGGCCAGATCGATCATGAATTTCGGCTTGAAGCGGTCCTGCGTATACCAGAGCGCGTCGGCCAGCACGAGGCGGCCCTCGGCGTCGGTGTTCAGCACCTCGACGGTCTGACCCGACATGGACTTCACCACATCACCGGGACGCTGGGCGCGGCCGTCGGGCATGTTCTCGACTAGTCCGAGGACGCCGACGGCGTTGACCTTGGCCTTGCGGCCGACCAGAGCGTGCATGAGGCCGGCCACGGCGGCGGCGCCGCCCATGTCCCACTTCATCTCCTCCATGCCGTCAGCCGGCTTCAAGCTGATGCCGCCCGTGTCGAAGCAGACGCCCTTGCCGACGAAGGCGATCGGGGCGTCGCCTTCCTTGCCGCCGTTCCACTGAATGACGGCCAGCTGGCTTTCGCGCTCAGAGCCCATGCCGACGGCCAGCAGGGTGTGCATGCCCAGCTTTTCCATCTCGGCTTCGCCCAGGATCTCGACCTTGGCGCCCATGGCCTCCAGCGTCTTGACGCGTTTGGCGAACTCGGCCGGGTACAGGATGTTGGCCGGCTCGGCGACGAGATCGCGCGAGAACAGCACGGCGTCCGCCACAGCCGACAGCGGCTCAAACGCCGCTTGGGCGGCGCGGATGTCGGAGGTCACGACCTGGACCGACGTCACCGACGGGATCTTCTCGGGCTTCTGCTTGGTCAGGTATTTGTCGAAGCGATAGGCGGCCAAACGCACGGCGAAACCGGCGCGCGCAGCCTGTTCCGGCGTCAGATGCGCCGCGTCGATCGTCAGGGTCTCGGCGCCCGACATCTTGACCGCGTGATAGGCGTGGCCGGCGGCGGCTTCGACCGCGGCGTCATCCAGCTTGCCCGCCTCGCCCGCGCCGACCAGCAGGATCGAGCCGGCCTCCACGCCTTGCGGCGCGGCGACGATCATGGTCGAGCCCGACACGCCCTTGAAGCGGCCGGCGCCCATCGCCTTGGTCAGGGCGCCGCCGGAAGCCTGGTCCAGCGAAGAGCCCGCGCCAGCCAGCTGACGCTCGGCGTGGACCAGGACGGCGAGGACATCGGCGGCGCCCGCCTGGGCGATGAATTCGATCTTCATGGACACTGGGAACTCCAAACCGGGGTCGTCGCCCGATCCTTGGCAAACGGAACATTGCGCCGGCTTGTCTCGCCGCCGCCTCGATGTACTACTAGATGCGCTTCTCAAACGCCGCCTGCAACCGGGCGATTTTCATCCGCCCATGACCCTGATTCAAGGCTATCTTTTTCGCCAGTTGCTGCTGCCAGCGGTCGCAGCCTGCGCCGGCTTGGCTGGAATCGGCATACTGAGCCAAAGCCTCGACCAACTGGAAGTCATCGTCGAGCGCGGCCAGAGCGTGTGGGTCATGATCAAGCTGACCCTCTTGGCCACGCCTCAGCTTCTGGCCGTCATTCTGCCGATTGGGCTTTTCGTCGGCGCCCTGATTGCCCTGACCCGCCTGCAGCGCGAACAGGAGCTGACCGCCGCCTTCGCCAGCGGGATGACCCGTTGGTCGGTCATCTCGCCCGCTCTTCGGATCGCCGTGATCTTCGCCCTGGCGTCGTTGACGATAAACCTGTTCGTCCAACCCTGGGCCCAGCGGCAAGCGCGCGCCGAAGCCTTCGCGATCCGCACCGATCTCGCCGCACTGCTGGTCGAGGAGGGTCAGTTCGTGCAGGGCCCCAACGGCCTCACTGTTTATGTCCAGCAGATCGAACAGAGCGGCCTGATGAAGAACCTCTTCATCTACGTCAACGATGGCGGAACGGTGCGCACGTGGAACGCGTCTGAGGCCCGCTTCGGCCGCATCGGCTCGGAGCCGGTGCTGACCATGATCGACGCCTCGATGCAGGAGTATTCCTCGCGTGGCGTGCTGAACTACCTTTCGTTCGATCGTTTTCCCTTCGAGCTTGGTCCCTATGTGCCCCAGGATCAGCGCATACGGTACAAGCCATCGGACCTGTATCTGACCCAGTTGATCAACCCGTCCCAAAGTTTGGTTGACCAGGCCGGCTCGCGAGGCGAGCTGGCGGCCGAGGCGCATTCGCGGCTGTCATCGCCTCTCTACGCCCTGATGGCCATGGCGATGGCCTTGGCGGCCATCTTGGGCGGATCCTTCTCGCGGACTGGCTACACTCTGCGGATCGCAAAGGCGGCGGGCGCCTTTCTGGGCATCCGCATCATCGGTTACGGACTCGTCGCCGCGAGCGCCTGGAACGGCTGGCTGAACGTCTTCCAGTACGCGATCCCGCTGGCGGCGACAGTGATTGCGCTGCGCCTGCTATTTCGCGCGCTCAAGCCGCGCCGCCCTCGCCGAACACGCGCCCGCACTCTATCCGCGAGGCCGGCATGAACCGCGGCGTCCTGCGGCTGGGCCGCATCGAGCGATATGTGCTGCTTCAACAGACCAAGTCTCTGGGCGTCGCTCTGGCTGTGATCTCGTCCCTGATCCTGCTCATCGATTTCGTGGAGATTTCGCGGGGCGTGGGGTCCAACGTCGATCTGTCCCTGTTGCAGATACTGGGGCTCATGGCGGTCAAATCGCCCAGCGTGATCCTGCAGCTTCTGCCGTTCGTCTTTCTGTTCGGCACCCTGGGCGCCTTCGTGTCGCTGAACCGTCGCAGCGAACTGATCGCCATGCGGGCCGCAGGCGTTTCGGCCTGGCGGTTCACCCTGCCGGCCGCAGGGCTGGCCTTCATGATCGGCGTGCTGACCGTGACCGTTCTCGGCCCGGCGGCGGCGGCCGGAGACGGGCTGTGGCAGCGCGAACGCGAGCGGCTTTCGGGTTCGGCCGCCGGGCCGGGCGCGGAGGAAGCGATCTGGCTGCGAGAGGGGGACCAGCAGCGTCAGATGATCATCCGCGCCGCGCGGCAGGACCCGGCCAATGCGCGACTGCTGGACGTGACCTTCTTCATCTACACGACTCGCGAAGGCGAGAGGCGCGAGTTCACTGAGCGGATCGATGCAGACACCGCCTCTCTTTCGGCGGGTCGCTGGCGGTTGACCGAGGCCGAAGGCGCTCTGATCGGGCAGCGCGCCGTGCGCTACGCCACGCTGGATTTGCTGTCGAACCTGGACGACGATGAAGTGTTCGACCGCTTCCCTCGCCCCCAATCCACCCCCTTCTGGTCGCTGCCGAACCAGATCCAGCGAATCGAGAATGCGGGGTTCTCGTCGAGCGCCTACCGTCTGCGACTGCAGCAGTTGCTGGCGACGCCGCTGGTGTTCGCGGCCATGGCGATCCTGGCGGCGGCCTTCTCTCTGCGGCTGATGCGGCTGGGCGATCTGGCGCGCATGAGCGTGTCCGCTGTGATTCTGGGATTCGGCTTCTTCTTCCTGAATCAGTTTTCGTCGGCCATGGGGTCGGCCGACGTCGTGCCGCCCGTGGTGGCGGCTTGGCTCCCGCCGCTTCTGACGGCGCTCGCCGCCTTCACCTTGCTGTTCTATACCGAAGACGGCTAAGCGGCCCGGCCGCCCTATCGGATGATCCATGCCGTCTGACCGTTCCAGCCCCAGCCTCAAGGCCCGCCTGCTCGCCGGCGCAGCGGCTTTCGCCGCCTTCGGCCTGGCGACATCGGCTCTGGCCCAGCAGGGACAGGCCGCGCCCCCGACCGGGGCCGACGGCGTGCCTCCCGGCGCGGTCTACATCGACGCCGGCTCCGCCAGTCGGCAGGGCGACATCGTCACCGCGCGTGGTGATGAGGGCGGCCGGGTCTTCTCGCGCTATCGCGATCATTCCCTGCGCGCGGAGGAAGTCACCTACGATCTCGGCCAAGGCATAGCCTCAGCCGTCGGTCAGGTGGAGCTCATCACGCCGGAGCAGGCCGTGGTCTACGCCTCGCGCCTGGAACTGGATTCCGATCTACGCGCCGGCGTCGCGGTGGATTTCGCGACCCGTCTGGCCGACGGCTCCAGCCTGATGGCGGCCACGGCCGTGCGTCGGTCGGAAAACGTCCAGGAGCTGAACTACGCCGTCTTTACGCCTTGCCCGATCTGCGACGCCGACGGCCCCAAGACGCCCAGCATTTCGATACAGGCCGAACAGGTCGTTCAGGACGAGGCGCTTCGGGCGATCCTTTATCGCAACGCCGTCTTCAAGCTCGGCGGCGTGCCAATCCTCTATCTGCCCGTGTTCGCGCACCCGGACCCTACGGTCGAGCGCGCCTCTGGCTTCCTGATCCCGACGATCAACTATGACGAAGGGCGCGGCCTTTCGGCCGAGATCCCGTATCTCCACGTCATCTCCCCGTCGCAGGACGTTCTGATCAGCCCTCAGATCAACAGCCGCGTCGCGCCCTTGCTGAACCTGCAATGGCGTCGACGGTTCTCCGACGGCGTAATGGTCGCGCGCGGCGGCTACACCTACGAGCGCAACTTCGGCGATTTCGACCTGGACGGGGATGGTGACGCCGAGAGCAATGTGAAGTTCGGCCCGCGCGAGAACCGCAGCTACATCCTCTCGTGGGGACGCTTCGATCCTGACGGACCCTGGCGCTGGGGCTTCACCGCCGAGCGCACGTCGGACAAGACGCTGTTCGATCGTTACGACATCCGCGATCCCTATCAGGACAACGGCCTCTACTATGGCGACAGTCGCCGGCTGATCACTCAGCTTTACGCCGAACGACAGACTCGCCGGTCCTATGTTTCGATCGCCGCTTTCACGTTGCAGAGTCTGAGGGTCTCGCAGTTCGATCCGGTCACGCCCGCGCTGAACGTCTTCGAGGACGACAGCACCCTGCCGGTCGTGGCCCCCCTAATCGACGCGCGCTGGGAGCCCGAGGCGCCTGTGCTGGGCGGGCGCCTGCGCTTGCGGGGCTCGGCCGTATCCCTGACCAGAGACGCCTATATCGGCGCCCCGATCCTGCGCCCGGAAGTGATTCCCGCCGATCCGACAGGCCTCGGCGGGGTCGAAAGTCGGAGGATCACGGGTCAGATCGAGTGGCGCCGCATTCTCGTATCGCCCCTCGGCGTGCGCTGGGAGCCATTCCTAGACGGACGTCTGGACGCTTATGCGGTTGAAGACTTGCCGCCGCTCCTTGGAGCGGACGATGCGACGCTGACCCGCGGGAGAGCCAGCGTCGGCGTGGACGTGTCCTATCCGCTCTACCGTCCGCTCGGCGGCGGCGAGCTGATCGTCGAGCCGATGGCCCAGCTGTCGGCCTCGACGCGCGCCGATCTGGACCCTAGGATCCCCAATGAGGACAGCCAGACGCTGGAGCTGGACCAGTATTCCTTGTTCCGGATGGACCGCTTCCCGGGCTACGACCTACTGGAAGGCGGTTTGCGCTTCACGGCCGGCGCCCGCGCATCGCTGCGCTGGGATGAAGGCCGTTCGGCCAGCCTGTTCGTCGGCCGCAGCTACCGCGCTGATCGCTCCCCCGAGTTTCAGGCCGCCGTCCCCGACGACCCCTCCCGCGTCTACGATCCGTCGGGCTTGGCCTCGCGCACCTCTGATTGGGTGGTCCAGGGCGAGTTCTCGCCGTCCGACCGCATACGCGGCTGGGGACACGCCACCATCGACGGAAACGGCGAAATCCGCAGGGCCGAAGCGTCCGTCGACGGCCGCTGGGGACGCCGGAATCTGGCGTCGCTCAGCTACATCGTCGACCGGTCCAATCCCGTCGACGGGCCCCTGAATCGGAATTACGAGTTCGTACAGCTGGCGGCGCAGCAGTTCGTGCTCGGCAACTGGGGCGTCAGCGTCGCCGGGATCGCCGATCTCGAACAGAACATCATCACCCGCCAGGAAGTCGGCCTGGTGTTCGATGACGATTGTTTCCGCATCGAGGTCGGGTACCGTCGCGACAATACGCGCGTCCGGCCCACCGGCCCGTCGGACGGCATCTATCTGCGCCTAAACCTCGCCACTTTCGGCGGTACACGCTAAGACCGGTCAAACAGCCCTCGGCGAGGGGGCGTGCGCGGCCGCCGACCATGGGGTTGGCCCGCGAAGGCTTTGAGGAACCAGGACGAACCATGCGTCTGATGCGTTTTACGGCTGGCGTCGCCATCGCCGCGATTCTAGCCGCCAACCCGGCCCTGGCGCAGGCGGGCGGGCAAGCCGCGCCCTCAACAGTCGCAGGCGCGGTCAACCCTGCCGCTGAGGAAGCGCCGATGGCGGCGCGCCAGGCGCAGTTCCAACTCGCCGATGGAATCGTGGCGACTGTCAACGATCGCATCATCACGGGCTACGACCTCAGACAGCGCATGCTGGTCGTGATCGCCATGACCCAGGTGCAGCCTACAGAAGAGAATCTTCAGGCGATCCAGCAACAGGCTTTGCAGGACCTGATTGAGGAGCGCCTACAGGCCTTGGAGCTCGAGCGGTTCGCAGAACAGCTGCAGATATCGGACGAGGAAGTCGATCAGGAGATCGCCGCCATGGCCCAGGAGGCCGGGGTGACGCCGCAGGCCTACCTCGGTTTCCTTCAGCGGGGCGGTATCGCTCTCGCGCCCTTCCGCGCTCAGATACGCACATCGATCGGCTGGCGCGAGCTGGTTGGCGGCCGTTTCGGCGCTCGCGCCCGCGTCAGCAGAAATCAGGTCGATCAGACCCTGCGGCAGATGGCCGAAGCTGCGGCCAAGCCTCAGTACCTCATCGGAGAAATCTTCATCGACGCCGCGCGCGCCGGCGGTCAGCAGGCCGCTGTCAACGGTGCGCAGCAGCTCATTCAGCAAATCCTGCAAGGCGCGCCGTTCCAAGCTGTGGCGCGGCAGTTCTCCTCGGCTCCGTCCGCCGCGGCGCAGACGCCCGGCGACGCCGGCTGGATCATCCAGGGCACGGTTCAGCCAGCGCTCCAGCAGGCGTTCGACGCGCTCGAGCCGGGTCAGCTGTCCAACCCCATACCGGTGGAGGGCGGCGTCTACATCATCTACATGCGCGACAAGCGCTCCGGCGCCGACACCAGCTTGGTCCAGCTGCGTCAAATGATGATCGAACTGCCCGAGACGGCTACCGAAGCGCAGGTCGCCGCCGCGACCGAGCGTCTGAACACCCTTCGTCCTCAGCTCACCTGTGACAGCATCCTGCCGCGCGCACGGTCTGAAGAAGGCCTGCTGGGCTCGGATTTGGGCGAAGCCGACGTCCAGAACCTCGCGCCTCAGTTCCAGCAGGTGGCGCGGTCGGCCGAGATCGGGACGATCTCTACGCCTGTCCGGACGCCGCTGGGCCTGCACCTGTTGGCGGTGTGCGGCCGCCGGACGGGAGGCCCGGATGCTCCGACGTTCCAGCAGGTCGAAAACCGCCTGCGCAATCAGGCGCTGGTGATGATGGAACGTCGCTATATGCGCGATCTTCGCGCCGATTCCCTCATCGAGCTCAAATGACGTCGGCGGCCGCGCCTCGGCCGCCGCTTGTCCTGAGCCTTGGCGAACCCGCCGGGGTGGGGCCGGAGATCGTTGTGGAAGCTTGGAGGGCGTTGGCCCGAACGGGACCGGCGTTCACCGTCATCGGCGACGCCGCCCTGCTGGCCGGTTCAGGAGCGCCCGTGGCCGTCGTTGACGAGGCGTCATCCGGCGTTGCGTCCTTCGCCCAAGCGCTTCCGGTGATGGACCGCCCGCTGGCCGCTCCAGTGGTCGCAGGCCGGCCTGACCCGCGAAACGCACCCTGCGTAATCGACTGGATCGAAGAAGCGGTCGGACAGGTCCTGAGCGGTCACGCGTCCGCCCTCGTGACTGCGCCCATCGCCAAGGCGCCGCTCTACGCGTCCGGTTTCCGTTTCCCCGGACACACCGAATTTATCGCCGAACTGACTTCTGATGCGCCATTCGCCGGCGTTCGAGGCCCGGTGATGATGCTGACGGCCCGTGATCTGCGGGCGTGTCTGGTCACTATCCACGTCGCGCTGGACCGTGTCGCCGAACTTGTCACGCACGAGCGTGTCCGACGCACGGCCCAGGTTGTGCACGAAACCCTGAGGCGGGATTTCGGCATGGAGCGGCCGCGTCTGGCCTTGGCGGCGCTCAATCCTCACGCAGGCGAAGGCGGGGCGCTGGGCCTGCAGGAGATCGAAATTCTGAGGCCCGCCGCCGAACGCCTGCGAGGCGAAGGCATCGACATCTCGGATCCGAGGCCCGCTGACACCTTGTTCCACGACGAAGCCCGCAAGGAGTACGACGCCGTAATCTGCCTGTATCACGATCAGGCGCTGATACCGGTCAAGACCCTGGACTTCTGGGGCGGTGTGAACGCGACCTTGGGGCTGCCCATCGTTCGGACCTCTCCCGATCACGGCACGGGGCTGGACATCGCCGGGCAAGGCAGGGCGCGGCCCGACAGCCTGATCTCCGCTATCCGCCTGGCGGACGAGATGGCGCACGCTCGCCACCGATCAGGGGCGCGTCCATGACCCCCCTGCCCAGCCTTCGCGACCAGTTGAACGCTCACGGCCTCATGGCGAAGAAGAGCTTCGGCCAGCACTTCCTGCTCGACCTCAATGTGACGCGGAAGATTGTGCGGCGGGCGGGCCCTTTCGAAGGACGCGACGTCATCGAGGTCGGCCCAGGACCCGGCGGCCTCACCCGCGCGCTGCTGGAAAGCGACGCCGGGCGCGTGATTCTGATCGAGAAGGATCCGCGATTCATCCCGCTGCTGTCGGAGCTGGACGACGGCTCTGATCGACTGACGATCATCGAGGGCGACGCACTGCATGTGAAGGAGGCGACCCTGGTCGGCGGGCCGGCCCACCTGGTGTCCAACCTGCCCTACAACGTCGGCACTCCCCTTCTCATAAAGTGGCTGACCGGCCCCTGGCGTCCGCACGCCCTGACGCTGATGTTTCAGAAGGAGGTGGCCGAACGCGTGGTCGCCTCGCCGGGTGATCCGGCGTATGGGCGCCTGGCGGTGATCGCCCAGGCGACCGCAACGGCCCGATTGGTCATGACGCTGCCGGCCGCCGCCTTCACGCCCCCGCCCAAGGTCGCCTCTGCGGTAGTTCACCTGTCCCCCAAACCCGACGCACCCAATCGAGCTCTGCTGACCAGCCTGGAGCGCGTCACCGCCGCCGCCTTCGGCCAGCGCCGCAAGATGCTGCGCTCAAGCCTCAAGCCTCTGGGCGGCGCGGACCTTTGCGAAGCCGCCGGCCTCGATCCCGACGCTCGTGCAGAGACGATCGACGTTTCCGGGTTCCTGCGGCTGGCGCAACTGCATGGCGCAGGCTGACTCCGCCTGGCTTGCTTGCCGCAGCGCGCGGGGCATGCCAGCAGTCCTCAATGCACTCTGACGGCCCCCAGACCACCACGCCTGACCTGCTGCTGATCGGCGGCGGACTGGCCAATGGGCTGTTGGCGTGGCGGCTGTCTCAGCTTCGACCGGACCTGGACGTCCACATCGTCGAGGCGGGCGATCGACTGGGCGGGGTGCACACCTGGTCGTTCTTCGAGCAGGATCTGACGCCTTCCCAGCGTGATTGGATCGCTCCGCTGATCACGCATCGCTGGCCCGAGTATTCGGTGCGCTTTCCCGCCCTTCGGCGCCGCCTTTCGACCGGCTACTGCAGCGTCACCTCCGATCGTTTCGCCGGGGTGGTTTCGGCCGCCCTGCCGGGCCGGGTGACGCTGTGTGCGCAAGCGATCGAGGTCTCGCCCTCCCACGCCGTTCTGGCGGACAGGCGAGTCCTGAGGGCCCGAGCCGTGATAGATGGCCGAGGACCTGCCGCGACGCCCGACCTGGCCCTGGGGTTTCAGAAGTTCGTGGGGCTGGAGGTGCGCCTGGCCGCGCCGCATGGTCTGGACGCTCCCATCATCATGGACGCCTGTGTGGATCAGGCCGGCGGCTATCGGTTTCTCTACACCCTGCCCTTCGAAGAGCGGACGCTGCTGATCGAGGATACGCGCTACACGGACGGGGCCGAGTTGGACCGCGACGTGTTTCGCCAGGGCGTGCTGGACTATGCGGCGCAGCAGGGCTGGATGATCGAGGCGATCCTGCGTGAGGAGGATGGCGTGCTGCCCGTGGCGTTGGACGGCGACATCGCCGCTCATCTCAAGCGCTTCGGGCCGGTCGCATTGAGCGGGTTGAGGGCCGGATTGTTTCATCCGACCACAGGCTATTCCCTGCCCGACGCCGTCCGCTTGGCCGACCACCTGGCGCAAGAACTGCGGGTCGATGATGTCGCAGACGACATCCGACGGCGCGCGTGCGACGTATGGGCTGAACGAGGCTTTTATCGACTGCTCAACCGCATGCTGTTCCGCGCCGCGCGACCCGAAGAAAGGTACCGGGTGCTTGAACGATTCTATCGCCTGCCCCAGCCGCTGATCGAGCGCTTCTATGCGGCCGAATCCACGCTGGGCGACAAGGCTCGGATTCTCAGCGGCAAGCCGCCGGTGCCGCTCGGCGCCGCGCTGAACTGCCTGATCGAAAAGGGACGTGCGTAATGCGGGCTGCGGTGATCGGATCGGGTTTCGGGGGGCTTTCGCTGGCCATCCGCCTGCAGTCGGCGGGCATTCAGACCACCGTCTTCGAGGCGCGCGACAAGGCCGGCGGCCGCGCCTACGTCTATCAGGACAAGGGCTACACCTTCGACGCCGGCCCCACGGTCATCACCGACCCGTCGGCGCTGGAAGAGCTGTTCGAGACCAGCGGACGCAAACTGTCGGACTATGTCGAGCTGCTGCCCGTCGCGCCCTTCTATCGGCTGTGCTGGGAGGACGGCGACGTGTTCGACTACGTCAACGACCAGGACGAGCTGGATCGCCAGATCGTGGCCCGCAATCCGGCCGACAAGGAAGGCTATCGCAAGTTCCTGGCCTATTCCGAGGACCTGCTGAAGGAAGGCTATCTGAAGCTGGGGGCCGTGCCGTTCCTGGACTTCGCCAGCATGGTCAAGGCGGCGCCCGAGCTGATGCGGCTGCAGGCCTGGCGGTCGGTCTACGACAAGGTGGCCAGCTATATTGAGGACGAGCACCTGCGCCAGGCGTTCAGCTTCCACTCGCTCTTGGTCGGCGGCAATCCGTTCGCCACCTCGTCGATCTACGCCCTGATCCATGCGCTGGAGCGGCGTTGGGGCGTGTGGTTCCCGCGCGGCGGCACCGGCGCCCTGATCCAGGGCATGGTGCGACTGCTTCAGGACCTCGGCGGCGAAGTCCGTCTGAACAGCCCGGTCGAGCGGATCACCATGGCCAACGGGCGCGCGACCGGCGTGGTGGTGGACGGCCAGACCATCGACTTCGACATGGTCGCCTCCAACGCCGATGTCGTGCACACCTATCAACGGCTGCTGGGTCAGGAGCCGCGTGGTCAGAAAGAGGGCGCGCGGCTCGCGGCCAAGCGTCACTCCATGTCGCTGTTCGTCATCTATTTCGGCCTGAGGCGCGTCCACCCCGAGGTGCGCCACCACACGGTCCTGTTCGGGCCGCGCTATCGCGAGCTGATCGCCGAAATCTTCAAGGGGCCGGACCTGCCCGACGACTTTTCGCTGTACCTGCACGCGCCGACGCGGACCGACCCGTCCCTGGCGCCCGAAGGCTGCGACGCCTTCTATGTGCTGGCGCCGGTGCCGCACCTGGCCTCGGCCGACATCGACTGGGAGGTCGAGGGGCCGCGCTATCGCGACCGCATCCTGGCCTATCTGGAAGAGCACTATATTCCGGGTCTGACGGCGGACCTCGACACCTGCCGCATCTTCACGCCCATCGATTTCCGCGACCAGCTGAACGCGCACCAGGGCTCGGCCTTCTCACTGGAGCCCATCCTGACCCAGAGCGCGTATTTCCGGGTCCACAATCGCGACGACCAGATCCCGAACCTGTATTTCGTAGGCGCCGGCACCCACCCGGGCGCGGGCGTGCCGGGCGTGGTCGGCTCGGCCAAGGCGACCGCCGGCCTGATGATCGAGGATGCGAGGCAGACCGCATGACCGACGCCGTCCTGGATCACAGCCGCCAGTCCATGGAGCAGGGCTCCAAGAGCTTCGCGGCCGCCGCGCGCCTGTTCCCGGCAGCGATCCGGGACGACGCCTGGATGCTGTACTCCTGGTGCCGGCATTGCGACGACGAGATCGACGGCCAGGTTCTGGGGCACGGCGCGGTCGGCATCGACCCGGTGCTGGCGGGTCAGAAGCTGGATGAACTTCGCGCCCGGACGACCGCCGCCCTGGCCGGAGAGCCGCAAACCGATCCGGTCTTCACCGCCTTCCAGCGCGTGGCCATGCGCCACGGCATCCCCGCCGACGAGGCCATGGATCTGCTGCAGGGCTTCGAAATGGACGTGATCGGCCGGCGCTACGACACGCTGGAGGACACGCTGGACTATTCCTATCACGTGGCCGGGGTGGTCGGCGTGATGATGGCCCGGATCATGGGGGTGGACGATGCGCCGACCCTGCAACGGGCGCAGGACCTGGGCCTGGCGTTCCAGTTGACGAACATCGCGCGCGACGTGGTCGAGGATGCGCAGGGCGGCCGGGTCTATCTGCCCGGCGCATGGCTGGACGAGGCCGGCGTGCCGCGTGATCAGGTCGCCGCGCCCGAGCATCGCGCCGCCGTGGCCCGCACCGCCCAGCGCCTGGTCGAGGCGGCGGAGCCCTTCTACGCCTCGGCTCGCTGGGGCCTGCGCGATCTCAACCCGCGCTCGGCCTGGGCCATCGCCACGGCGCGGGGCGTCTATCGCGCCATTGGTCGGCACGTGTCGCGCGCCGGGCCGGCGGCCTGGGACGGACGGACGTCGGTGGACAAGGCGGGCAAGCTGGTCCTGCTGGGACGCGGCGGCCTGATCGCCCTGTGGTGCAAGACGCTGGACGCGTGGCGCGACCCGCCGCCGCGTCCGGCCCTTTGGACCCACGTCTAGAGGCTAGGGAAGCGGCCGGCGCGCTTCGACCGCCAAGGCCGCCAGCCAGCCTGAGAAGGCGACGCTGGCCAGGAAGACCCACGCGCCCAGGACCACGTGATCCACAACCCCGCGCCACAGCAGCGTCTGGTAGGCCTCTATCGCCCAGGCGTGAGGGGTCGCCCAGCCGATCTGTCGAAACACTTCCGGCATGAGGAAGCGCGGAGCCATCGAGCCTCCGATCGCCGCCAGCAGCAGAACGATGAAGGTGGACAGAGGCTGAGCCTGACCGCGCGAACGGCACAGGCTGATGATCGCCAAAGCCAGCCCTGCGGCCGATGCAGCGGCCAGCACGGCAGTGACTAGCCACCCCGCGACCTGCAACGGCGATAAGGCCGGCAGGCTTGGATAGGCGACGGCGAAGACGAAAACAGTCTGGATGACTCCTGTCACGGTCAGCAGCGCGGCGCGCCCGCCGATAACCGGGCGAAGGCCCCCCGCGGCCAATGCCAGACGCGCCTGCAGCCCGGAACGTCGATCGTCCAGACCGGCCATCGCCCCATGCATTGCGGCGAAGAAGACGAACATCACGCTGACGGCCCCGGCGTAGTAGACGGCCTGAGCGTCCCCAGGCGGCCCTACGGTGCGGGCGCTCATCCGTCCTCTCGTCGGCGCGGTCTCGCCAGCTGCGATCTCGGCCAGGTGCTGCACCTGTCCGGAGAGCGCGGCTCCAGCTGTTTCCCGGCCCGGAGCCCTGATGATGATGATCCTCGGCGCATCCCCTCCAGAGGACTCCAGCAACACACCGGCGTCGGCTCTCCCGTCGGTCACCATCTGCTCGGCCGCGCTCGGGTCGACGGTCAGACGCAGGCGACCGCCCAGCTGCTCCGCCAGCCCCTCTTCGATCACGCGGCTTTGGACGGTGCGCGCGCCGTCGTGGAGCACCACGGCGAGATCGATTTCGCCCCGCGCTCCCGCGCCGAAGATGGCGGCGAAAAGCAGATAGACCAGCGGCGGCAGCACGAGCGTAAGGACCATGCCGGGGCGGTCACGCAGGAAACTTCGAAGACCCGCGACAAGAATGGCCCTCATGCCGCTGTCTCCTCAGACAGGGCCAGTACCAGTTCGTCGAGCCCGGGGCGCCGGATCGCCATTTCTCCTCCGCTTGCGCTAATGGCGTCCGCGAGCGTCAGCGCACGCGCGGTTGCGTCCGGCGCGATCAGCCGCCACGCCAGGCCGTCGTCCGAGCTCTGCAGTCCAGCGGTCGACAGTGTTCGATACAGCGCGTCGTCCGGGCGCGAACTGAAGGAGACGTTCAGCAGGCCGTTCCGACCGAATCGCGCGCGCAGGAGATCGGAGGGCGAGCCCTCGGCCACCAGCCGTCCTCTGGAGATCACGCCCACCCGGTCGGCCGCTTCCGCCACGAAGGCCGCGTCATGACTGACCATCAGGCATCCCGCGCCGTCTCGCGTCGCCAGGCGGACAGCACGCGCCAGCGCCGACCGGGTCATGACGTCAACGCCCTCGGTCGGCTCGTCCAGGACAAGCAGGGCTGGACGTGCGACGAGGGCGGCCGCCAGGTTCGCGCGCCTGCGCCAGCCTCCGGAAAGGGTGGCCACGACGTCGTCGGCCCGCACACTGCATTCGGCGGCCGTCATAGCCTGACGGACACCGGCCGCCGCCTCCCGGCCCAGCCCCGCCAGTTGCGCCAAGGCGAAAAGGTTTTGGCGTATGGTCAGCAAGGGAAACAGCGCGCATTCCTGCGGCGCCAGGCCGACACGACCCCGATCGATCCGGCCGCCCGATCTGCGGCCCGCCAAGATCGTCTCACCTCGCTCCGGCTTTAGAAGACCGCAGGCCACGCGCACAGCCGTCGACTTGCCCGCGCCGTTGGGCCCCAGCAATGCGTAGGCCTCGCCCGCCGCAATGGTCAGGGACAAGCCGTTCAGAACAGGCCCGCGGCCATAACCGGCGCGGACGTCGGCGAGAATCAGCGCCGGAGGCAGGTCAGAGTTCAACGTAGGCGCTTCTCACCAAGCCCGCGGCGTAGTCCGCCAAGGCGCAGGGCCCGCCCAGCGCCGTCTCGGCCTGGGCCGCCGCGTCGCGGATACGCGTCCTGACTTCGTCCACGCCCCATAGATCCAAGAACGTCCGCTGGTCCCTGTCCTGGCCGACATCCTTGCCGATGTCTTCGGCGGCGGCGGTGCGGTCCTGAAGGTCGTCGCAAAGCTGGAACGCAAACCCCATGATCTCGCCGAACGCGATCAGGGCGGCCTCCTGCTCGGGGGATGCATCGCCGATTTCGGCTCCCCCCTTCAGAGCGGCCAGGAAAAGCGCTGTGGTTTTGAGGTGGTTCAGGCGGCGTAGTCCGGGCTCGTCGCGAGCCTCCGCTGGATCCCGCAGATCCCGCATCTGTCCGTGGGCGAGTCCTTGGAAGCCCACCGCGGACGTCAGGGCGTCGAGCAACGCCAGACGCTGATCCGCCCTTATGTCCGGCGCCCGAAGGATGGTGGCGAAGGCTTGGTTCAACAAGGCGATGGAGGCCAGGACAGCCGCGTCTTCTCCATGGGCCCGATGGAGAGCGGGCGCGCCGCGCCGCAGCGATGCGTCATCCATGCAGGGCAAATCATCCAGAACCAGGGAGGAGGCGTGCATCATCTCGACCGCGCACCCGAAATCCAGCGCGTCGGCTGGGTCTCCCCCGACATGCTCGCACGCCATCATGGCCATCACAGGCCTCACGCGCTTGCCCGGTCCACAGAGCGCCGAGCGAACGACGTGAGGCAATATGTCCCCGGCTCCGTCAGGTTCGGGAATCAGCTGCCCCAGTCGGCGATCGATCGTCGCAAGCCATGACGTCGCGGACGAGACCGTCAGGATCGGCCCTGAGAAGGCAGACGGCGATACGGCTGACGCCATTGGCTGGCTTGCTCCCTCACAGGCGGCGATTCGGCCACGGCGCGCCATTGCGACGTTCGGTCTAACCGCTATGGTCGAGCCTGCATACGGCATCACGCGCCCGGCGGATGCAACTCCTACAGGGAACCGATGGCTTCGTCAGGAGACGCACTCGTTCGTCGCAAGGATGAACACATCGATCACGTCCTGGCAGGACGAGGCCAGTCTTCGATCGGATCGGAACTGGACCTCGTCCGGTTCCAGCACAATGCTCTGCCTGAGATCGACCACGACGCCATCGATCTTTCCGCGACGCTGCTTGGTCATCGTCTGCAGTTGCCTTTTGTGATCAGTTCGATGACCGGGGGCCCGTCACGCGCCGCCGCAGTGAACGCGCGTCTGGCGGAGGCAGCGCAAGCCGTCGGCGTCGCCTTGGCCGTCGGCTCTCAGCGTGTTGCGCTGGAAGGCGACGCTGATCTGGGCCTCGATCTGGACCTTCGGCGACGGGCGCCGAGCACTCTGCTCCTGGCTAATCTGGGCGCGGTTCAGTTCGTGAAGGGCTATGGCCTGGACCAGGCCAGACGCGCCGTGGAGATGATCGGCGCCGACGGCCTGATCCTCCATCTCAATCCTCTTCAGGAGGCTGTTCAGCGTGAGGGCGACCGCGACTGGCGGGGCGTGACGGCAGCCATCGGCGCGGTGGCTCGCGCGTTCCCCGGCAGGCTGGTCGTCAAGGAGACAGGGGCGGGCGTTTCCGGCGCGGTCGCCCGCACGCTGGCCGACCTGGGCGTGGCGGCTCTGGACGTCGCCGGCGCCGGCGGCACAAACTGGGGCTTGATCGAGGGGGCCCGCGAAACCGGAGGTCCGGCCGAAGCTGTCGCCCAGCCGTTCGCTTCGTGGGGCATATCGACGGCCCGCAGTCTCGCCGCCGCCGCCGCCGCCGCGCCCGAGCTTGCGCTGATTGGTTCGGGCGGCGTTCGATCCGGGCTTGATGCGGCTCGAGCGATCCGCTTGGGAGCTCAGGTCGTGGGTCAAGCGGCGGGCCTGTTGCAGGCCGCATTGGTTTCGACCGAGGCCGTTGTCGAACACTTCGAGATTCAGGCGGCGCAACTGCGCCTGGCCTGCTTCTGCACGGGCTCTGCCGATCTGACCGCCCTGGCTCAGGCGCCGTTGCTGAACGACGTGCGCTTCTGAACGAGCTCGGCCTTCAGCGCGCGTACGGGCCTCACCCACAGAAAGCCGAAAGACACGCAGCCTTCGCGGGTGCGAACCGCATGGTGGAGTCGGTGCGCTTGGATCCGCTTTCTCCAGAAGGCCGAAGCGCAGGTCATGCCCGTCGGGAAGCGGCGGTGAACCAAGCCGTCGTGGAAGTAGAAATAGATTGCTCCGTAGGCGGTCACGCCCAGGCCGATCGGCAGGGCCCAGATCCAGAAGTTGACTCCTATGGCGATCAGCAGGATCGCCGGCGCCGCGAAGACTACGGCGAACGCATCGTTCAGCTCCAGACGCTCATGATGCGGCTCATGATGACTGCGGTGCCAGACCCAAAGCGGCCCGTGCATGACGTAGCGGTGGGTGGCCCATGCGAACATTTCCATGCCCACGACCGTGAGAAAGAACAACAGGATCATCGCCGCAAGCGCCATGCCCCAGCATAACGCCTGCCTGCGCGTCACGCCATGACTTGACCGACGCGGCTGAATGGCCGCTTCTGCGCCCATGCTCGTCGATGTGTTTCTGACCACTGTCGCCCTGACGGCGATCATCGCTGTGCGGTACGTGGCGGTCGGTGTCGTGACTCATCGCCTGCTTTGGCAGGGTCGAGGGCGAGGGCGCCGACTGAACCTGCGTGCGCCCGCGGCCGCCCGAATGCGTCGGGAGATGATCGTCTCGCTGGCCGCCTGCCCGATCTACGCCCTGCCCGCCGCCCTGGCGATCGAACTTTGGAAGCGCGGGCATACCGCCATCTACAGCGATGTTCACGCCTGGCCGCTGTGGTGGCTGCCCGCAAGCCTTGTCGTGTATCTGCTGGCGCACGACGCCTTCTATTATTGGCTCCACCGCGGCCTGCACCACACGCGCGTGTTCTCGTGGGCGCATGCCGAGCACCATCGCTCGCGCGATCCCAGCGCCTTCGCGTCCTTCGCCTTTGACCCCGCAGAGGCGGTGGCGACGGCGTGGTTTCTGCCGGCAATGGCGCTGGTCGTCCCGATCCACTGGGCCGTAGCGCTCGTCCTGCTGACCCTGATGACACTGGCCGCAGTGCTCAACCACGCCGGTCGAGAGGTCTGGCCTGAGGCGTGGCTGAGCCGTGCGCCGCTGAGATGGTTCATCACCGCTTCGCATCACGACGCCCATCACAAGCGGTTCAACGGCAACTACGGACTATACTTCCAGTTCTGGGACAGGGTCGGCGGCACCCAACTGTCCGGCCGTCGATAGCGGTTCGGGATGATCCCCTCGATTATCCGCCCTTACTCGTCGCGGAACTGCAGCCGGGCCAGGCGGGCATAGAGGCCGCTGCGGGCCATCAGCTCGGCGTGGGTTCCCTCTTCCGCCACGCGGCCGTCCTCCATCACCACAATCCGGTCGGCGCGCAGGACGGTGGCCAGGCGATGGGCGATGACCACGGTCGTGCGGCTCTGCATCGCCCTATCGAGCGCGGCTTGAACCAGGCGCTCGTTCTCGGCGTCCAGGGCAGAGGTCGCCTCGTCCAAAAGCAGGATCGGCGCCTGACGCGCCAGGGCGCGGGCGATAGCCAGGCGTTGGCGCTGGCCGCCCGACAGGGTCTTGGCGCGTTCGCCCAGGGGGGTGTCGAAGCCTTCCGGCAGGGCGTCGATGAATCCCAGCGCCTGGGCTTCGTCGGCCACGGCGCGGGCCTCTTCCTCCGTCGCGGCCTCGCGGCCAAAGCGGATGTTCTCCAAGGCCGAACCCGAGAAGAGCGGCGCCTCTTGCGACACCCAGGCGAAGCGGTTGCGCACCGCCGTCGGATCGGCCTGTCGGATGTCTACGCCGTCGACCGACACGACGCCCGACTGTGGATCGTAGAAGCGCAGCAGGAGCCGGAACACCGTCGACTTGCCCGCCCCCGACGGGCCCACCAGCGCCACCGTCTCGCCCGCCCGCACGGTCAGGGAGAAACCCTTCAGCGCCGGCAGGTCCGGACGCCCAGGGTAGGTGAACTGCACGGCCGACATCGACAGCTCGCCCAGGGGCGGCTCAGGCAGGGTCACGGGCGCGACCGGGGGGCCGATAGCGGGCACGGCGCGCATCAGCTCGTCGATCCGCTCCATGGCGCCCGCCGCCTTCTGCACATCGCCCCAGGCCTCGCCCAGCGCGCCGACAGCGCCGGCGGTGAAGACCGACAGCAGCACGAACTGCAGCAGGGCGCCCGGCGTCATGCGGCCGGCCAGCACGTCCTGAGCGCCCAGCCACAGCACCAGGGTCACTCCGCCGAACATCACGGTGATGATCATGGCGGTCATCCAGGCGCGCGCCCGCATGCGGGTCAGGGAGATGCCGAACGCCGTCTCCACCGCCTGGCCGAACCGCGATCCGGCCGAAGCCTCGCGGCCAAAGGCCTGGACAGTCTCCAGCGCGTCGACGCTTTCGCCGGCGAAGCCGACGGCCCCCGCGAACTGGTCCTGGGACTGGACGGTCAGACGCCGCACGCGCCGCCCGAACAGAAACAGCGGCCCCAGCAGCAGCGGCACGATCAGCAGCACCAGGCCGGTCAGCTTGGGACTGACGATGAACAGCAGGATCGTGCCGCCCACCAGCGTCAGGAAGTTCCTGAGCGCGAACGACACCGAGGTCGTCAGCAGGGTGTCCACCAGCTGAATGTCCGTGGTCAGCCGCGACAGCACCTCGCCGGTGCGTATCCGTGCAAAGAAGGATGGGTCCAAGGTCAGTATGCGGCCGAACAGCGCCTTGCGCAGGTCCGCGATGATCCGCTCGCCGGTCTTGGTCACATAGAAGTAGCGCACCGCCGAGGCGACGCCGAGCGCGAGT
Source organism: Brevundimonas sp. MF30-B (assembly GCF_004683885.1). NCBI lineage: Bacteria > Pseudomonadati > Pseudomonadota > Alphaproteobacteria > Caulobacterales > Caulobacteraceae > Brevundimonas > Brevundimonas sp. MF30-B. The sequence continues at coordinate 1,679,468 of NZ_CP038440.1, read as the reverse complement.
GCGTTGGCGCCGAGCAGCAAGAACCAGAGATCGATCTGGCTGCCGCCGTTCTCGAAGCCGTGGTCGATCGCCCCGCGCGCCGACGCCGTCAGGGCGAGCGACGCGGTGGTCGAGCCGATCATCCAGAAGGCCGCGATCAGGGCGTTGACCTTGTGTCGCATCAGGAAGGGCCACAGCCGCGCCAGCGGACGGATGTCGCGGCGTTTCTGGCGACGCTCGCCGGCCTCGCCCATCTGCTCGATCAGCTGAGCGCCGACGCTTGGCCGTTCGCGGACGTCGGGCGTGGCGAAGCGGTCGGAAGCGGAAGCGTCGGTCATGGCCGCCTCTTGCCCCCAAACGGCGCCCGGTGTAAACGCCGCCGCTCATTCCCCGCGGGCGAGCTCGCGGGGTTCTCTCATTTTACGCGCAAACGACGGTCGGGATCGTCGACGCGCAGAGATCGGACGACGACCATGAAGCCGGACACGCACCCCGACTACCATTTCATCACCGTCACGATGACGGACGGGTCGACCTACAAGACCCGCTCGACGTGGGGTAAGGAAGGCGACACCCTGAACCTGGACATCGACCCGTCGACGCACCCGGCCTGGACCGGCGGCAACCAGCACCTGATGGACCGCGGCGGCCGCGTCTCGCGCTTCAACAACAAGTTCGGCGGCTTCATCAAGAAGTGAGCCATTCCTGCCGCAGTCTCTGCGGCAATCGGAACACAGAGGGCGTCGGTCGCAGCACCGACGCCTTTTTGTTTGGTCGGAACGCCGGTAAGTTGAGGCGCGTTGGCCTTGCGATGCGAGCGTGGGCCGCCGCCGGATTGAACAAGAGCGACTGCAATGAATCGACGGGAACTGGGTCTGGGCGCGGCCATGGCGGGGCTGATGGCCGCCAGCCGGGCGACGGCTCAGCAGGTGCGCGTCGCGCCCCAGGGCGGTCAAGCTCAGGCCTTCTACGACAACTTCAACGCTCAGTTCAGCCGCCTGCCCGAAACGCTCCAGCCCGATGTGCGTGCGGTCTATGAAATCACCGGCTGGCGCCCGATCTGGACCGCAGAGCGCCTGCGTGCGTTGCAGACCGTGGCCGCCGGCGCTGAGCGTCATGGCCTGGCGGCGAACGACTTCTTCGACTTCGTGGGTCTGGCGGCCGATGCGAACTCCTCCGAAATCCGCGCCACGGCTGCGGCCCTGACCTATGCCCGCGTGTTGGCCGAGGGCCGAGTCCGACCGGAAACCGTCGAAGAACTGTGGGAGATGCAGAAGAACCGCGTCGACCTGCCAAAGGGCCTGACTGAAGCGGCGTCCGCCAACCGACTGTCCGACTGGTTCGAGGGCCTGGCGCCGACAGACATAGGCTATTCCAACCTCTCCTCCGGCTATGTGCGCTACAGCCGCATGGTGCGCGATGGCGGCTGGCCTGCCTTTGCGGCCGGGCCGATCATCGAACCGGGATCCAGCGATCGCCGCATCCCCGCCCTGATCCGACGCCTAGTGGCGGAGGGCGACCTGTCTCAAGCCGACGGTGCGCGCCTGACGGCTCAAGGCGTGACCTACGGCGCTGAGCTTCAGACCGCCGTGAGAAGCTTCCAGACTCGCCACGGTCTGGGCGCTGACGGCCGCATCGGCGCTGCGACCCAGCGGTCGCTGTCGGCCTCTGCTGCGGATCGCGCGCGCCAGATCGCTCTCAACCTGGAGCGTCGCCGCTGGTTGAAGCGCGACGTCAATCCCGAGCGGATCGAGGTCAACACCGCCGCCGCCATCATGGTCTATTGGAAGGACGGCCGTCCCGTTCACTCCAACCGCGTCGTAGTCGGAACGCCGGAGAACCAGACGCCAAGCCTGGAGAAGCCTTTCGCGTCGGTCGTGGCCAATCCACCCTGGTACGTGCCTGCGGGCATCGCACGTCGCGAAATCCTGCCCAAGGGCCCAGGCTATCTCGCCGCCAACGACATGTACGTTCAGAACGGCACCGTCATTCAGCGCGCTGGACCGAAGTCCGCCTTGGGCTATGTCAAGTTCGAGCTGCAGGACAGCTACGCCATTTTCCTGCACGACACGCCGTCCAAGGGCGCCTTCAACAACGCCTATCGCCACCGCAGCCACGGCTGCGTGCGGGTGCAGGGCGCGGTCGAGTTCGCCCGTCTTCTGCTGGAGCCGGATCCGACCAAGCTGGGGCAATTCGACGACGCCCAAACCAGCCGCCGCACGACCCGGGTGACCACCGGCCGCGATATCGGCGTTCGCCTGCTGTACTGGACCGCCTTCGTGGACGGCCAGGGGCGTGTGGCGTTCCGTGAAGACGTCTATCGACGCGACGAGACGCTGGCCAAGGCGCTGGGCATCGCCGTCAGCCTGCCGCGCCCGATCGACGACGGCCAACGCGACGTCAACGATGTCGGGCCGTAAAGTCTAGCCGCCGAAGGCCGCCTGAAGCCGGTCGAACTGGCTGAGGACTGGATTGGCCGGCTCTTCGGCCGCGCCGTCCAGGTACATCTGGCGATCCAGATGCAGCACGCGGTCGTGCAACTTCTCGGCGCGCACCAGATACTCGATCAGGGCAATCGGCAGCTCGGGGTGGGTCGGGCTTTCCTCGATCGCGCGGGCGGTCAGGCGATAGCGGGACTCGCAAGCCGCGTCGGCCGTCATGTCGCCTTCGCGCACGGCCCGCTGCACCAACAGCCAGGAAGCGACCTGCATCAGACGCGTCGTCAGCTTCATGCTCTCGCCCGCATAGGCCAGGGCCGCCGTGCGCGACAGCAGGCGCGACTCGCGCCGCCCGTCCCCGTCGAGATAAGCGGCGGTCTCTTCGACCAGCTCCATGCCTTCTTGGAAGGTGCGGTCGAACAGTTCGGACCGGGCGAAGTCGTGCAGCACCGTCGAGCGCGAGCGCCCAGCGGATGCGGCGGCGGATCCCGGATCCCTCATACTCATGGCCATGGACTACTCATCAGGCGCGGATCGATACGGGCCACAGTCGGCGCCGGCGGGTCGATCGTCTGCAACCGTCATGCCACGACGCCGGATTCGAAGCCATCATGAGCCGAAGTTGAACAGGGCGTCAGCGGCCGATTTTTTGGAGGCCTTGGTTTCGATCGAGGCGCGAGAGCGCGCGATTTCAGCCTCCAGGGCCTCGATTCGCTCCTGCAGCTCCTCCACGGCGTAGAGATCGAGATCCTCCCGGCCCAGAGCCTTCAGGGCGGCGCCTCGCTGCGGGCGCGGATCCAGGTCGTCGAACGTCATGGTCGCCTCCGTGGTCAGACGCCGGTCGAACCCCTATCTCAGCGCCCTAACCGAACTTTTGGCAAGGGCGAGCGATGCGGGTGGTGGAGATCAAAGGCGGCAGCGGACCCGCCGAGGCCCTGCAACTCTCCGAGCGGCCCAAGCCCCGGGCCGGTCCGGGCGAGGTGCTGATCCGCGTGCGTGCGGCGGGCGTGAACCGGCCCGACCTGCTCCAGCGTCAGGGTGGGTATCCGCCGCCTGCGGGAGCTTCGGACATTCTAGGCTTGGAGGTCGCGGGCGAAATCGAAACGACCGGCGAAGGCGTGACCCGCTGGCGGCCCGGTGCCCGGGTCTGCGCCCTGCTGGGCGGCGGCGGATATGCGGAATATGCCGTGGTCGACGCCCGCCACGTGCTGCCGATCCCGGCCGGGCTCGACTTTGTGCAGGCCGCCGCGTTGCCGGAAACCCTCTTCACCGTCTGGGCCAACGTGTTTGAGGCGGGCCAGTTCAAGGCCGGCGAGACCCTGCTGCTGCACGGCGCGACCTCGGGCATCGGCGTCGCGGCCATCCAGATGGCAAAGGCGGCGGGTGCACGCGTCATCGCCACATCGCGCGGCGCCGACAAGGCTCGCGCCGCCGCGGAACTTGGGGCCGACGTCAGCCTGGACGCAACGACCGATGACCTGGCGGCGCGCATCGCGGCCGAAGGCGGCGTCGACGTCGTCCTGGACATGGTGGGGGCCGACTACGCCGAACTGAACTTGAAGGCGCTCAAGCCCGGCGGGCGGTGGGTCGTCATCGCCACCCTGACCGGGGCTCAGGCCCGGATCGATCTGACGCGCGTCATGCTGAAGCGGATCGTCCTGACGGGCTCAACCTTGCGGTCACGCCCCGCCGACGAAAAGGCCCGTCTGGCACGGGCGGTCGAGACAACCGTCTGGCCCTGGGTCGAACAGAGAAAGGTCGCCCCGAGGATCGAGGCGACCTATCCGCTGGCGCGTGCGGGCGAGGCCCATGCGCGGCTGGAGGCGGGCGGCCATGTCGGCAAGATCGTGCTGACCCTGGCCGACTGACCGCCCTTTCAGATCACCAGCGGCCGCCGCCCCGAGCGGGACGAAGCGACGAAATGCGGTCGTTGAAGGCGCGATCCAGGCTGCGTACGTCGCCCGACACAACTCGGCAATTGCCGCGGAAACCGGAGTCGGTGCAAACCTCCCAGGCGCCGCCGCGCAGCCGCATCGAACTGATGCGGTCGTTGAGTCCGCTGCGTTGCAGATCGGGAATGACCTCGCTGAACGTCATGGAGCGGCCGCGGAAATTCGAGTCCTCGTACACGGTGATGCTGTTGCGCCCGCCGCCCCAGCCAGGCCCGCCCTGTCCAGGTCCGCCCCAGCCGTCGCCAGGGCCAGGCCGGCCGCCGCCTTCATAGTCGCCACGCCAGCGACCGCAGACCAGCAGGCCGTTCACATTGACGATGTCGGCGTCGGCGCACCGGTTCAGCTCGATCGAGGTTCCGCGGATCTGGCCGCGCTCGTCGCGACAGTCGGCATAGAGCCGACCCTGATTGACGTAAGAGCCTGAGCAGCTCTGAGCATAGCTGCCACGGGGGGCGACGCGCGTCTGGTACTGCGGCGGAGGCGCCGCCGGCGTCATCATCATGGCCATTGCGGCCGCTGCACTGAGGAACATGGTCGATCTCCCTCTCCTGTCCCAGACGCCCAACGCGTCGTGTGAGAACAGAGTTCAACACCCAGGATGAACCGTGGCTGTATGGCGATGTCGGACGCCGTTTTCTTTTGCCGGATTTCAGCCTATGATCGCCTATCGCGCCCGGCCGAAAGGTCGGGCGCCGTCGTATCCGGCGCCCCGTTGGGGCGCCAAAACATGAACGGGATCACCCCATGACCGACATCCTCATGCCCAAGGCCACCGCGGTGTGGATGGTGGACAATACGTCGCTGACGTTCGAACAGATCGCCGATTTCTGCGGTCTGCATCCGCTGGAAGTGCGCGGCATCGCCGATGGCGACGTGGCGCGCGACATCCGCGGCGCCGATCCTCTGGTGAACGGCCAGCTGACCCGCGAAGAGCTGGACAAGGCCCAGGCGGATTCGACCTATCGCATGAAGGCGGTCGTCAGCCGCCATGCCGAGCTGCTGAAGTCCGCCAAGCCCGCGCCGCGCTACACCCCCGTGTCGCGTCGCCAGGACCGCCCCGACGCCATCGCCTGGTTCGTACGCAATCACCCCGAGGTGACCGACGCCCAGATCGCCAAACTCCTGGGCACCACCAAGTCCACCATCGAAAGCGTGCGAAGCCGCACCCACTGGAATTCGGCCAACATCAAGCCGGTCGATCCGGTGACGCTCGGCCTGGTCGGCCAGCTGCAGCTGGACGAAGTGGTCAGGAAGGCCGCCGACAAGAAGGCCAAGGATGACGCCAAGAACGGCGGCGCCGCCCTGCAACCCGTCGAGGCCGAACCGTCCGAACCCGAGTTCGTGCCTGAAGCCCGCGAGCGCCGCGGCGCCGAACCGACGGCTGAATCGGTCTTCGGTCCCCGCGACTGATGTTGGCGTCACGCCCATAAGAACGGCCCCGGAGAGCGATCTCCGGGGCCGTTTCCGTTTTCAGAGGGGAGACCGGGTCAGTTCAACCTGGCCTCCAGACTGGTGATTTCCTCCTTGAGCCGCAGCTTTCGCTGCTTGAGCTCCCTGACCTGCAGCGAGTCCACGGCCGGCCGCACCATTTCCTGTCGGAGGGTTTCCTCCAGCTGGCGGTGACGATTTCCCAGTTCGCGGATACGAGCATCGATGGTCATGGCTTGCGCCTCCATGGCTAAGGGACCACACAGTGAGCGCCCGGATTGACAGGCTGTGGAATCACAAGTTGGTGACGCCGCGCCCGCTCCGGACATCAGCAGCCTGACGGTGAAAATGGCCGAGAACGTGAACGGAGCCGTACAAAACCCGCCTCGTCGGATTGTCGTCGGCATTTCAGGCGCTTCGGGCGTGATCTACGGCGTCCGCACGCTGGATGCGCTGCGCGAACTCGGCGTCGAAAGCCATCTCGTCGTCTCCAAGGCGGCCCTGCTGACATTGTCGCAGGAGACGGATCTGAGCGCCGACGACCTCACCGGCCGGGCCGATGTGGTGCACCGCCTCGCCGACGTGGGCGCAACCATCGCGTCGGGCTCGTTCAAGACCCTGGGGATGATCGTCGCGCCCTGTTCGGTGCGCACCATGGGCGAGATCGCCACGGGGGTGACCACCACCCTGCTGACCCGCGCCGCCGACGTGGCCCTGAAAGAGCGTCGCCGGCTGGTGCTGATGGTGCGCGAGACGCCGCTGCATCTGGGCCACCTGCGCACCCTTACGGCGCTTGCCGAAATGGGGGCCGTCATCGCCCCGCCCCTGCCCGCCCTATACGCCCGGCCGGACTCGATCGAGGCCATGGTTGATCAGTCGGTGGGCCGCGCCCTGGACCTGTTCGGCCTGGACTGGGCGCCCGTCACCCGCTGGTCGGGATTGAAGGCGTGAGCCTGTGGGACTGGGCGCTCAAGGCCTATGCGGCTGACGGCGTATCAGAGACCTGCCTGGCCTTGCAGGATGTCTACGGCCAGAACGCCTGCCTGCTGCTCTACGCCGGCTGGTGCGCCTCGACAGGCCGGTCGCTGGATGAGGATGACGTCGAGGCGGCGGCCGACACCGCCCGCGTTTGGTCCGAAACGGCGATCACGCCGCTGCGGCTGATCCGCCGCGAACTCAAGGTCCGCCGACCCGACATGGACGACGACGCGCGCGAGGCCGTGCGCGGCCAGGTCAAGGCGGTCGAGTTGGCCGCCGAGCGCCGTCTGCTGGAGGCTCTAGAGGCGCTTTCTCCTGAGTCGGCCGGCCCTCCGGCATCGCCGCTGAAGGGTCTAGTGGCCGTGTCGCGGGCCTGGGGCGGGGCCGTGCCCCGCCCGACGCTGACGCGGCTGGCCGAGGCGCTTCCGGCCTGACCCGGCGTCGGCTATACAGCGACGGTCCGGGGCCGAGCGATGAACGACGACGAACCGATCCATGAAGCCGAAGAGGCTCTGCGCGCCCGGCTGAAGGTGCTGCAACAGGAGCACGCCGACCTGGACGCCTCCATCGAGGCGCTGGGCCACATGCCGGTGCCGGACCAGCTGATGATCGCCCGGATGAAGCGCAAGAAGCTGACCCTGCGCGACGAGATCGTGAAGATCGAGGGCCGCATCCTGCCCGACATCATCGCCTGAAAAACTCCGTCTCCCCGGCGCAGGCCGGGGCCCAGGAAATCATATGGAGTGCTTGAAGCCCTGGATCCCGGCCTTCGCCGGGAAGACGAGTAACTATCGTCCGCGCTTCCTGACCCACATGGCCGCATCGGCCTCGGCCAGCCAAACTTCGGGATCACCCTGCCCGGCGAAGGCCCGCACCCCGAACGAGGCGCCCAGCTGCGTCGGCTCGCCCTGCCAGGCGAAGGGCGCTTCCTGAAACGTCTCGCGCAGGCGCCCCGCCTTGTCCTTCGCCTCCTCGGCCCCGGCGTTCATCAGCAGCACGGCGAACTCGTCGCCGCCCAGGCGCCCCACAGCGTCGGACTCGCGCACATTGGCCATCAGCAGCCGCGCCACCCACACCAGGGCGGCGTCCCCCGCCGCGTGGCCCAGGCGATCGTTGACGCCCTTGAACCCGTCCAGGTCCATATACAACAGGGCCGCCGGCGTCTCGTGCCGCTGGCAATAGGCCATCTGCCGCTGCAGCACCGAGAGGAAGCCGCGGCGGTTCAGCACCGGCGTCAGCACGTCGTGGTCGGCCGCGGCCTCGGCCGCCTCGGCGCGCAGGCGCAGGGCCTCGACCTCGGCGCGCAGGCGCTCGAGCTCGCTCCTCAGGTCGGCGTCGGCCGTATCGGTCAAGGCGCTGGCGGCTCCGAAGAACGCGACTCAACCCCGTGCCGCGCGGTGCGATGCTAACGCGGTTGGTTGCGGGCGCAACGCGCCTGCTGTAACCGGCCCCTTTCCCGCTGGAGGGCTGATCTCATGGCGACCTCGACCCCGCCCGTGGCCATCATCATGGGCAGCCGCTCGGACTGGCCGACGATGAAGCTGGCCGCCGATGCGCTCGACGAGATCGGCGTGGCCTGGGAGGCCCGCGTGGTCAGCGCCCACCGCACGCCCCAGCGGCTTTACGACTTCGCCACTGGCGCCAAGGCTGCGGGCTTCAAGGTCGTCATCGCCGGCGCCGGCGGGGCCGCCCACCTGCCGGGCATGGCCGCGTCCATGACCGAACTGCCCGTGCTGGGCGTGCCGGTAAAGTCAAAGGCGCTGAAGGGCCTCGATTCGCTCCTCTCCATCGTCCAGATGCCCGGCGGCGTGCCCGTGGCCACCCTGGCCATCGGCGAGGCGGGCGCGACCAACGCCGGCATACTGGCCGCGCAGATCCTGGCCCTGTCCGACGAGGGCGTGGCCCAGCGCCTGGCCGCCTATCGCCAGGCCCGCACCGACGCCGTGGCCGAAACGGTCGAGGACTGATGCGCCAGACGCCCGCTCCCCTGCCCCCCGGATCGACGCTCGGGATCGTCGGCGGCGGCCAGCTGGGCCGGATGATCAGCCAGGCCGCCTCCCGCTTGGGCTTCGACGTGATGATCCTCGACCCCGAACCCGACAGCCCGGCCGGCCGCGTCTCGGCGCGCCAGATCACCGCCGCCTATGACGATCCCGATGCGCTGGACGAGCTGGGCCGCCTCTGCCCCGTCGTGACCTTCGAGTTCGAGAACGTGCCCGCCGCCTCGCTGGAGCGGCTGGCGGCCGCCGGCGCCCGCGTCGCGCCCGGCCCGCGCGCCCTGGCCGTCGCTCAGGATCGGATGGAAGAAAAGACCTTTCTGAACGGCGTCGGCGCGCCCACGGTCGACTTCGTCGCCGTCGACGGCCTGTCCGACCTTCAGGAGGGATTAGAACGCCTGGGTCTGCCCGCCGTGCTCAAGACGCGGCGCGAGGGCTATGACGGCAAAGGCCAAGCCTGGATCCGCTCGGCCGACGACATCGCGCCGGCTTTCGAGGCCATGGCCGGCCGCCCAGCCGTGCTGGAGGCCGCCGCGCCTTTCGTGCGCGAACTGTCGGTGATCGCCGCACGAAGCGACGACGGCCGCACCGCCGTCTATCCGCTCGGCGAGAACGTCCATTCGGGGGGCGTCCTGGCCGTCACCACGGCCCCCGCCCTGGCCTCTGACGCCGTCCAGCGCCGCGCCCGCGCCATCGCCGAGGCGGTGCTGGAGGGGCTCGACTACGTCGGCGTCGTCGGCATCGAACTGTTCGACCTGTCGGCCGACGACGGCGAGGCGGTGCTGCTGGTCAACGAGATCGCCCCTCGTGTTCACAACACCGGCCACTGGACTCAGGACGGCTGCGTCTGCGACCAGTTCGAACAGCACGTCCGCGCCGTCATGGGTTGGCCCCTGGGCCCGACCGAGGCGCACGCCCGCGTCGAGATGACCAACCTGCTGGGCGATGCGGTCGAGCAATGGCGCGACCTGGCCGCCAAAGACGACGTCCGCCTGCATCTCTACGGCAAGGCCGAGGCCCGCCCCGGCCGCAAGATGGCCCATGTAAACCGCGTGCTGGGCCCGATCTGAACCCTGCCGGGGCTTACAGCCCCAGCTTGGCCTTCAGGATGTCGTTGACGGCGGCCGGATTGGCCTTGCCGCCCGTGGCCTTCATGACCTGGCCCACGAACCAGCCGATGGCCTGAGGCTTCTCGGCGACGGCGGCGGCCTTGTCCGGGTTGGCGGCGATGATCTCGTCCACGGCCTTTTCGATCGCGCCGGTGTCGGTCACCTGCTTCAGGCCGTGCTTGTCGACCACCTCGGCGGGCGAGCCTTCGCCGTTCCAGACGTGATCGAACACCTCCTTGGCGATCTTGGAGGAGATGACGTTCGTCTCGATCAGCTCGACCAGCTGCGCCACATGGGCGGCCGGGACCGGGCTATCGGCGAAGTCCCGGCCGTCGGCCGACAGGCGTGCGGACAGTTCGTTCGTCACCCAGTTGGCGACCAGCTTGGCGTCGCGCCCTTTCGCGGCGGCTTCGAAATAGTCGGCCTTGGCCTGTTCGGAGATCAGCACCACGGCGTCGTACTGCGACAGGCCGTAGTCGCTCATCAGGCGCCTGCGCTTCTCGTCCGGCAGTTCGGGCAGATTGGCGCGGATCTCGTCGATCCAGGCCTGCTCCAGCTCAAGCGGCAGCAGGTCGGGATCCGGGAAATAGCGATAGTCGTGCGCCTCTTCCTTGGACCGCATCGACCGGGTCTCGCCCGCGGTCGGATCGTACAGGCGGGTCTCCTGATCGATCTTGCCGCCGTCCTCCAGGATCTCGATCTGGCGACGGGCTTCGTAATTGATCGCCTGAGAAATGAACCGGAAGCTGTTGACGTTCTTGATCTCGCAGCGCGTGCCCAGGTGGCCGAAGTCGCCGGTCGCCTTGAACTTCTCATAGCCGCCCTCGCGGCAGACCGAGACGTTCACATCGGCGCGCAGATTGCCCTTCTCCATGTCACCGTCGCAGGCGCCCAGATAGATCAGGATGGTCCGGATCTTCTTGACGTAGGCGACCGCTTCTTCGGGGCTGCGCAGGTCGGGCTTGGAGACGATCTCCATCAGCGCCGTGCCAGCCCGGTTCAGGTCGACGTAGCTCTCGGTCGGCGACAGGTCGTGGATCAGCTTGCCCGCGTCCTGTTCTAGGTGCAGCCGCTCGATGCCGACGTTGAAGAAGCTGCCGTCCTCGGCCTCCACCTCGACCACGCCCTCGCCCACGATCGGGTGGTACAGCTGGCTGATCTGATAGCCAGTCGGCAGATCGGGATAGAAATAGTTCTTCCGGTCGAACTGGCTGAAGGTGTTGATCCTGGCCTTCAGCCCCAGGCCGGTCTTCACCGCCTGTTCGACGCAGTGCTTGTTCAGCGTCGGCAGCATGCCAGGAAAGCCAGCGTCGACCAGCGACACCTGCTCGTTCGGCCCCGCGCCGAAGCCGACGGCCGCGCCCGAGAACAGCTTAGCCTTCGACGCCACCTGGGCGTGGATTTCCAGCCCCATGACGATTTCCCAGGCGCCCGTGCGGCCCTGGATCAGTTTGGTGTTCTCGCTCATGCTCACCACCACTTGTCCGGACGCGGGGTGAAGCCCGCGGCCTGTTCCAGCGCGTCGGCGACCTGGAAAACGGTCGCCTCGTCCAGCGCCTTGCCGATGACCTGCAGCCCCAGCGGCAGGCCGCCGGAGTCCATGCCCGCCGGCACCGAAATGCCGGGCAGGCCGGCCAGGTTGGCCGTCACCGTGAAGACGTCGTTCAGATACATGGTCACCGGGTCGATCTGCTTGTCGCCCAGCGCGAAGGCGGCCGACGGCGTCGAGGGCGTCAGGATGGCGTCCACCTGGCCCCAGACATTGTCGAAGTCCTGGGCGATGCGGCGACGCACCTTCAGCGCCTTGACGTAATAGGCGTCGTAGAAGCCGGCCGACAGCACATAGGCGCCGATCGTCAGGCGACGCTGGACCTCCTTGCCGAAGCCCTCTGCGCGGCTCGATTCATAAAGGTCGGTCAGCGACTTGGCGCCTTCAGCGCGGTGGCCGAAGCGCATGCCGTCATAGCGGGCCAGGTTCGACGAGGCCTCGGCCGGGGCCACGATGTAATAGGTCGGCAGGGCGTATTTGGTGTGCGGCAGGCTGATGTCGACGATCTCGGCGCCGGCGTCTCGCAGCCACTGCACGCCCTGGTCCCACAGCGCCTGGATCTCGGTCGGCATGCCGTCGACGACGTATTCGCGCGGCACGCCGATACGCAGGCCCTTCACGCCCTTGCCAAGCGCCTGCGTCCAGTCCGGCGTCTCGATGTCGAGGCTGGTCGAATCCTTCGGATCGAACGAGCACATGGAACGCAGCAGCACCGCCGCATCCTCGACCGTCTTGGTGATCGGACCGGCCTGATCCAGCGATGAGGCGAAGGCCACCATGCCGAACCGGCTGGCGCGGCCATAGGTCGGCTTGATGCCCACCGTGCCGGTGAAGGCCGCCGGCTGGCGGATCGAGCCGCCGGTGTCCGACGCCGTGGCGGCCAGGCACAGATCGCCCGCAACCGCCGAGGCCGACCCGCCCGAGCTCCCGCCCGGTGTCAGATCAGCGTTCGAGCTTTTTGATTTCCAGGGATTCTTGACTGGACCAAACGCCGAGGTCTCGTTGGACGAGCCCATGGCGAACTCGTCCATGTTCAGCTTGCCCAGCATGACCGCCCCGTCGCGCCACAGATTGGCGGTAACGGTCGATTCATACGGCGGGACGAAGCCGCGCAGCATGTTCGACCCGGCAGAGGTCTGGACGCCGTCGGTGCAGAACAGGTCCTTGATCCCCAGCGGCGCACCCTCCAGCGCACCCGCCTCGCCCGACGCGATCCGGGCGTCAGACGCGCGCGCCATGTCCAGCGCCTTGTCCGCCGTCACCTCGACGTAGGCGTTGAGCGCCGGATTGGCGGCCTCGATGTTGGACAGGAAGGCGCGGGTGATCTCTTGGGACGAGAAATCCTTGGCCTTGAGGCCGTCCACGGCCCCTTTCAGGGTCAGTTTGGTCAGGTCGCTCATGACTATTCGACCACCTTGGGAACCACGAAGAAGCCGTCGGCGCTCTTGGGCGCGTTCGACAGGACGGCGTCGATCTTGCCGCCGTCGGTCACCACGTCGTCGCGCAGGCGCAGCGGCTGGCTGACGTTCGAGGTCATGGGCTCGACGCCTTCGATGTCGACCTCGTCCAGCTGCTCGATCCACTGCAGGATGCCGTTCAGCTCTCCGGCCAGGGTTTCCAGCCGGTCCTCGGGGGTCTTGATGCGGGCGAGGTGCGCGACCTTGCGCACCGTCGCGGCGTCGATGGCCATGCGGCTCTCCAGACGTGACGGGGTCAAGCTCGCGGGACTAGCCGCACAGGGGCCAAATCACAAGCGACGGAGCGGCCCAAACGCTTTGACACCGGGCCTTCGGGGGCCTAGCGCCAGCCCATGCCCGTGCTCGACCTCGCCGACCTGCCCGCCGCCTGCCCGCCGAACACGCCGTGGCTGGGCCTGGACCTGGGCGAGAAGACCATCGGCGTGGCCGCGTCGGACGCCAGCCGCATGATCGCCAGCCCGCTGCAGCTTGTGCGCAAGGTCAAGTTCACCCAGGACGCCGAGGCGGTGCTTAAGCTGATGGCCGGGCGCAACGCTTCGGCCCTGATCATCGGGCTTCCGCTGAACATGGACGGCACCGAAGGACCGCGCGCCCAGTCCTGCCGGGCCTTTGCGCGCAACCTGGACCGCATTCGCCCCACCCCGGTCGCCTTTCAGGACGAGCGGCTGTCCACCAGCGCGGTTGAGCGCTTTCTGATCGACGAGCTGGACCTGACGCGCAAGCGCCGCGCCGACGTCGTGGACCGCACCGCCGCCGCCTGGATCCTGCAAGGGGCGCTGGACCGACTGCGCGGATAGACCGCCTTCCCTTCCCATCGACGCCCGGGTCGCCTATAGCCGCGCTTCGATGACCCAGGCCGACGTCACCGAGATTGATCCGAACCGGCCTGCGCCGTTTCCCCGCGCCCATTTCCTGTCCGCAGCGGACCTGAACCCGGCGACGGCGACAGATCTGCTGGATCTCGCCGACACCTACGCCACGCTGAACCGCGCAGGCGCGGTGCCGCTGGACCTGATGCGCGGGCGCACGGTGGTCAATCTGTTCTTCGAGAACTCGACCCGCACCTCGGCCTCTTTCGAGATCGCGGCGAAACGCCTGGGCGCCGAGGTCGTGACCATGCCGGTCGCCGCATCTTCGGTGAAGAAGGGCGAGACGCTGATCGACACGGCGGTGACACTGAACGCCATGCGGCCCGACGTTCTGGTGGTGCGCCACGCCGCCTCGGGCGCCGCCGCCCTGCTGAGCCAGAAGGTCGGCTGCGCGGTGGTCAACGCCGGCGACGGGCGCCACGAGCATCCGACCCAGGCCCTTCTGGACCTGCTGACCCTGCGCCGCGCCTTTGGCGACGTGACCAGCCTGACGGTGGCGATCTGCGGCGACGTGGCCCACAGCCGCGTGGCCCGCTCCAACGTCGCCCTGCTGCAGATGATGGGCGCGCGGGTCCGGCTGGTGGGGCCGCCGACCCTGATCCCCGGCGACGCCGACCGCTGGGGCTGCGAGGTGTTCCACGACATGCGCGAGGGCCTGGCCGGCTGCGATGTGGTGATGATGCTGCGCCTTCAGCTGGAGCGGATGGAGGGCGCGCTGATCCCTTCGACGCGCGAGTATTTCCGCTTTTGGGGTCTGGACCGCGAGAAGCTGGCCTGGGCCGCGCCGGGCGCGAAAGTCATGCATCCGGGCCCGATGAACCGGGGCGTCGAAATCGATTCGGACGTGGCGGACGATCTGTCAGTCTCTCTGATCCAGGAGCAGGTCGAGATGGGCGTGGCCGCGCGCATGGCCGTGCTGGCGTCGCTGTCGGCGCGCACGGAGGCCGACCAATGAAGCCGCTGGCGATCATCAACGCCCGCCTGCTGGACCCGGCCTCGGACTACGACGGCCCCGGCGCCGTCCTGATCGCCGACGGCCGTATCGTGGAGGTCGTCCACGGCCAGGCCACGCATCGGCCCGAGGAGGCCGAGATCATCGACGCCCAGGGCCTGTGCCTGGCGCCGGGCCTGATCGACATCCGCGTCACGACCGGCGAGCCGGGCGCCGAGCCTAAGGAGACGCTGAAGTCCGCCGCCCTGTCGGCCGCGGCCGGCGGCGTCACGACCATCGTCGTTCAGCCGGACGCCGAGCCGGCGGTGGACGATCCGGCTATGGTGGACTTCATCCAGCGGCGCGGCGCGGCGCTGAACCTGGTCAATGTCCGAGTCGCAGGCGCCGCCACGCAAGGCCGCGACGGCAAGCGCATGGCCGAGATCGGCCTGATGGACGAGGTCGGGGCGCTCTATTTCACCGACGGCGACCGGGTCATCGCCAACACCCGCACCTTGATGCGCGTGATGAGCTACGCCGCCGCCTTCAACGCCCTGATCGCCTGTCGCCCGGCCGAGCCGTGGCTGAGCGAAGGCGCCGTCGCCACCTCGGGCGAACTGGCCAGCCGCCTGGGCCTGGCGGGTCAGCCGGCCATCGCCGAACGCATCCAGCTGGAGCGCGACCTGGCCTTGGTCGAACAGACCGGCGCGCGCTTCCTGGTGGATCAGATCTCGACCGAAGGCGCGCTGGAAGTGCTGGCGCGGGCCCGCGCGCGGGGTCTCGAGGTCGCGGCCTCCGCCTCGATCAACCACCTGTGCTTCAACGAGGTGGACATCGGCGACTATCGCACCTTCTATCGGCTCGATCCGCCGCTGCGGGCCGAGAGCGATCGCCGCGCGCTCGTCGAGGCGCTGCGCGACGGGCTGATCGACGTGATCACCTCGGCCCACACGCCCGCGCCCGCCGAAGACAAGCGCCGTCCGTTCGCCGAGGCCGCCGCCGGCGCCGTGGGGCTGGAGACCCTGCTTCCCGCCGCCCTGACGCTGCATCATCAGGAGGGCGTGGACCTGCTGGACGTGCTGCGGCCGCTGACCCATGGGCCGGCGGCCCTTCTGGGTCTGGAGGCCGGCGTGCTGGAGGCCGACGCGCCGGCCGACCTGGTGCTTTTCGATCCGAACGCGCCGGTGGTGATCGACGCAGACGCCCTGCGCTCCAAGTCCAAGAACTCGCCGTTCGACGGTCGGCGCCTGCAAGGGCGGGTCGAACGCGCTTTCGTCGGCGGTCGCCCCGTCTTCGTGCGCGACTGAACTATGCCGGGCCGACGCCTGTGCTAGACTCCATCGAACGATTCAGGGGGACGACGTGCAGGATCTGGCGGGCGCCGCGCTCGTAACCTTCGGACTGGTGGCGGTCGCCGGCTATCTGCTGGGCTCGATCCCGTTCGGCGTGATTCTTACGCGGGCCGCCGGCACGGGCGATGTGCGCAACATCGGCTCGGGCAATATCGGCGCGACCAATGTGCTGAGGACCGGCCGCAAGGACCTGGCGCTGGCGACCCTGATCCTGGACGCAGGCAAGGGGGCGGTCGCTCTGCTGCTGGCGCGCCATCTGCTGGGTTCCGAAGCGGCCGGAGCCGTCGCCGGCGGCGCCGCCTTCCTGGGCCACCTGTTTCCGATCTGGCTGGGCTTCAAGGGCGGCAAGGGGGTCGCCACCTTCTTCGGCCTGATCCTGGCCGCCGCCTGGCCGCTGGGCCTGCTGGCGGCGGCGACGTGGCTGCTGGTCGCCTTTCTGCTGCGCTTCTCGTCGCTGGCGGCTCTGGTCGCGGCTGCGGCGACGCCGCTCTACGCCCTGCTTCCCCTGCCCGCTCTAGGCCTGCCCGCCGCGCCGCCGATCCTGCTGCTGGCGATCTTCACCGCCGTGCTGATCTACATCCGCCACCACGAGAACATCGGGCGGCTGCTCAAGGGGCAGGAACCCCGCATCGGCGCGAAGAAGGCGTGAGCCTGACGGCCGCCGAGCGTTTCGCCCGGCTGAGGCTGGCGCGCACCGACCGGGTTGGCCCCGTCGCCTTCTCCCAGCTGATCGGCCGTTTCGGCACGGCGGAGCGTGCGATCGAGGCCCTGCCCGACATGTCGCGCCGCGCCGGGCGCGAACTGACCCCGCCGCCGGTCTCCCGCGTCGAGGCCGAGCTGACGGCCGGCGACAGACTAGGCGCGCGCCTGATCGTTCTGGGCGAGCCGGACTATCCGCCGCGCCTGGCGGCCGTTGATCCGCCGCCCCCGCTGATCTGGACGCTGGGCGACGCCGTCCTGCTGTCGGGCGACTGCGTGGCCGTGGTCGGCGCCCGCATTGCCTCGGCCGGCGGCCAGCGCATCGCGCGCGGCCTGTCGCAGCAGCTGGGCGAGGCCGGCCATGTCGTCGTCTCGGGCCTGGCGCGGGGTGTGGACGCGGCCGCGCACGAGGGTTCGCTGCCGACGGGAACGGTCGCTGTCCTGGGCGGCGGGATCGACGACATCTATCCATCCGACAACGCCGACCTTTACCGCCGCATCGCCGAGCGCGGCTGCCTGGTGTCCGAAAGCCCCGTCGGCGCCCGCGCCCAGGCCCGCGACTTCCCCCGTCGCAACCGCATCATCTCGGGCCTGTCGCGCGCCGTGATCGTGGTCGAGGCCGAACTGCGCTCCGGCTCGCTGATCACCGCCCGCCTGGCCGCCGAACAGGGGCGCGAGGTCCTGGCCGTGCCCGGGTCGCCGCTCGATCCGCGCGCACGCGGCCCCAACGAACTGATCCGTCAGGGCGCGGGGCTCTGCGAAGGCGTCGAGGATGTCGAACGCGCCCTGTCCACCCTTCGCACGTTGCGTGAACCATCCGGCGACGGCGACTTTTTCGGCCCGGAAGGCGATGTGGACGACGCTCTGATCGAGCGGATCGCCGCCCTCCTGTCGCCGACGCCGACGCCCCGCGACGAGCTGGCGCGGGCGGCCGGCGTCAGCGCCGCCGCCGCCGCCGCGGCCCTGCTGGAGCTCAGCCTCGCGGGCCGGGCCGAGCTGCTGTCGGGCGGACTGGTCGCTTCCGCCTGAGGTCACCCGCGCCCAGTCTTAGGGCCCCGCTCCAGAACGATCGGACCTGGCCGCGCAGCAGGCTGTTCCGCCATCCACGCGGCCGCCTCCAGAATGCGGGCTAGGCCCTCGTCTCCGTCCCAGCGGGCCATGCGCGCCAGCTCCGCCGACATGCTCCCTATGTAGTCCCTCACCGGATAGTCGTCCGGGAGGGGCTCGCGATCAGAGTTCGGCCTCGGACCAGGGCTAAGCGGCTCGACGGTCGGGGTTCGACTGGGCATGTCTCATCCAATGGCTGTAACGGCAACATAACCACAACTTTAAAGTGTGCCGCAAGCGCTACTTTCAGGATCAACGCGGCCTTTTCGCCCGCCTGATTGACACGACGCCCCGGGCCAACCACGTTCCGCGCCCTCTTCAGGAACGCGTCGCCATATGAATCTCGTCATCGTCGAGAGCCCCGCCAAGGCCAAGACCATCAACAAATACCTGGGTTCGGACTTCAAGGTCCTGGCCTCCTATGGTCATGTCCGCGACCTGCCGTCCAAGGACGGCTCGGTCCTGCCCGACGAAGACTTCGCCATGTCCTGGGAGGTCGACGCCAAGGCGTCCAAGCGTCTCAGCGAAATCGCAGAGGCGGCCAAGGGCTCGGACCGCGTCATCCTGGCCACCGACCCCGACCGCGAGGGCGAGGCCATCAGCTGGCACGTGCTGGAGATCCTGAACAAGAAGAAGGCGGTCAAGAACGCCGAGGTTCAGCGCGTCACCTTCAACGCCATCACCAAGGCGGCCGTGTTGGAGGCCATGGCCAATCCGCGCCAGATCGACATGGAGCTGGTCGAGGCCTATCTGGCCCGCCGCGCGCTGGATTATCTGGTGGGCTTCAACCTGTCGCCGGTTCTGTGGCGCAAGCTGCCGGGCGCCCGCTCGGCCGGCCGGGTGCAGTCGGTCGCCCTGCGCATCGTCGTCGATCGCGAGATGGAGATCGAGAAGTTCAAGGCTCAGGAGTACTGGTCCGTCGAAGCCGACCTCGCCGCCGACAGCCCGCCCTTTACGGCCCGGCTGGTCAAGCATGACGGCAAGCGCGTCCAACGGCTCGACATCGTCTCCGAAGCCATGGCCACGGCCGCGCGCGAGGCGATCGCCGCCGGCGACTTCACCATCCGCTCGGTCGAGAAGAAGCCGGTCAAGCGCAGCCCCGCCCCGCCCTTCACAACCTCGACCCTTCAACAGGAAGCCGCGCGCAAGCTGGGCTTCACCGCTCAGCGCACCATGCAGGCGGCCCAGAAGCTGTACGAGGGCGTGGACGACACCGGCGGCCTGATCACCTACATGCGGACCGACGGCGTCTATGTGACACCCGAAGGCATCGCCCAGGCCCGCGAGGTCATCAGCGACCGCTTCGGCCCCGCCTACGTCCCGTCCGAGCCGCGCTACTACAAGACCAAGGCCAAGAACGCCCAGGAGGCCCACGAGGCCATCCGCCCGACCAACATCACCCGCGCGCCCGAGACCCTGCGCCTGGATGGCGATCTGCAGCGCCTCTACGAGCTGATCTGGAAGCGCATGGTCGCCTCGCAGATGGAAAGCGCGCGACTGGATCGCACCTCGGTCGACATCGAGACGCCGGACGGCCGGACCGGCCTGCGCGCCACCGGCCAGGTCGTCGCCTTCGACGGCTTCATCGCCGTCTACGAAGAAGGCCGCGACGAGAAGCAAAAGGGCGCCGAAGGCGAGGACGACGACGACAACGCCCGCCTGCCCGCGCTCAAGGAAGGCGCCAAGGCCAAGGTCGAGGCGATCCGCACGGACCAGCACTTCACCGAACCGCCCCCGCGCTATTCGGAAGCCACCCTCGTCAAGAAGCTGGAAGAGCTGGGCATCGGCCGCCCGTCGACCTACGCCTCGATCCTGACCACCCTGCGCGACCGCGAATACGTCCGCATGGACAAGAACCGCTTCTATCCCGAGGACAAGGGCCGTCTGGTCACGGCCTTCCTGGAGCAGTTCTTCGCCCGCTGGGTCGAATATGACTTCACCGCTGCGCTCGAGACGCGTCTGGACGAGGTGTCGGCCGGCGATCTGGACTGGAAGGTCCTGCTGCGCGAGTTCTGGACGGACTTCCACGCGGCCACCCAGGCTGCGGGCGAGCTGCGCACCACGGCGATCCTGGATCATTTGAACGATGCGCTGGGCCCGCACATCTTCCCCGACAAGGGCGACGGGACGGACCCGCGCGAATGCCCGACCTGCAAGGAAGGCCGCCTCAGCCTGAAGACCAGCCGTTTCGGCGCCTTCATCGGCTGCTCGCGCTATCCGGACTGCAAATACACCCGCCCGGTGGCCTCCCCCTCGGCCGAGGACGGCTCAGCCGACGGCGGCGACCGCGAGCTGGGTCTCGACCCGGCGACCGGCCAGCCTGTGCGTCTGAAGATCGGCCGCTTCGGCCCCTATGTCGAAACCACGCCGCCCGAAGCCGCGAAGCCGCGCCGCTCCTCCCTGCCCAAGGGCTGGTCGCCGGCGACGATCGATCTGGAAAAGGCGCTGCGGCTGCTCAGCCTTCCGCGCGAGGTCGGAGCTCACCCCGAGGATGGCAAGATGATCACCGCCGGCCTGGGTCGGTACGGGCCGTTCATCCTGCACGCCGGCGCCTACGCCAATGTGTCGGACATCGATGAGGTGTTCGACATCGGCCTGAACCGCGCCGTCGCCCTGCTGGCCGAAAAACGGGCGGCGGGTCCGCGCGGGCGCGGCGCCTCGGCGGCGCCGCTCAAGGACCTCGGCGCTCACCCGGAAACGGGCGAGCCGGTGCACGTGATGGCCGGTCGGTTTGGCCCCTACGTCAAATCCGGCAAGATCAACGCCACCCTGCCCAAGGGCACGGCGCCCGAGGATCTGACGCTGGAAGCGGCGCTTCCACTTCTCGCCGCCAAGGCCGACGCGGCGCCCAAGAAGAAGGCTGCGGCGAAAAAGGCGCCCGCAAAGAAGGTTGGGACCCGCAAGCCGGCCGCGAAAAAGACCGCAGCCGCCAAGAAGGACGCGTGAACCCCGGCTCGGCGGTTGATCCTCACCGCGCCAGAGCCTAAGCCGCTGGCGCAATCCCGCCTGCTCCCGGAGACGCCCATGGTCGAAGCTCACGCCCCGCAACTTCTGCATCTCGTCATCGGCGGCGAGTTGCGCGATCTGACGGAGCCGACCTTCCGCGACCTGTCGCAGGTCGAGTTCGTCGGCGCCTTCGGCAGCTATGAAGAAGCCAGAAAAGCCTGGAAGGCGCGTGCTCAAGCCACGGTCGACAATGCGCACATGCGGTTCTTCATCCTGCACGCCCATCGACTGATCGATCCGCGCGGCGACGCGACGCAGGGCTGAGCGGAACCCGCCATTTCCTCACGCGCTGCGTAATATGGCCTCGCGAGGGAGACGACTGTGGAAACTCTTCTGATCATTCTGGCGCTCGGCGCGATCGCCGTCGGCGTGATCGTCTGGATCAGCCGACGCAAGCCCGAGCGTGACTACGGGCAGCGTCTGGAGCAGGACACCGCTTGGAACGATCCCGTCCATTCCGACGAGCAGCCGACGGTTGATCCCATTGAGCCGGAGATGGTGGATTCGGATCCGCCACGGCCGGACCGCCCCGGAGCGTCCCGACCGTGACCCTTTTTGGACAAACGCTGGACGGGCAGCAGCTGATGGGGCTTGTCAGCCTGTTGGTGCTTCTCGTGTTCTGGATCATGGTTCTCGGGCGCGAGCGCCGCTACGCGAAGTGGTTCAGTCAGTGGGAGGCCGACCGCAAGGCGCGTCGCGAGGCCGAGCAGGCCGCCGCTTCCGGACCTGCCGACCGCCACGACGGACCGCGCGGGCCCTGGGGCTGACGCCTATTCGCGCTTCAGCAGTCGTTCGGTCAGCAGAGTGCCCCACCACTGCGCCTTGAACTCGGCCCGGATCGCCTTGGGGTCATAGGCGTCGCTGTCGATCCAGTCGGTGAAGGACATGCCCGTGGGTTCGACCTCCCCGAGATACTTTTCCAACGTGTAGTCCAGCACCCCGGTCAGGCCCTCACGGTGGTGCAGGTATTTCTTGTCCAGCTGCCTGATAGCGATCGATATCGGTTCGCCCAGATGGAAGTGGCGATACAGCACCGCCATCATGCCCGCCCGGTCCGCGCCCGACTTGCAGTGGATCAGGGCCGGATACTCGATGGTGCGGAACAGGTCCCGCGCACGCCTGACCCGGTCCGGCTGGGGCGGGTCGCGTGAGTCCAGCGGCGCGTCGATCAGGGTCAGGCCCAGCCGGGCGCAGGCGTCCTTTTCCAGCGCATAATAGGCTTCGTCGCGCACGCCGCGCAGATTAATGACCGTCTTGACGCCTTGCGCCTTCCAATACGCCAGCTGACGGGGCGACGGCTGGTTGGTTCTGATCAGGTCCGGGCCCAGCCAGTGGGCGTTCATGAAGAAGCGCCGCAGGAAGGCGTGGTCCTTCCAGACATAGTCCCAGTGCGCCCGAAAGCGCCCGGCGCGGGTGGTCAGATCGTATCGCCCCATGACCTCTTCATAGAGGTGCGCACCGCCGTCGTCACCGGCGCGCTTGACTTGGGGGCCGCGTCGTCCGACCTCCGTCCGATGACGACGACGCCCGCCGAGGATGATCGAGAGCCGCTGCGGCCGCTGTTGCGGCGCATCTGGCGCGACTATCTGTCCAATCATCAGACCGCCCTTTACGCCTCCATGGCGCTGGCGGCCCTGGCCGGCGGCCTGACGGCGCTGCTGCTCAAGTTCCTGGAACCGGCGATCGACATCCTGTTCACCACGGCCCCCCAGCCGGAGCGGATTTGGGGCATCCTCACCATCCCGCCGGATCGGGCCCTGATCATCATTCCGCTGATCATCGTCATTCTTTCGATGATCCGCTCCTTCGCCATGGCGGGCCAGGCGGCGGTCGTGAACAGGCTGGGCCACGGCGTCGTCGGCGACATCCAGAAGCAGTTGTTCTCGGGCATGGTGCGGGCCGACCTGGCGCGCCTGCGCAGCCAGCACTCGGGCGGCTTCGTCTCGTCGGTGCTGTTCGACGCCAATCTGGTGCGCGAGGCCTTCACCACAGGGGTCGTAAACTACACCCAACATGGCCTGACCCTGATCGGCGTCATCATCGCCATGGCCTTTATCGATCTGCCGCTGACGCTGATCGTGCTTCTGGGCATCCCGGCGGTGAACGGGATCATCCGGCGCTTCGGCAAGAAGTCGCGCAAGGCCGCGCGCGGGGCGATGGCCGAGACCGAAACCCTCTCCAGCGCCCTGATGGAAAGCCTGGACGGCGTGCGGGTCATCAAGATCGAGAACCGTGAGGCCGCCGAGGAGGCCCGCGTCGCCGCCGTCATCGATCGACGCCAGCGTCACGTCATCAAGGGCGCCGATTCGCGGGCCTTCGCCGGCCCCGCGAGCGACATCGTCGCCTATGTCATCGTCGCCGCCGTCATGGCCTATGCGGGCTGGAGCGCCAGCCAGGGCCAGATGACCGTCGGCGCCTTCGCCGCCTTCATCGCTCTGGTCATGCTGGCCGGACAGTCGCTGCGCCAGGTGACCAATCTGGCGACCGTGATGTCCGAAGGCTTCGCGGCCGCGCGCCGCCTGTTCCGCGCGCTCGATATCCAGCCCGAGATTCGCGAGGCGGCCTCGGTCGAGCGCATCCGGCCGGGTCCGGCGACAGTCGCGCTGGAAGGCGTGGATTTCAGCTACGGCGGCTCGGCCGTCACACTGTCGAATGTCTCGCTTCAGGTCGCGCCCGGCGAAACCGTCGCCCTGGTCGGCCCGTCGGGCGGAGGTAAGTCCACAGTCCTGTCGCTGCTGCCGCGCTTTTATGACGTGACCGGTGGGCGCGTGACCCTCAACGGCCGCGATGTCCGCGACCTCAGCCTGGCCGACCTGCGCGCCCACATCGCCTTGGTGACACAGGAGCCCTTCCTGTTCGATGACACCATTGCCGCCAATATCGCCTACGGCCGCGACGGCGCCTCTCAGGACGAAGTCGAGCAGGCTGCGCGCGCCGCCGCCGCTCACGACTTCATCGTCGCCCTGCCGCAGGGTTATGACACCCGCGTGGGCGAGGCCGGCCTGCGCCTGTCGGGCGGCCAGCGCCAGCGCATCGCCATCGCCCGCGCCTTCCTCAAGGACGCCCCGATCCTGCTGCTGGACGAAGCGACCAGCGCGCTCGACACCGAGAGCGAGGCCCTGGTCCAGGCGGCGCTGGAGCGGCTGATGGACGGCCGCGCCACCCTGCTGATCGCCCACCGCCTGTCGACCGTGCGCAAAGCCGACCGCATCTATGTGCTGGACGCCGGCCGGGTCGTGGAGGAAGGCTCGCACAACGCCCTGGTCGCCCGCAGGGGCCTCTATGCGCGCCTGGCCCGACAGCAGTCCCTGGACGGCGAACGCGACGACGTGGCGAGCCTGGCATGAGGCCCCTGAGGAATCCCGTCATCCAGTCCGCCCTGGCCTGGGCCTTGGCGACGTGGATGCGCTTCTGCTTCGCCACCATCCGCTGGACGCAGGAAAACGAGGATGTCGCCGAGGCCATATGGAAGCGAGGCGGCGGCGTCTTGTGCGCCTTCTGGCATTCGCGCATCGGCTTGGCGCCCGCCTGCTGGCCCCTGGACCGAGCAACGCCCGCCAAGGGTCTGATTTCGCTGAGTCCCGACGGTCAGTTCATCGCCAAGGCGGTGGGCCGGCTAGGCTTTCCCGCCATTCGCGGTTCGTCAGCGAACAAGGACAAGGCGGATCGCGCCAAGGGCGGGACCCAGGCGCTGCGCGACGGGCTGAAACAGCTGAAGGTCGGCGCTCTGGCTATTACGCCTGACGGCCCTCGCGGCCCCGCACGCCGGATGGCCGAAGGCCTGCCGCTGCTGGCCAAGCTGTCAGGCGCGCCGGTGCTGTTCATCGGCCTGTCCTGCAAGCCGGCGATCCGTCTGAACAGCTGGGACAAGGCCGTCCTGCCCCTGCCGTTTGGACGAGGCGCGATCGTCTGGGACGTGGCGGATTATCCCACGGGCGCCGAGCTGCCCGAGGTCGTGGCCGACTGGACGGCCCGCCTGAATGCGGTCGAAGCCCGCGCCGACGCCCTGACCGGACTGGAGCCCGCCTGATGGCCTTCAGCCCCGCCCTTCTGGCCTATCGCCTTTTGACCCGCGCGCTCGAACCGCTGGCCCCTCGCCTGCTCGACACGCGCGTGAAGCAGGGCAAGGAGGATACGCGGCGCGTCGACGAAAGGCTTGGCTGCACGCACGCGGTTCGTCCGGACGGCCCTCTGGTCTGGCTGCACGGCGTCAGCGTCGGCGAAGCCCTGTCGATCCTGCCGCTGGCCGAGCGCATTCGACGCGAACGGCCGGACGTGGCGGTTCTGGTCACCACCGGCACGCTGACCTCCTCCGAGGTGCTGAAGACGCGTCTCCCAGTGGGCGTCATCCACCAATTCGCCCCGGTCGACGGCCCTGCAGCGGTCGCTGCCTTCCTGAACCACTGGCGGCCGACCCTGGGCGTGTTCGTCGAAAGCGAGCTTTGGCCCAATCTGCTGACGGCGGCGCAGGCGCGCGGCGTTCCGCTGGCGCTCGTCAGCGCGCGCATCACTCAGAAGACGGCCGACGGCTGGCGGCGCGCGCCGGCCATGGCCAGGCGCCTGCTCAACACCTTCGCCCACGTCTGGCCTCAGGACGAGGCCAGCGCTCAACGCCTGTCGGCCATGGGCGCGCGGGTGGACGGTCAGGTCAATCTGAAGCTGTCGGGCGGGGAGCTGCCCTATGACAAGGCGGCTTTCTCGCAACTGTCGGCCCTGATCGACGACCGGCCGGTCGTGGTCGCCGCCTCGACGCACGACGACGAGGAGATCGCCATCGTCCGCGCCCTGGATCGGCTGGCCGACCGCCTGTTCCTGATCGTCGTCCCCCGCCACCCTGAGCGCGGAGCCGCCATCGCCCAGGCGCTCAGCCGCGACGGCTACGGTTTCGCGCGCCGCTCGGTCGGCGAGCCCGTGACCGAGGAGACCGATCTCTATATCGCCGACACCCTGGGCGAACTGGGCGTCTTCCTGCGGCTGGCGGACGTGGTGGTCATGGGCGGCTCCTTCGCCCCGGCGCTCAGCGGCCGCACGGTGGGCGGACACAATCCGCTAGAGCCCGCACGCCTGGGCAAGCCCGTGGTGACCGGGCCGGACGCCTCCAACTGGGCCGAGGTAACCCGTGCATTGCGCGACGCCGGAGGCCTGGCCAGCGTGCCGTCGCCCGCTCAGCTGCCCTCAGTCGTTGGTCCGCTGCTGGCCGATCCTCAAGCCGCGCGCGACATGGGCGAGCGCGCCCGGCGCGCCGCCGCCGAGGCCGGCTCGGGCCTGGATCGGCTGTGGCTGACGCTTCAGGCGCATCTGCCGGCCGCACCCGCGAGGCGCGCCCGATGAGGCTGTCGACACCGCGCTGGTGGTACAGCCGCGAGGGTCGTCACGCGCCCGTGACGCGCATGGCGCTCAAGCCTCTGTCTTGGATCTGGGCGGCCGCGACCGCGCGTCGGATCAACCGGGCCACGCCGATCGATCCCGGCGCGGCGGTAATCTCCGTCGGCAATCTGACGGTCGGCGGCTCCGGCAAGACGCCGGTGGCGCGCGAAGTGCTGCGCCTGCTTCGTCAGGCGGGGGTGGACGCCCAGGCCCTGTCGCGCGGTTATGGCGGAAAGCTGCAGGGCCCGGAGCGGGTCGACCCGTCCCGCCATTCCGCCGAGGATGTCGGCGACGAACCCCTGATGCTGGCCGGCGACGCGCCCGCCTGGATCGCGCGCGACCGCGTGGCCGGCGCTCGCGCGGCGGCGGCCGCCGGGGCCCAGGCCCTGGTGCTGGACGACGCGCACCAGAATCCGGCCCTGACCAAGACCCTGTCCCTGATCGTGGTCGACGGCGAGACGCGCAAAGACGAATGGCCCTTCGGCGACGGCTCGGTCTTCCCGTCCGGACCCATGCGCGAGCCGCTGACGGCCGGGCTGGCGCGCGCGGACGGCGTAGTCATTCTACTGCCCGCCGACCTGGAGGCGGCAGATCCCGAACTCGTCGCGCTGTTCGACGGCCTGCCGGTCTTCATCGCCCGGCTGGAGCCGCTGGGCCCGCCGCCGCCCGGTCCTCAGGTCGGCTTCGCCGGTGTCGCCAAGCCGTGGAAGGTCGAGCGGTCGCTGATCGCCGCCGGGTGCGACCTCAAGGACTTCGCCCCTTATCCCGATCACGCCGCATGGAAGCCGTCTGACCTGGCTTTCCTGGAAGACCGCGCGGCGGTGTTCGGCGCCGGCCTGATCACGACCGAAAAGGACTGGGTGCGCCTGCCGGCAGACTGGCGACGCAAGGCCGTGGCCTGGCCCGTTGTGGCCCGGTTCGAGGACGAGGACGCCTTCTCGGCTTTTCTGATCGCCCGCCTCTAGCCGATGGCGCCCACGCAGCCCTCAGCCTCGCCCGGCGAAAGCGGCGCGTCGGTCAAGGCCAGGGTCCAGCCGTGGTGGGTGTTCAGGCCCCAACGGCGTGCGCCCGAGCCGTCGCCGGCGTCGCCCCCCGCCGTCACCACCACGCGGCGGCCCTTGGGCAGGGCCTGCGGGTCGATCCGGCCCACCGCAAGCGAGGTCGGCGTCTCCCCGCCATAGCCGTCGAAGACGCTGAGGCTGGACCAGTCCCGACGCAGGCCGATCCACCAGGCGTCGTCGGTGTTGATGGCCATCACGGCAATCCCCTGCCCCTCCGCCGCATGGGCCAGGGCCGCCTGCGGATCGCGCACCATGCGGATGTCGGCCGCCGCGCCGAAACGCAGCCGCGCGCCGTCGAAGGCTCGGGCGGGCTCGACCGGCGACCAGACCTGGACCTGAAGCCGGCCCTGTCGGGCCAGGCCCCAGCCCACGACTTCGCGCCACAGGTGTTCGACCGCCTCAGCGTTCTCGGGTCTGCAGCGGCTCAGCATGCGGCCGAGCACGGCTTGTTCGCGATCTGGCCGCAGCTTGGTGTGGGGGCCGGCCGGAGCATCCTTGGCGCGGCCGACGCGGGCGGCGATGGCCAGCCGGCGCTCGAACAGACTCAACAGTTGGTCGTCGAGCTCGTCGATCTCGTGACGCAGGGCGGCCAGAGCCATCTGCTTGGGACTGATTTCGGGCCAGACTTGCTGGAGCGACGACTTGGGCATGGGGAGGCTTTCGGCATGGGAATTTCGATGAGGAATGCCCGCCAGACGCGGGCGCACGTCGCCGTCCCGGTCAGGGACGGTCGCCGGCGAGGCGGTCAGAGCTGGGGTGAGCCCGACGCCTCAGCCGGCGTATCGAAAGCCGGTATAGCCGAGGCCGAAATAGAAGCCGGCCACCGCGCGCGAGGTGGTTTCTGGGGTCATCAGGGCGCGCAGCGAGGACATGGGTCCGGTCCGGTTCGTGGGATCAGGGGCGATCCGAGCCCTGTGATGACTGGAAAGATCGTGCGCCGTCAAGCGCTCGCGGCGCGCAGCAGCACAAAACGCGTGCGATTATCCGCTGAATCCTGAAGGTCGTTGCGCAGAACCACCAAGCCGTACACGTCCGCCGCACCTGCCGGCGCCACCGCGGCGCGGGTCGGATCGCCCGCCTCCGCGACCGCGCGGGCCGCGCCGGCCGTGTCGAACGCCTCGACCGCAGCGATCCTGAGCACCGCCAATCCGCGCATGCATTGCCCCAGCGCCGCCGGGTGGCTCTCGGCCGTGCGAATATCCGACAGCCGCGCGCCGGGCGCCGCCATCAGCGCCAGCCGGATGGGCCGCCAGACCTCGCCAACGACGTCCAGCGCCGCCTCACGCACCAGGCTGGCGGCAGGCTCGACCACTCCGACAGTGGTGTTCTCCACCGGGATCAAGGCGCAACCGCAATCGCCCGAATGCAAGGCCTCGATGGCGTCGGCGAAGCTGTCGAAGCCGACAGCTTCGTCCCAAGGCCTCAGGGCCAGGCAGGCTTCATGGCTGAACGACCCTGCCGCGCCCTGATAGGCGACGCGGCCCGGTGTCGCGGCGTCGCCCACGGCGGTCAGGCCGCCGCGGAGCGAGCCAGACGCCCGCTCTTGAGCCGCTCGGCCACCAGGAAGGCCAGCTCCAGAGCCTGATCGGCGTTGAGGCGCGGGTCGCAGTGGGTGTGATAGCGGCTGGACAGGTCGTCCTCGGTCACCGCCTGTGCGCCGCCCAGGCATTCGGTGACATTCTGGCCGGTCATCTCCAGGTGCACGCCGCCGGGGTGGACAGCCTCGGCCTCGGCCACGTCGATGAAGGTGCGGACCTCGCCCATGATGCGGTCGAACGGGCGGGTCTTGTAGCCGTTGGCGGCCTTCAACGTGTTGCCGTGCATGGGGTCGATCGACCAGACCACGCGCTTGCCCGCCGCCTTCACCGCCCGCATCAGCCTGGGCAGGCGCTCGCCCACCTTCTCGTGACCGAACCGGCCGATCAGCGTGAGACGGCCGGGCGTGTTGTCCGGGTTCAGAGCGTCGATCAGCGGCAGCAAGTCGTCGGGCTCCATCGTCGGCCCGCATTTGACGCCGATGGGGTTCTTGATGCCGCGCATGAACTCGACGTGAGCGCCGTCCAGCTGACGCGTGCGCTCGCCGATCCACAGCATGTGGGCCGAGGTGTCGAACCATTCGCCCGAGGCCCCGTCCAGGCGGGTCAGCGCGCTTTCCAGGTTCAGCAGCAGGGCTTCGTGGCTGGTGAAGACCTCGACGCGGCTCAGGTCGGGATGGGTTTCGGGCGTGACGCCGACCGCCTCCATGAAGGCCAGGGCCTCGGTGATCTTGTCGGCCAGATCGCGATAGGCCGCCCCTGCCCCGTCGGCGGCGAAGCCCAGGGTCCAGCGATGGATGTTGTGCAGGTCGGCATAGCCCCCGCCGGCGAAGGCGCGCAGCAGATTCAGGGTCGAGGCCGACTGGTTGTAGGCGCGGATCAGACGCTGCGGATCGGGAATGCGGTCCTGGGGCGTAAAGGCCATGCCGTTGATGATGTCGCCGCGATAGCTGGGCAGTTCGACGTCGCCGATCTTTTCGACGCCCGAGGAGCGCGGCTTGGCGAACTGGCCGGCGATGCGGCCCACCTTCACCACCGGCTTGCGGCCGGCGAAGGTCAGGACGACCGCCATCTGAAGGATAAGGCGGAAGGTGTCGCGGATGTTGTCGGTCGAGAACTCCTTGAAGCTCTCGGCGCAGTCGCCGCCCTGCAGCAGGAAGGCCTCGCCCGCCTCGACCTGGGCCAGCTTGGCCGTCAGGGTCCGCGCCTCGCCGGCGAACACCAAGGGCGGCAGCGCCCGCAGCTCATCCTCGACCGCCGCCAGGGCGCGGGGGTCCGGATAGTCCTGCGGCATTTGCAGGATGGGTTTCGATCTCCAGCTTTCTGGGTGCCAACGCGCGATCATCTGGGCAAGATAGGCGCGTGTGCGCCGGCGAACAATCGGCCAGAAGAACGCGAGCCAGGCTTCGGGCGTCTGTCAGGACGATCATGCGCCCCTCCATGCGAGTGCGAACCGTTCGCAGGTTTGACCGGATCGCTCGTTCGCGCAAGCCTTCCGCCTCCAGAAAGGCCGCCGCGTGTCCGTGCTGACCACTCCGCCACCCCGGAAAACCTGCGGCGACTGCGGCCTGTGCTGCAAGCTGATGGGCGTGGAGGCCCTGGCCAAGCCGGCCGGGCGCTGGTGCCGCCACTTCCGCCGCGCCTCGGGCTGCGACGCCTATGAGGTCCGCCCCGACGCCTGCCGCATTTTCAACTGCACCTGGCTGCTGACCGAAGCGCTGGACGGCGCGTGGAAGCCGACTACGGCGGGCTTCCTGATGCATTCGGAGCCGGGCCGCCTGATCGTCGAGTGCGACCCCGCTCGCCCGCACGACTGGCGACGCAGCCCCTATCAGGAAACCCTGACGCGCTGGGCCGGCGATCCGGCGCTCGAAGTCCTGATCTTCGCGGGACGTCAGGGCGTTAGGCTTCAGGCGGACGGCGCGACGTCCCCGGTCCGGCGGGCCTGAACCTCCGGCTCGGGACGGTGCACCAGCGAAACCAGCACCACGCTGATCATCATCAGCAGGAACCAGCTGCCCAGCTTGGCGATCGATACCGGCGACCAGCCGTCGGCCTGATCAGGATAGGTCCAGGCCCGCGCATAGGTGCCGATGTTCTCCGCGAACCAGATGAACAGCGCGACCAGAAAGAAGCCCAGCAGGAAAGGCATCGACCGCCGGCGCCGGTCGGGCGTGAAGAAGAACCACCCTCGTCCGAACAGAAGCGCGGTCGCCAGAAACAGCCCGGCGCGGATGTCCGGCAGCCAGTGATGGGCGAAGAAGTTCACATAGATCGCCGCCGCCAGCAGCCAAGTGGTCCACAGCGGCGGATAGTGGGTGAAGCGGATGTCGAAGATGCGCCAGATGCGGGCGATGTAGCTGCCGACCGCCGCATACATGAAGCCCGAGAACAGCGGCACCTCGCCGATCCTCAACAGGCTGGGCTCAGGATACAGCCAGGACCCCTGCGCGGTCTTGAACAGCTCCATCACCGTTCCGACGACGTGGAAGACCAGAATCACCCGCGCCTCCTCCCAGCTTTCCAGCTTCAGCGTCAGCATGGCGACCTGGATCGCCACCGCGCCCAGCGTCAGGAAGTCGTATCGCGCCAGCGGCGCGCCCTGTGGCCAGAACAGATGGGTGCCCAGCAGCAGGGCCAGCATCAGCCCGCCGAACAGACAGGCCCAGCCCTGCTTGATCCCGAACATCAGGAACTCGAAGGCGTAGCCGCGCCAACGCCCGCGATCGGCCCACTCCTGCGCCCCCGCCAGCCACCGCCGCCCCCAGGCCTCCAGCGGCAGACGCCGGGGCTCGGTCACGCCTCAACCCCGTCCGCGATAGGTCGGTACGCCCTGGTCGGGCAGCCACAGGCCCGCGGGCGCCGGACCGGTTTGCCAGAAGACGTCGATGGGAATGCCGCCGCGCGGATACCAGTATCCGCCGATCCGCAGCCACGTCGGCTCCAAAAGGTCCGCCAACCGCTTGCCGATCGCCACGGTGCAGTCCTCGTGGAAGGCGCCGTGATTGCGGAAACTGGTAAGATACAGCTTCAGGCTCTTGGATTCGACCAGCCAGTCGCCGGGGACATAGTCGATCACCAAGTGGGCGAAGTCGGGCTGGCCGGTCACCGGGCAAAGACTGGTGAACTCCGGCGCCGTGAAGCGGGCGGCGTACAACGTCCCCGGATGCGGATTGGGCACGCGCTCCAGCTCAGCCGTCTCCGGGCTGACAGGCGCTTCGATCTGGCGGCCGAGTTGTGAGAGGCCGGAGGTGTCGGTGGTCATGATCCGCGCCGTAGCACGGAGTTTTCATCGCCGCCATTTTACAGCCACCTCGCCTCCCGTTCATCCCCGCGACAGCGTGATCAACCTGTCACGCTCCAGCGTCTAATTGTCTTTTAGATCAGGACCTTGAATCGTAGCGCGGTTCATTTCCCGCGCATGCTTCGAGGCCATGTCATACTTGAGCAGCCGGCTACGCGCCTTCGCCCCGGCGCCGGATTTCACACCATTCACACCATTCAGACTCTGTTTTTCCGCCCACCCTCTGAACTCGCCCGATTGCCTTACCCAGCGACAGCCCGCTAAGCGTAGCCAAACGAAACGCTCTTCAGGAGACGCCCGTGGCCATTCCCGCCTCGCTGCAAGCCGGCCTCAAGCTGCCGGTCATCGCCGCGCCCATGTTCCTGGTGTCCGGCCCGGACCTGGTGGTCGAGTGCTGCAACGCCGGCGTCATAGGCACCTTCCCGTCGCTGAACCAGCGTACGACCGAGGGCTATCGGGAATGGCTGCACGACATCAAGGCGCGTCGGAACGCCGATGCGGCGGCGTTCGGCGTCAATCACATCGTCCACCCGACCAATCCGCGCCTGATGGCCGATCTGCAGGTTTCGGTCGAGGAGCAGGTGCCACTGATCATCACCTCGTTGGGCGCCGTACGGGACCTGGTGGACGCGGTCCACGGCTACGGCGGCGTGGTGTTTCATGACATCGCAAACGTGCGCCACGCCAGAAAGGCCGCCGAGGCCGGCGTCGACGGGCTGATCATGGTGGCCAACGGGGCGGGCGGCCATGCCGGCGTGGTCAACCCCTTCGCCCTTGTGGAGGAGGTGCGGTCGTTCTTTGACGGAACCCTGATTCTGTCCGGCTGCCTGTCCACCGGGCGCGACGTGGCCGCGACACGCATGATGGGCTGCGACTTCGCCTATATGGGCACCCGCTTCATCGCCACCGGAGAAAGCAGCGCGCCCGAGGCCTACAAACAGATGGTGGTCGAGGCAGGCTCCATGGACATCACCTACACGCCCGCCGTCTCGGGCATCCCCGCCAACTTCATGACGCCGTCGCTGATCCAGAACGGCGTGGATCCCAAATCCCTCCCCGAACACAAGCTGGACATGGGCGAAGAGGCCAAGGCCTGGAAGACCGTCTGGTCCGCCGGCCAGGGCGCGGGCGCCGTGCACGACATCCCCTCGACCGCAGATCTGATCGCCCGCCTGCGCCGCGAGTACGCCCAGGCCGCCGCCGCGTTCGAGACGATGTCGCGGTTCGCCTAGCCCGAGCGAGCGGCGGGGACTTCGGCGGTCAGAACATTGCGGAAGCTTAATCGACTCGGCGTCTGACACGGCTTGTCGAGCGGCGTTGCGCCGGGCAGGCTCGCCTTCATGAACACCGTCATCCAGACCCGGCGCCTGACCAAGACCTATGGCGCGGTCCGCGCCCTTGATGGTCTGGACCTGATCGTGCCGCGCGGCGGCGTCTATGGCGTGCTGGGACCCAATGGCGCGGGCAAATCAACCCTGTTTCGCATCCTTCTGGGCCTGATCCGGCCGACACAGGGCGAGGTGGAGATACTGGGCGGCCGCCCGGGCGACCCGACCGCCATGCGCCGCGTCGGCTCCATGATCGAGACGCCCCGCTTCCCGCCCTACATGACCGCGCGCCAGGTTCTTATGTGGCTGTCCCTGGCCCATGGCGAGGCGCGATCGGTGCAGATCGACGCCTGGCTGGACCGGGTCGGCCTGTCGGCGGCGGCGAACCGCAAGGTGCGGGGCTTCTCCGTCGGCATGCTGCAGCGGCTGGGCGTCGCCGCCGCCCTGATGACGCGGCCTGACCTCGTCATCCTGGATGAACCGACCTCGGGCATGGACCCGCCCGGCATCCAGGAGATGCGCGCCCTGATCCGCTCTCTGGCCGACAACGACGGCGTCACCGTCATCCTCGCCAGCCACCAGTTGCTCGAGGTCCAGCGTGTCTGCGACCGCGTCGCCATCTTCAACAAGGGCCGCCTGGCCGCCGAGGGCAAGGTCAGCGAGCTGATGGCCGGCGCGGGCGAACGCCTGCGCCTGTCCGGCACGCCGCTGGCGACCATGATGGGCGTGCTGGGAGAGCGCGGGACGATCGAGGGCGACGCCGTTCTGGCCACCCTGCCGCGCGCCGAGGCCCCCGCACTGCTGCGAGCCCTGATCCAAAAGGGTGTCGACATCGACGAAGCGCGCTGGGTTGGCGGCGACCTGGAAAGCGTCTTCATGGCCGAGACGGGAGACCGTGATGCTGTCTGACGCCATTCGTTCCGAGGGCTATCGCCTATGGCGCAATCGCTCGGCCATGTTCTGGAGCGTGTTGTTCGCCCCTTTGGCCGGCCTCGCCCTGACCGTTTTCGGCTACTTCATGATCCAGCAGCGGACGAGCGAGCTGAAGGACGTCCAACTGCCGCCCGAACTGACTGGAACGGGCGGCGTCCTGGACATGGGCGCGGCGCTGGTCAGCCAGGCTGCAAGCCTGGCCAATCCCGCAGTCCTGGCCTTCGTGCTGATCGGCTCGGCGGTCATTTTCGCCGGTGACTATCGCTGGGAGACGGCTCGCCTGACCTTGGCCCGCAACAGCCGCGCCAATACGATCATCGGCAAGGTCGGCGTGGTGAAGATGCTCGTCCTCGCCGCCCTCCTTGCCTACCTGGCCAGCGCAATGTGCGCCGAAGCGATCCGAGGCCTCATGTATCAGCGCAGCTTCGCCTTCAGCCTCAGCGGCTCGCAGGCGGGTGATTTCGCGCTGCTGTTTGTCTCCGGCATGGTGCGGGTGATGCAGTTTCTGATGCTGGCGCTCTTGGCCGCGGTGTTCACGCGGTCGCTGCTGGCGGCGCTGTTCCTGCCGCTGATCGTCGGCGTCGCCCAGTTCTTCCTGAGTCAGCTGGCCTCGGTCTTCGGACTGGAGCTGACCAGCTGGCTGGCTCATCTATTGATGCCCGGCCTGGCGTTCGACAGTCTGAAGGCCGCGATCCAGACCAACCAGACCACGATGCTGGCCAAGGCCATTGTCAGCCTGGCGGGATGGACCTTCATCCCCTTCTTCGCCGCCCTCGTCTGGTTCCAGCGTCAGGACCTCTCGAAGGAGTAGGCGTCAGCCCAGCCTCTTCTCCATGAAGACGTCAGCGCGCGCATAAGGCGTCGGACGCGGCGGCAGTTCGGCAAAGCCGTAGCTGCGGTACAGCCCTCCCGCCACGGTCAGAGTGCTGGAGGTCTCCAGATACAGC
This sequence comes from Brevundimonas sp. MF30-B, assembly GCF_004683885.1. NCBI lineage: Bacteria > Pseudomonadati > Pseudomonadota > Alphaproteobacteria > Caulobacterales > Caulobacteraceae > Brevundimonas > Brevundimonas sp. MF30-B. Next base: position 1,644,121 of record NZ_CP038440.1, on the reverse strand, counting down.
CTGAGGGCGCCCAGGACACGCGCCTCCGCCTCGCAGGCGTCCAGCAGCCGACGCGACAGCCCTCGTCCCCGGGCGGAGGGCGTCACAGTCATCTTGGCCACCTCGAACCCGCCATCGTCCATGGCCATCAGGGCGCAGCAGCCGACGGCTTCTCCGTCTAGCTCGACTATGAAGATGCGACCGCCAGGAGCCAGGATCGCGCCCTCCGGATCGTCGATGACCTTGCGATCCTTGGCCTCGATCTCGAAGCCCCCTTCGATCAGCCAGGCGGTGTTCAATGCGGCCCATGCCTCGGCATGGCGGGGTTCGAACGCAACGATGCGGGCGTCTTCGGTCATCGGGTTTCCGGCAAGCAAAGAGGCGGCCGGATCGCTCCAGCCGCCCCTTGATAGATCAGTCGGCGTCGAGGCCGATCAGGCTTCGTCGTCGCCCTCAAAGGCGTCGACCGGGCCCGAATCCAAGCCCTTGGCGTCAGCGTCGCGATCGACGAACTCGATCACGGCCATCGGCGCGTTGTCGCCGTGGCGGTAGCCGGCCTTCATGATGCGGATATAGCCGCCGTTGCGTTCGGCGTAGCGCGGGCCGAGCGTTTCGAACAGCTTGCCGACTTGCGGCACATCGCGGACCTGGCTGATGGCCTGACGACGAGCGTGCAGATCGCCCTTCTTGGCCAAGGTCACCAGCTTCTCGACGAAGGGACGCAGTTCCTTCGCCTTGGGCAGGGTGGTCGTGATCTGCTCGTGCTTGATCAGCGAAGCGGCCATGTTGGCGAACATGGCCTGGCGGTGGCTGACCGTACGGCCGAGCTTGCGATAGGCGGCGCCGTGGCGCATCGGGGTCTCTCCTACTCAACCCTGGTTTCCGCGAGCCTTGCGGACCTGGGGCTCTCTCATTCTAACCGCTCCGCGACCCTGAGGGTCTTGGGCGGAGGGTTGAAACTTAGATCTGGTCGTCGAACTTCTTGGCCAGATCTTCGATGTTTTCCGGCGGCCAGTTCGGCACATCCATGCCGAGGCTGAGGCCCATGGTCGCCAGCACTTCCTTGATCTCGTTCAGCGACTTGCGGCCGAAGTTCGGGGTGCGAAGCATCTCGCCCTCGGTCTTCTGGATCAGGTCGCCGATGTAGACGATGTTGTCGTTCTTCAGGCAGTTGGCCGAACGAACCGACAGTTCCAGCTCGTCCACCTTCTTCAGCAGGGCCGGGTTGAACGGCAGGTCGGGCTTGCCGTCCGACTGTTCCACCGCCGCCTTGGGCTCGTCGAAGGTGATGAAAATCTGCAGCTGGTCCTGGAGAATGCGCGAGGCGTAGGCCACCGCGTCCACCGGGGTCACGGCGCCGTTGGTTTCGACCTCCATGATCAGCTTGTCATAGTCCAGCGATTGGCCCTGACGGGTCGGCTCGACGCGGTAGGCGACGCGCTTCACCGGCGAATACAGGGCGTCGACGGCGATCAGGCCGATCGGGGCGTCTTCCGGACGGTTCATCTCGGCGGCGACGTAGCCCTTGCCGTTCTGGACCGTCAGTTCCATGCGCACCGAAGCGCCGTCGTCCAGGGTGCAGATGACGTGATCGGGGTTCAGCACCTCGATGTCGGCCGGAGCGTCGATCTGACCGGCGGTGACGGCGCCCGGGCCAGTGGCTTTCAGCGTCATGCGCTTGGGCCCCTCGGCATGCATGCGCAGCGCCAGTTGCTTGATGTTCAGGACGATGTCGACCACGTCTTCCCGCACGCCTTCCAGCGACGAGAATTCATGGACCACGCCGTCAATTTGGATGGCCGTGACCGCCGCGCCTTGCAGCGAGGACAGCAGCACGCGCCGCAGGGCGTTGCCGAGCGTCACACCGAAACCGCGCTCCAGAGGTTCGGCCACCAGACGCGCTTTGCGTTGGGCGTCGGCGCCGGTCTCGATCTGCGGTTTCTCGGGACGGATCAGCTCTTGCCAGTTCTTCTCGATCATTTTGTCCCTCGAACGGGTTTCGCCAGATCCGCGCCCTGTCGACGGGGCGCGGTTGGCGGGAATAGGGGGTCGTGCGGCGCTGTCGCTTAGACGCGGCGGCGTTTGGGCGGACGGCAGCCGTTGTGGGGCATCGGCGTCACGTCGCGGATGGTCGTGATCGTCATGCCCACGGCCTGCAGGGCGCGCAGAGCCGATTCACGACCGGAGCCAGGGCCCGACACATTGACTTCCAGCGTCTTGACGCCGTGCTCGGCGGCCTTCTTGCCGGCGTCTTCCGCGGCCATCTGGGCGGCGTACGGGGTCGATTTGCGCGAACCCTTGAAGCCCATGTGACCCGCCGAGGACCAGGAGATGGCGTTGCCCTGGGCGTCGGTGATCGTGATCATGGTGTTGTTGAACGACGCATTCACGTGGGCGACGCCCGAGGTGATGTTCTTGCGTTCGCGGCGCTTAACGCGACCCTGTTCCTTGGCCATGGCTATGTCTTACTTCTTCTTGCCGGCGATCGGCTTGGCGGGGCCCTTGCGGGTGCGAGCATTGGTGTGCGTGCGCTGACCGCGGACCGGCAGGCCCTTGCGGTGACGCAGGCCGCGATAGCAGGCCAGGTCCATCAGACGCTTGATGTTCATCGAGGTCTCACGACGCAGATCGCCCTCTACGGTGTGGTCCTTGTCGATGGTCTCGCGAATCTGCAGGACTTCGGCGTCCGTCAGCTGGTTGACGCGGCGCGAGGGCTCGATGCCCACCTTGGCCGTGATCTCCTTGGCGGCGTGCGCGCCGATGCCATGGATGTACTGAAGCGCGATTTCGACGCGCTTGTTGGTCGGAATGTTGACGCCAGCGATACGGGCCACGAAAATCTCCAGATACGCGTTGTCAGACGCAGGAAACGCTCCGGTCAACAGACCAGGAGCGTGCGCGCCCTTCGCGGAAGGCGGCCCTTATACCCTTGATTCTGATTTCGTCAACGGTCGCGGCGGCCGCAACCGACAGGGCTCAGCCGTCGCGGCCGAAGATGACGCCGAAGACGCCCCGCGTCCCCGGCTGAGCGCGGCCGTCCAAGATCGGCGGACGGGCCCGGAACGCGGGCGCCAGGGTCAGGGCGGCGGGGCCAAAGCCCTGCCCCTCCGGCGTCTCGCTGACGATGCGGCAGTCGCTCAGCCGCTCGTCTAAGCCGATGATGCACGACATCGCTGCGCGGCCAGATCGGCCCGCCCGCAGCGCGGCCGGAGGATGGGCGCGGCGACGCTCGTCAAGGGTGGGGCCCCGCAACACCTGGAAACGCCCCCCAGACCCCGGCCCGACGCCGGAGCCGGTCCCTCCTCCCGTTCCGGTCCCCTCACCGCCCTGGCCCTGGCCGGCGACGGGTCCGGCGATTGGGGCCTGGCCGACAATGACCGGGTCCGGGTCCGGCGCGGGTTCAGGAGGCGCGGCGAGTTCGACGGGAACTGCGGGCGGCCGCGGCGTTGGTCGGACCCGCGAAGGCGCAGCTGGCGCGCCGCCGCCTTCACTGGCTGCGGGCTCGGGCTCCGCCGGCGGCGCAATCGGCTCCGGCGGGGGACGAAACAGGACGACCTCGATCGGCGCGAGCGACGGCGCCGGCGATTGGCCGTGGGTTCGGTTCAGATAGAGCGCCACCCCGCCGTGCAGAGCCGCGACAACGGCCCAGGCCGCGACGGCCCGGGCGCGCACGCGTTTCGCCCTGTCTATGTCTTGTGTCACCCCGCCATCGTGCGCCATCTGTCCTGAACGCGCATCGGGCGAGAAAGTCAGCCGCCCTTCATCTTGGCGGAGCAGCCTAGGCCAGCGCGGCGTCGATGCCCCTGGCCACGGCCGCGATGTCGCCCATGCCGTCGATCTCGATCAACTTGCCCTGGGCTTCGTAATAGGGAAGCAGCGGCGCCGTCTGGCGGTTGTAGACGGTCAGACGGTCCTTGAAGGTGTCAGGATTGTCGTCCGGACGGCCCTGATCGGCGAACCGCTTGGCGATCCGTTCGGTCAGGGCGGCGTCATCGACCTTCAGCCGGACGACGCGGTCGATCTGGCCGCCGCGCGTAGCCAGCATGGCGTCCAGGGCTTCGGCCTGGGCCACGGTGCGGGGGAAGCCGTCGAAGATGGCGCCGCCTGCCGCTTCGGCCTCGGGCAGGCGGTCCTCGATGAGGGCGATGACGATCTCGTCGGTCACAAGGTCGCCGCGCGCCAGCACGTCCTTGACGGTCTGGCCCAGCTCCGATCCGGAAGCGATGGCGGCACGCAGCATGTCGCCGGTCGACAGCTGCACCATGCCGCGCTCTTCGACCAGGCGCTTGGCCTGGGTGCCCTTGCCCGCTGCGGGCGGGCCAAACAGGATCAGGTTCACGCCCCGCCCTCCCCTATCGTTCCGAAGATCAGCGCCGAATCGGCGCCGGCGTCCCACGACCGCCCCCGCCACGCGGGCCGCCGCCTCGCCCGCGCAACTTCGCCTTCTTGATCAGGCCTTCGTACTGGTGGGCCAGCAGGTGGGACTGGATCTGGGAGACCGTGTCCATGGTCACCGACACCACGATCAGCAGCGAGGTGCCGCCGAAATAGAGGCTGGTGTTGCCCAGCTGCGAAACCAGAAACTCGGGCAGCAGGCAGACGGCGGTGATGTAGGCGGCGCCGATCGTGGTCAGGCGGGTCAACACATAGTCCAGATACTCCGCCGTGCGCTTGCCCGGACGGATGCCCGGCAGGAAGCCGCCGTACTTGCGCAGGTTCTCGGCCGTGTCGTCCGGATTGAAGGTGATCGAGGTGTAGAAGAAGCAGAAGAAGATGATCAGGGCGGCGTACAGCACCATGAACAGGGGCTGGCCGTGAGTCAGCTGGGCCGTGACCATCGGCAGCCAGCTCATCCACTCAGGCAAGTCGGCATTGGCTGTGAACTGGGCGACGGTCGCCGGCAGCATCAGCAGCGATGAGGCGAAGATCGCCGGGATGACGCCGGCGGTGTTGACCTTCAGCGGCAGGAACGAACGCTCGCCGCCCGCCATGCGGTTGCCTTCCTGGCGCTTGGGATACTGGATCAGCAGACGACGCTGGGCCCGCTCCATGAAGACGATGAAGGCGACCACGGCCACGGCCATGATGGCGATGAACAGCAGGACGAAGGCGGACATCTGGCCCTGCTGAGCCAGGCCCAGCAGGCGCGCGACAGTGGACGGCAGAACCGCCACGATGCCGGCGAAGATGATCAGCGAGATGCCGTTGCCGACCCCGCGCGCGGTCACCTGCTCGCCCAGCCACATCAGGAACATGGTGCCGCCCGTCAGGGTCACGACGGTCGTGGTGATGAAGAACAGGCCGGGATTGTCCACCAGACTCGGCTGAGCGTTCAGTCCGATCGCGATGCCCAGCGATTGCGCCACCGCCAGGAAGACGGTCAGATAGCGTGTGTACTGGTTCAGCTGCTTGCGGCCGCTCTCCCCGCCTTCCTTCTTCAGCTTCTCCCACGGCGGATAAACCGCCTGCATCAGCTGCACGATGATCGAGGCCGAGATGTAGGGCATCACGTTCAGCGCGAAGACGGCCATCCGCTCGACCGCGCCGCCCGAGAACATGTTGAACATGTCCAGGATGCCGCGCTGCCCCTCCGGATTCTGGAAGAAGGCCAGGAAGGCTTCGGAGTTGATGCCGGGAATCGGCACGAAGGTGCCAATCCGATAGACCAGCAGCGCGCCCAGCGTGAACAGCAGGCGCTTGTGAAGCTCGGTCGCCCTGGCGAACGAGCCCATGTTCATGTTTGCAGCGAGTTGTTCAGCGGCCGAGGCCATACGCGCGTCCCCACGACTTTCAGTCGTCGTCAGATAGGTGAAAAGCGGCCTCTATGCGAGGCCGCTTCCAGTTCGTCATCCCGCTTTTCTTTCCGACGAACGTCGAAGGACGATCGCGGGACGACGCTTTTCGATCAGGCCTTGGGCTTGCCGCGGGCCGCCTGACGCTTGTCCAGACGGGCCTGAGCCTTGGCTTCGGCCTCGATGCGCTGCTGCGTCACCGAGCCGCCGGCCGCTTCGATGGCCTTGATGGCGCCGGCCGAGGCCGACCACACCACCAGGTTCAACTTGCCCTTGATCTCACCGGTGCCCAGCAGACGGACGCCGTCCTTGACGCGACGGATCACGCCGGCGGCCACCAGGGCCTCGCCGGTGATGTCGCCCTTGATGTCCAGCTTCTTGGCGTCGATGGCGTCCTGCAGGCGCCACAGGTTCACTTCAGCCAGCTTCAGGGCGTTGGGATTGTTGAAGCCGCGCTTGGGCATGCGCATGTACAGCGGCATCTGGCCGCCTTCGAAGCCGCCGATGGCGACGCCCGAACGCGACTTCTGACCCTTGACGCCGCGACCGGCGGTCTTGCCCTTGCCCGAACCCGGGCCACGGCCGACGCGCATGCGCTTCTTGTGGGCGCCTTCGTTGTCGCGAATTTCGTTCAGTTTCATGTGCCTGATCCTTTCGGGTTCTAGCGCCCGGCCATCGGCCGGACTCGGCGGTGTAAAAATGAAAGTGGCGAGTGGCGAGTGATGAGTGCCGAGTCAAGGGGAAACAGCCGAGGCCGCCTCTCTTTCGCTCGTCACTCGCCACTCATCACTCGCCACTTCGCGTAGCGAAAAGTCTTACTTCTCGACCACTTCGACCATGTGGGCGACCTTGGCGATCATGCCGCGCACGGAGGGGGTGTCCTCCAGGGTCGATTCACGGCCCACGCGGTTGAGACCCAGGCCCGACAGGGTGGCGCGCTGATCGGCCTTGCGGCGGATCGGGCTGCCCGTCTGGCGGATGGTGACGGTGGCGGTGTCTTGTTTGGCCATGTCTATCAGCCCTCGATGGCTTCAGGCGCCGAGGCGCCGTCGTTGCGACGGCCCATCAGATCCGCGACCTTCTTGCCACGCTTGGACGCGACCATGCGGGGCGAGGACTGGACCTTCAGAGCTTCGAAGGTGGCGCGGATCATGTTGTAGGGGTTCGACGAACCGGTCGACTTGCCCACGACGTCCTGGACGCCGAGGGTTTCGAGCACGGCGCGCATCGGACCGCCCGCGATGACGCCGGTCCCGGGAGGGGCGGCGCGCATCATGATCTTGCCGGCGCCCCAACGGCCATTGCCGTCGTGGTGCAGGGTGCGGTTCTCGCGCAGCGGAACCTTGATCATGGTCTTCTTGGCTTCTTCGGTCGCCTTGCGGATGGCTTCCGGCACTTCGCGCGCCTTGCCATGACCGAAGCCGACGCGGCCCTTGCCGTCGCCGACGACCATCAGGGCCGCGAACGAGAACCGGCGGCCGCCCTTCACGGTGGCGGCGACGCGGTTGATGTGCACCAGCTTCTCGACGATGTCCGAGTCCGGACCGTCGACGGCGGGAGCGTTGCGGTTGTCACGGCGATTGCGATCGCCGCCGCCGCGTTGGGGTTGTTGCGCCATCTGTCGCGTCCCTTAGAAGTTCAGGCCGGCTTCACGCGCGGCTTCCGCCAGCGCCTTCACCCGTCCGTGATAGATGTAGCCGCCGCGGTCGAAGACGACGTCCTTGACGCCCTTCTCGATGGCGCGTTCGGCGATCAGCTTGCCGATCCGCGTTGCGGCGGCGACGTCCGAGCCCTTTTCCTTCTTGCCCTTTTCGCCTTCCAGCGAGGAGGCGAAGGCCACCGTGACGCCTTGGGCGTCGTCGATGATCTGGGCCGAGATGTTCTTGTCCGACCGGTGCACCGAAAGACGCAGGCGGCCGTTGGCCACGGCCTTCAGGCGGCGACGAGTGCGCTCTGAACGGCGCTTGGCTTGTTGTCGAAGAGAGAGAGCCATGACCTACTTCTTCTTGCCTTCCTTGCGACGCACCTTCTCGCCCGCATAACGGACGCCCTTGCCCTTATAGGGCTCAGGCGGACGCAGCTTGCGGATGACGGCGGCGATCTGACCCACGGCCTGCTTGTCGGAGCCCGAGATCTTGATCTCGGTCTGCTTGGGCACCGCGAAGGTGACGCCGGCGGGCGGGTCGATGTCGACTTCATGCGAGAAGCCGAGTTGCAGCGACAGGGCTTGGCCCTTCATCGCGGCGCGGTAACCCACGCCGACCAGCTCCAGGGATTTCTCGAAGCCCGAAGTGACGCCGGTGACCATGTTGTCGACCAGGGTGCGCGACAGACCCCACATCGCGCGAGCGCGCTGGGTGTCCGAACGCGGGGTCAGCGACAGCTCGTCGCCTTCCTGCTTGACCTCGATCTCTTCGGCCACGGTCCAGGAGCGCTCGCCCTTCGGACCCTTCACCGCGATGGTCTGGCCGTCGAGCGTGACAGTCACGCCCTTCGGGATGCTGATGGTTTTCTTGCCGATACGGGACATATCAGTAGACCCTGCAGAGGACTTCGCCGCCGACGTTGGCGTCGCGCGCGGCGGCGTCGGACATGACGCCCTTCGAAGTCGAAAGGATCGAGATGCCGAGGCCGTTCTTGATCGGCTTCAGATCGCTGATGGCCGAATAGACGCGGCGGCCGGGCTTCGACACGCGGGCGATCTCGGCGATCACCGGCTGGCCGTCGAAGTACTTCAGCTCGATCTCGAACTGCGGGAATTCACCGGGGTTCTGAACCAGCGAATAGCCGCGGATGTAGCCTTCGTCCTGCAGCACGTCGAGGACGCGCTGGCGCAGACGCGAGGCCGGGGTCAGCACCTTGGAACGCTTGCGGGTCGCCGCGTTCTTGATGCGAGCGATCATGTCGCTCAGGGGATCGTTGATCATCATGTCTGTTCGCTCCCCTTACCAGCTCGACTTCGTCAGGCCGGGGACTTGCCCCAGGTTGCCGAGTTCGCGCAGGGCGATACGGCTCATCTTGAGCTTGCGGTAGTAAGCCCGCGGACGACCCGTCACCTCGCAGCGATTGCGGATGCGCGTCGGCGCGGAGTTACGCGGCAGTTCCGCCAGCTTCAGGCGCGCTTCGAAGCGCTCCTCCAGCGGCAGGCTCTCGTCGTTGGCGGTCGCCTTCAGGGCTTCCCGCTTCGCGGCATACTTCGCAACCAGGGCCTTGACGGCTTCATTGCGGTTTACGGCGCTTTTCTTAGCCATTGATCTCTTCCCTTCCCGCTCAGTTCGTCACGAACGGGAACTTGAACTCGGTGAGGAGAGCCTTGGCTTCCTCATCGGTCTTGGCCGTGGTGCAGACGACAATGTCCATGCCCCACATCTGGTCGATCTGGTCGTAGTTGATCTCCGGGAACACGATGTGCTCCTTCAGACCGGTGGCGTAGTTGCCACGACCGTCGAACGAGGTGCCCTTCAGGCCCCGGAAATCCTTCACGCGCGGCAGCGCGATCGTGATGAACCGGTCCAGGAACTCGTACATCTGATCGCCGCGCAGCGTGACCTTGCCGCCGATGACCATGCCTTCGCGCAGCTTGAAGCCAGCGATGGAGTTGCGAGCCTTGGTGGCGACGGCCTTCTGACCGGCGATGGCGGTCAGATCCTTGAGGGCGGCGTTCGCCTTCTTGGAGTCGGCGACCGCTTCACCGATGCCCATGTTCAGGACGATCTTGTCCAGCTTGGGCACCTGCATCTCGTTCGTGTAGCCGAACTTTTCCTTCATCACCTGGCGGATGCGAGCCTTGTACTCGTCCTTCAGGCGCGGGGTGTATTTCTCGGTAGCGGCCATCAGATGACGTCTCCCGTCGTCTTGGCGAAGCGGACCTTCTTGTCGCCTTCGATCTTGAAGCCGACGCGGGTCGCCTTGCCATTGGCGTCGGCGATCGCGACGTTCGACAGGTGCAGCGACGCTTCCTTGTTCTTGATGCCGCCTTGCGGGTCAGCCTGGGTCGGGCGCGTGTGGCGCTGAACCATGTTGACGCCTTGCACGACGACGCGGTTTTCGGTCGGCAGAACCTTGAGCACCTTGCCGGTGCGGCCCTTGTCCTTGCCGGTCAGGACGACGACGTTGTCGCCCGATTTGATCTTGGCGGCCATGGTTACAGGACCTCCGGAGCCAGCGAGATGATCTTCATGTGGTTCTTGGCGCGCAGTTCGCGGGGAACCGGGCCGAAGATCCGCGTGCCGACGGGCTCGTTCTGCTTGTTGACGATGACGGCGGCCGACTTGTCGAAACGGATGACAGAGCCGTCCTTGCGCTGGATGTCCTTGGCGGTGCGCACGACGATGGCGCGAACGACATCGCCCTTCTTCACGCGGCCGCGCGGAATCGCTTCCTTCACCGAGGCGACAATGGTGTCGCCCACCGAGGCGTAGCGGCGCTTGGAGCCGCCCAACACCTTGATGCACATGACCCGGCGAGCGCCCGAATTGTCGGCCACCTCCAGGTTAGTTTGCATCTGGATCATGGGATCCGATCCTTCTTCTTACGAAGCCGAGGCGTTGGAAAGGACTTCCCAGCGCTTCAACTTGGACTTGGGGGCGCACTCGACGATGCGGGCCACGTCGCCGACCTTCAGCGCGTTGCCTTCGTCGTGGGCGTGGTACTTCTTGGACAGACGGACAGTCTTCTTCAGGACGGGGTGAAGCAGGGTGCGCTCCACCTTGACCACGACGGTCTTGTCGCCCTTGTCGGAGACGACCACGCCTTCGAGAATTCGCTTCGGCATCTTCGTTCCTTACGCCTGCTGTTGACGCAGCAGCGTCGAGATACGGGCGATGTCTTTGCGCACTTCACCCACGCGGTGGGTTTTCTCCATTTGGCCGGTGGCCGCCTGGAAGCGCAGGTTGAACTGTTCCTTCTTGAGCTTCAGCAGCTCGTCGGCCAGTTGGTCGGGGGTTTGAGCCCGCAGATCGGCGATCTTGGTCATGCCGCTTGCTCCAGTTGGGCGATGCCGGCGTCCAGACGCGTCACCACCTTGGTGCGGACCGGCAGCTTCGCCGCGCCGAGACGCAGGGCCTCGCGCGCGATGTCGTCCGGCACGCCGTCGATTTCGAACAGGATGCGGCCCGGGTGGCAACGCGCGGCCCAGTGGTCCACGGCGCCCTTGCCCTTGCCCATCCGCACTTCGGCCGGCTTGCCCGTGACCGGCAGGTCCGGGAAGACACGGATCCAGACGCGGCCCTGGCGCTTCATCTGGCGGGTGATCGCGCGGCGAGCCGCTTCGATCTGACGCGCCGTGATGCGCTCGGGCTCCAGCGTCTTCAGGCCGTAGGAGCCGAAGTTCAGCGAGAAGCCGCCCTTGGCCGAACCATGGATCCGGCCCTTGAACGCCTTGCGGTACTTGGTCTTCTTGGGTTGCAGCATGACTTAGTTCTCACGTCCGCGGTCGCGACGGGGGCCGCGGTCGCCGCGGGGGCCGCGTTCACGGCCTTCGTTGGACGAGGGACCCGAGGCTTCCTGAGCCCAGCGCTTGTCCTGGGCCATCGGGTCGTGCTCGAGCACTTCGCCTTTGAACACCCAGACCTTCACGCCGATGATGCCGTAGGTCGTCTTGGCCTCGATGAAGCCGTAGTCGATGTCGGCGCGCAGGGTGTGAAGCGGCACGCGGCCTTCGCGATACCATTCCATCCGCGCGATTTCGGCGCCGCCGAGACGGCCCGACACGTTGATGCGAACGCCCTTGGCGCCCAGGCGCATGGCCGACTGCATCGCGCGCTTCATGGCGCGGCGGAACGCGATCCGGCGTTCCAGCTGCTGCGCGATGTTCTCGGCGATCAGCTGGGCGTCGGTCTCGGGCTTGCGGACTTCGACGATGTTCAGGTGAACCTCGCCCTCGGTCATGGCCGAGATGTCCTTGCGCAGCTTCTCGATGTCCGCGCCCTTCTTGCCGATCACGACACCCGGACGGGCGGCGTAGATCGTCACGCGGCACTTCTTGTGCGGACGCTCGATGATGATGCGCGACACGCCGGCGCCCGACAGGCGTTCCTTCAGCCACGTACGCAGCTTCAGGTCCTGGTGCAGCAGGCGCGAATAGTTGGCGCCGTCGGCGAACCAGCGGCTGTCCCACGTCCGGTTCACGCCGAGGCGGAAACCGATCGGATTGATTTTCTGACCCATCAGGCGGCCTCGCCGGCTTCGCGGACCACGATGGTGATCTCGCTGAACGGTTTCAGGATGCGCGACGAGCGGCCACGAGCGCGGCTCGCGAAACGCTTCATCACCAGGTTCTTGCCCACGAAGGCCTCGGCGACGACCAGGTTGTCGATGTCGAGGTTGTGGTTGTTCTCGGCGTTCGACACGGCCGAGTACAGGACCTTGCGGACGTCGGTGGCGATGCGCTTGCGGCTGAACTCGAGTTCGTTCAGCGCCTTTTGCACCGGCATGCCGCGGATCGAAGCGGCCACCAGGTTCAGCTTCTGAGGGCTGATGCGGACGTTGACCAGCTTGGCGCGGGCTTCAGTCGGGGCGACCCGACGCTCGTTCTTGGACTGGGCCATCGGTTACTTCCTTTTGGCCTTCTTGTCCGCCGCGTGGCCCGGGAAGTTCCGGGTCGGGGCGAACTCGCCAAACTTCATGCCGACCATGTCCTCGTTGACCATCACCGGCACATGCTTCTGGCCGTTGTGGACACCGAACGTCAGACCGACGAACTGCGGCAGGATGGTGGAGCGGCGCGACCAGGTCTTGATCACGTCCTTGCGGCCCGACGATTGAACGGCGTCGGCCTTCTTGAGCAGATACCCGTCGACAAACGGGCCTTTCCAGGAGGAGCGGGCCATTCTTAGCGAGCCTTCTTCACGTGACGGCTACGGATGATGAACTTGTCCGTGGCCTTGTTCTTGCGGGTGCGGGTGCCCTTGGTGTCCTTGCCCCAGGGCGTGACCGGCGTGCGGCCGCCCGAGGTCCGGCCTTCACCACCACCATGCGGGTGGTCGATCGGGTTCATGGCGACGCCGCGGACGTGCGGACGCCAGCCCATGTGACGCTTGCGACCGGCCTTGCCCAGGTTCTGGTTCATGTGGTCGGGGTTCGAAACCGCGCCCACCGTGGCCATGCAGCCGTCCAGGACCATGCGCAGCTCGCCCGAGCCGAGACGGATCTGGGCATAGCCCTGATCGCGACCAACCAGCTGGGCGTAGGCGCCGGCCGAACGGGCCAGCTGAGCGCCCTTGCCCGGCTTCATCTCCACATTGTGGATGATGGTGCCGACCGGGATCGAGCGCAGCGGCATGGCGTTGCCCGGCTTAACGTCGGTCTTCTCGCCGGCCACGATCGTGTCGCCGGCCTTCAGGCGCTGCGGCGCGATGATGTAGGTCTTCTCGCCGTCCGGATAGGTCACCAGGGCGATGAAGGCGGTGCGGTTGGGGTCGTATTCCAGACGCTCGACCGTGCCGATCGCGTCGAACTTGCGACGCTTGAAATCGATCTTGCGGTACAGCGTCTTGGCGCCGCCGCCGCGGAAGCGAACGGCGATGCGACCGCCCTGCCCACGTCCGCCCGACTTGGTCAGGCCTTCGGTCAGCGACTTCTCCGGGCGGCCCTTGTGCAGCTCGGAACGGTCGACCAGCACCAGGGCGCGGCGGCCCGGCGACGTCGGATTGTAAGTCTTCAAGGCCATCTGATCAGAGCCCCGTGGTGACGTCGATCGACTGGCCGTCGGCCAGCGTCACGATCGCTTTTTTGATGTCGACCCGGCGGCCCATGATGCCCCGGAAGCGCTTGGTCTTGCCCTTCTGGACCAGGGTGTTGACCTTCAGGACGTTGACCTTGAACAGGCTTTCGACCGCCGCGGCGATCTCGTCCTTGGTCGCCGTGCCGGCGACGCGGAAGACGACCTTGTTCTGCTCCGACAGGATCGTGGCCTTCTCGGTGATCACCGGAGCCAGGATGGTGTCGTAGTGCTTTGCGGTAGGTTGAGCGGCCATTACGCGGCTTCCTTGTCGCTGAAGCGGGCTTCGATCGCCTCGATGGCGGCCTTGGTCAGCACCAGCTTGTCGGCCCGCAGGATGTCATAGACGTTCAGGCCGGCGTTCGGCAGCACGTCGATGTGCGGGATGTTGCGGGCGGCGAGACCAAAGTTGGTCTCGACTTCCGGTCCAGCGATGATCAGGGCCTTGGTCCAGCCCAGCTTGCCGAAGGTGGTGCGCAGCGAGGCAGTCTTGGCGTCCTTCACATCCAGGGCGTCGACCACGATCAGGTCGCCGGCCTTGACCTTCGAAGACAGAGCGTGGCGCAGGGCCATGGCGCGGATCTTCTTGGGCAGGGAGAAGCCGTGGTCGCGGACGACCGGGCCGAAGGCGCGCGAACCGCCAACGAACTGCGGAGCGCGACGCGAGCCGTGACGAGCGCCGCCGGTGCCCTTCTGCTTGTACATCTTCTTGCCCGTACGAGAGTTCTCGTTGCGGGTTTGAACCTTGTGCGTGCCGGCGCGGCGCTTGGCCAGTTGCCAGTTCACGGTGCGGGCCAGGATGTCGCCGCGGATGTCGGTGATGCCGAAGACGGCGTCCGACAGCTCGACGTCGCCCGAGGCCTTGCCGTCGAGTTTGATGACCGAGAGTTTCATTACGCTTCACCGCCTTCGGTCGCTTCGGCCGGGGCTTCATCAGCCGGGGTCGAGGCGGGTTGGGCGGCTCCATTCTTCGACTTCACGCCGCCGGGGAACGGGGCGTCGGCCGGACGAGCCTTCTTGATGGCGTCGCGGACCTTGACGAACGAACCGTCGTGACCGGGGACAGCGCCCTTGATCAGGATCAGCCCGCGCTCGGCGTCCACGCGGACGACGGTCAGGTTCTGCTGGGTGACGGTTTCCTGGCCCAGGTGGCCGGCCATCTTCTTGCCCGGGAACGTACGACCCGGGTCCTGACGGTTGCCGGTCGAGCCGTGCGAACGGTGGGACACCGACACGCCGTGCGTCGCGCGCAGGCCGCCGAAGTTCCAGCGCTTCATGGCGCCGGCGAAACCCTTACCGATGGTTTCACCCTGGATGTCCACCTTCTGGCCCACGATGAAGTGGTCGGCCGACAGTTCGGCGCCCACATCCAGCAGACCGTCCGCGTCAACGCGGAACTCGGTGACATAGGCCTTCGGCTCAACCTCGGCCTTGGCGAAGACTTCGCGTTGGGCCTTGTTGGTGTTCTTGGCCTTCTTGACGCCAGCGCCCAACTGGAGAGCGACGTAGCCGTCACGCTCCTGGGTACGTTGGCCGACGACTTGGCAGCCGTCGAGCTGCAGCACAGTGACCGGTACGTGCGCGCCGTCATCGGCGAACACGCGGGTCATGCCCAGCTTCTTGGCGATCACGCCCGTGCGCATCGGATCCCGCCTCTTTCTTCTTTAGATCTTGATCTCGACGTCCACGCCGGCGGACAGGTCGAGCTTCATGAGCGCGTCCACGGTCTGCGGGGTGGGGTCGACGATGTCGAGCACGCGCTTGTGCGTGCGGATTTCAAACTGCTCACGCGACTTCTTATCGACGTGCGGCGAGCGGTTCACGGTGAACTTTTCGATCAGGGTCGGCAGCGGAATCGGACCACGAACGGTCGCGCCGGTGCGTTTGGCGGTGTTGACGATCTCGCGCGTCGAAAAGTCGAGGACGCGGTGATCAAAGGCCTTGAGCCTGATGCGGATGCTTTGATCCATATCGGTGCTTACTTCCAATGCGGTCGGAGGACCGCGTCCCTGTGAACCATTTCAAAGACCGAAGGCCTTCGGGCACGAGGCCCTCAGGGTACGCAATCCGCAAAAACGATCGGCCCACGCAGTTGCCCGCGAAGGCCGCTAAAGTCCCAAGAAGCTGCAAAGAACAGGTACTTAGGTCGTTCCTGCGAACCGCGTCTGCACCCGGGGGTGCACAGCCGGTCCAACAAGAGGGGCGCTTATGCCCATCGATTCCGTTTCCGTCAAGCGGTGAAACCGTGGCGACGACTAGGTTTTCGCCAATCGGTCGCGCGCGGCGTTCAGACGCGAGGCGAGGCCCTCGGAACCGCCCTGATCCGGGTGCGCCCGCGCCATCAGACGCTTCCACGCCGCCTGCACTTCCGCCGGGGTCGCGCCCGGTTCGACACCCAAGGTGCGCCGGGCCTCGGCGTCGGTCATGCTCTCCGGCTCCGGCGCCCTGACGTTAGAAATGCGGATTCGAGAGGCCGTAATGATATAGAGACCGCCCGCACCCAGCGCCCCGGCCAACAGCCATGCGCCGCGCGCCAGAGCCAGCAGAGCCCCGGCCATCATCACAGCGCCGAATATGGTCGCCGTGATCCGCCAATGCCCCCTGCCCGCCCGCTCGCTCTGGCGGCCCAGCCGGACCAGCGCCCAGACCGCGATCGCCGCCAGGCCCAGCCAGATCAGGGCCATCAAGACCTCAAGCCGCCGCGTCCATGGACTGGACCGCATCGTCCAGGCCCAGCGCCTGCATCAGATTGCGCATCTCCTGACGCGCCGCGACGTGGGCCAGGGACACCGCCACGGGCCGGATGTCGTTGGACAGGTCCGCCACCGTCAGGCCGAAGGGGAACAGCTCGCGATAGATGACTCGGTCGCGCAGGCCTGGCCCGACGCGGAAACCAACGCGCTTGGCCAGCTTCTGCATCCGCTCTTCCAGGCGGCGGCGGTTGCGGGCCTCGGCCACGGCCAGGCGGTTGGTCACCACGATCCAGTCGATGGTCGCCTGACGACCCTGGGTGATGGCGCGGTGCTTGCGCGCCTCCCACACGCTCTCGGAATAGATGGAGGGCTTCAGCAGCTCCAGCGTCACCGGGTCGACCTGACCCAGCAGGTCGAAGTCCACGAAGCTGTCGTTCATCGGCGTGACGATCTGGTCCGCCCGACCATGCGCGGCGCGCGACAGGGCGGTGTCGCCGCCCGGCGTGTCGATCAGGATGACGTCGCAGTCCTGCGCGGCGGCGAAGGCGGCCTCGAACATGGCCAGCTGCTCGTCTTCGGAGGCGCGAGCCAGGGCCTTGCCGTCGCCCATGTCGGGCTCGAACGGCATCGGCAGGGGCTGCTCATTGGCCGCCGTCCAGGCCGCGCGGTGGGCGAAGAAGTGCGACAGCGACTTCTGGCGCAGGTCCAGATCCATTACCGCCACGCGCTTTCCCGCGTGCAGAAGGCCGGTGACGATATGGATGGCCAGGGTCGACTTGCCCGCCCCGCCCTTTTCATTACCGACGACGATGACCTGAGGCTGCGCCATGATCCGCGAAATCCGTTGCTCGGACGGCGGCGACTCGCCGCGATCCATCCAGCCGGCAGAATCAGCGCCCGGCGGCCATTCGTCAACGAACGCTTAAAGTTAAGATGTGGATGGCGCTCACGCCGCCGCGCGGCACCACGGATCGTCCACGCCGGCGGCGGCGCAAACCGCCCCTGCGCGCTCGGTAGGAACAGGGCCGATCCGCAGCCGCACCCAGCGCCGTCCGTTGACCTCGGCCACCTGCAGGATCGGCGAGAACCCCGCCAGCGCCTCGCGATCGGCCACACGGGCCCAGGCGAGACGGGCCTCGCGCTCGCTGGCGTAAGCGCCCAGCTGGATCACGCGACCCTCGGACGCGGCTGGTGGCGAGGCCGGTTCCGGCTCCGACGACAGGCCCAGCCGACCGGCCGTCGCGACCGCGGCCTGCTCCATCAGCACCGGCGCGGTCTCGACCACCGCCTCGCGAACCACGCCGTCACGCGCGTCCCACAGTTCGTGCGGCGTCATCAGCTCGACCTGGAGCGGTGACATCGCCGGGCGCAGTCCAGCGGTCCGCGACGGCGACGGCGCATCATTATAGAGTGCGGGGTCCAACGGCGCCTCGATGTCGGCCACCAACCGCGCCATCTTCTCGAACCGGTGCGGGTCCGGTTCGCCCTGGCCACAGGCCGCCAGCAGGGGAAGGGCCAGGCCGAGCGCGACGAACGCTGGACGGTTGAAACGGATGGGCGTCATAAGCCCATGCTGAACCCAGGCCTTTGAAACAGCCTTAACGCCCAAGGACCGCCCGAAATGACCACTCCGCCCCTGCCGGTCGTCCGCACCGTTGCCGATCTGCGCGCCGCCGTCGGCGAATGGCGCCGCCAGGGCCTCAGCATCGGCTTCGTGCCGACCATGGGCGCTTTGCACGACGGCCACCTGTCCCTGGTGCGCGAGGCGGGCGCCCAGGCCGATCGCGTTGTCGCCTCCGTTTTCGTCAATCCGACCCAGTTCGCCGCCCACGAGGACCTCGGCGCCTATCCACGCCAGGAAGGTCAGGACGCCGAGCTCCTCGCCTCGGCCGGCTGCCATCTGCTGTTCGCGCCTAATCCAGCCGAAATGTATCCCGAGGGCTTCGCCACCCGCATCGAGGTCGGCGGTCCGTCGCAAGGTCTGGAGACCGAATTCCGTCCTCACTTCTTCGGCGGCGTCGCCGTGGTGGTGGCCAAGCTGCTGAACCAGGTACAGGCCGACATCGCCGTCTTCGGCGAGAAGGACTATCAGCAGCTGATGGTCGTGCGCCGTCTGACGGCGGACCTGGACATCCCGACCCGCATCATCGGCGCGCCCACCGGGCGCGACGGCTGGGGCCTGGCCCTGTCTTCGCGCAACGCCTACCTGTCCGAGCCGGAACTGGGGATCGCGCGAAGGCTGAACGGGGTCCTGGCCGAAGCCGCCGCCCGCGCCCGTGATGCCTCGTTCTCTGACGCGGAAGCCTGGGCCTGCGAAGCGCTGCTGGAAGCAGGTTTCAATCGGGTCGATTATGTCGCCATCCGCCGCGCGGACGACCTGGCGCCCTTCGCCGACGCCATCGACGCTCCGGCCCGCATCCTGGCCGCCGCCTGGCTGGGCAAGACCCGGCTGATCGACAACCTGCCGGTCTGACGTCAGCGACCGCGCGGTTTGGCCCGGCTGGTGGCCTCGGCCTTCGCGGGGTTCTCGGGCCAGGGATGGCGGGGATAGCGGCCGCGCATGTCGGCGCGCACATCCTTCCAGGAACCAGTCCAGAATCCCGGCAGGTCCTTGGTCATCTGGATCGGCCTCCGTGCGGGCGACAGCAGGGCCAAGGTCAGCGGCGTGCGGCCGCCGCCGACCGTCGGGTGCGTCGTGACGCCGAACAGTTCCTGCACGCGGATGTCCACGCGCGGCCCGCCGTCCGCCCCATAGTCGATGGCCGCCGAACCCAGGGGTGTGGTCAGGCGCGCCGGCGCCACCTCGTCCAGACGCCGTTGCATATCCCATGAGATGAGACCGCGCAGCGCCTCGGCCAGGGCGCCGTCTCCGATCCGATCCATGGCCGCCACGCCGTCCAGCAGGGGCCAGAGCCAGTCTTCACGCCGCGCCATCAGCCCTTCTTCCGAGACGTCCGGCCAGGTGTCGTCGAAACCGCGCGCAAAGGCCAGCCGCGCCCGCAGGGCCGAAGCCTGCTCACCCCAACGCAGACCCGTCAGCCCCTCGGCCTCAACCTCCGCCTTCAGCGCCGCCGCCATCGCCGCCTTGTCCGGCGGACCCAGATCGCGTTCGTCCAGCGTCAGGGCGCCGATGCGGCGGCGGCGCTTCATCGTCATCCGGCCCGATGGCTCGCGGACCAGCCGGTCTTCGATCTCGATCCGATGCGCCAGCGCGTCGTCCAGATGCGCCGGATCCAGGGCGGCGGCCAGGCGGATGCGGTCGCGGCTGTCGCCCCCGCCCATTTCGGCCACCGCCAGCCATGGAGCGCGAGCCAACCCCTCGGCGGGATCCATGAAAGCGCCTCGGCCCGAGGCCAGCACGACCTCCCCCGGCTTTCCTCGAGCCCGGGCCAGGCGCTCGGGGAAGGCCTCGGCCAGCAGCAGGCCGGCGTCGACCGCCCTGCCCCCGCGCTTGCGCCCCCGCTCGGCCGCCCGCGCCCAGCGGTCGGCCAGCTTCACCGCGTCTCGCGCGCGAGGCGTGCGATCGCGCTCCAGCGCCTTCAGCCGCTCATCGAGGTCGACCGCAGAACCGCCCAGACCCGGCTCGCTCAGCACCGCCGCGATCCGCGCGCCGAGCAGGGCTTCGCCCGCATCCGCGGCCACAGCCGTCAAATGCGCCAGACGGGGCGACAGCGGCAGGCCGGCCAGCCGTCGACCGTGGTCGCTCAGGCCGCCGTCGCTGTCCAGTGCGCCCATTTGCGTCAGCACCCGCCGCGCCTCGGCGAAGGCGCCGGTCGGCGGCGGATCCAGCAGGGCCAGCCCCGCGGCCGTGCGGGCGCCCCACCGCGCCAGGTCCAGGGCGAAGCCGGTCAGATCGGCCTCGCGGATCTCCGGCGCCTGGTGCGGGACCAGGCCGCGGGTTTGCTCCTCGTCCCACAGCCGATAGCAGACGCCTGGCTCGACGCGGCCCGCCCGCCCCCGCCTCTGCTCGGCCGAGGACCGGCTGACGCGAACCGTGGCCAGGCGGGTCAGGCCGCTGGAGGGATCGAAGCGCGGCACGCGCGACAGGCCCGAATCGATCACCACCCGCACGCCCTCGATCGTCAGGCTGGTCTCGGCCACCGAGGTCGCCAGCACCACCTTGCGCAGGCCTGGCTCGGCCGGCTGAACCGCCCGATCCTGCTCGGCCCGGTCCATGGCGCCGAACAGCGGCGCGATCTCGACAGACGGATCGCGCACGCGCTCGGTCAGCAGGCGCGCCAAGCGGTGGATCTCACCCTGCCCCGGCAGAAATACCAGGATCGAGCCTGTCTCTTCGCTCAGCGCGGTCAGTACGGCCCGCGCCAAGGCCGTCTCCAGCCGCTCGGCCGGATCGCGGCCCAGGTATCGGGTTTCGACCGGATAGGCGCGCCCCTCGGCCTGAACCACGGGCGCGCCGCCCAGCAGGCGTGAGACGCCGGCGATGTCCAGCGTCGCCGACATCACCAGAATGCGCAGATCGTCCCGCAGCGCCTGCTGACTGTCGCGCGCCAGGGCCAGGCCCAGGTCCGCGTCCAGGCTGCGCTCGTGGAACTCGTCGAACAGGACCGCGCCCACACCGTCCAGCCCGGGGTCGTCCAGAATCATGCGGGTGAAGACACCCTCGGTGATGACCTCGATCCGCGTGGTCGGTCCGACGCGGCTCTCCAGCCGGGTGCGGTATCCGACCGTCTCGCCCGGCTTCTGGCCAAGGGTCTGGGCCATGCGGGCCGCCGCCGCGCGTGCGGCGAGGCGTCGCGGCTCCAGCACCAGGATGCGCCGTCCCGCCACCCATGGCTCGTCCAGGAGCGCCATGGGGACGACCGTGGTCTTTCCCGCCCCCGGCGGCGCCGCCAGCACGGCGGTCGCCCCGCCTCTCAGCGTCGCTTTCAACTCCTCCAGAACGGCGTGGATCGGCAGCATGGCGTCCGCCCTTAGCCGCTTAGGGCCCGGTCACGAAAGCGTCGGCGGACGTTCACACAACGGAAACCGCGTTGCGCCTGCGGACATTGCCGTCTAGCGTCCGCGCCAGCGCAGCGCGGAAAGCGTTGCGAACAGTCAATTTCCGAGGGGGAAATCCTGCATGTGGCGCGTTAAGCCGCTCGACGCGATTCTGGCGACGGCCCAGAAGAATTC
This sequence comes from Brevundimonas sp. MF30-B, assembly GCF_004683885.1. Taxonomy (NCBI): domain Bacteria; kingdom Pseudomonadati; phylum Pseudomonadota; class Alphaproteobacteria; order Caulobacterales; family Caulobacteraceae; genus Brevundimonas; species Brevundimonas sp. MF30-B. Next base: position 1,622,804 of record NZ_CP038440.1, on the reverse strand, counting down.
ACTGACCCGCACCCTGGGTCCCGTGCAGCTGACGCTTCTTGGCGTCGGCGCCATCATCGGCACCGGCATCTTCGTCCTGACCTCGGAAGCGGCCCAGAAGGCCGGTCCGGGCATGATGTGGAGCTTCGTCATCGCCGCTGCGGTCTGCGCCGTGGCGGCGTTGTGCTATTCGGAACTGGCCTCGATGGTGCCGGTTTCGGGCTCGGCCTACACCTACACCTACGCCGTGATGGGCGAACTGCTGGCCTGGACGGTCGGCTGGGCGCTGATCCTGGAATATGCGGTGGCGGCCTCGGCGGTGTCGGTCGGCTGGTCCGGCTATTTCATCGGGCTGTTAGGCAGTTGGGGCATAGAGCTGCCCCTTGCGATCGCGGCCGGCCCCTACGCTGGCGGCGTCGTAAACCTCCCGGCGCTCAGCATCGCCCTGCTGATCACCCTGCTGCTCATGCTCGGCACGACTGAATCGGCCCGCGTGAACGCCATCCTTGTGGCGATCAAGGTCTTGGCGCTCAGCACCTTCATCGTCCTGACCATCCCGGTGATGCAGGGCTCCAACTTCGAACCGTTCGCGCCGAAAGGCTGGTTCGACACTACGGGGCAAGGCCTGGGCATCGTCGGCGCGGCGGCGACCATCTTCTTCGCCTACGTCGGCTTCGACGCCGTCTCGACGGCCGCTGAGGAAACCAAGGATCCGCAGCGCAACGTGCCGATCGGCCTGGTCGGTTCGCTGCTGATCTGCACCATCTTCTATCTGCTGGTCGCCGCGGGCGCGATCGGGGCCTTGGGCGCTCAGCCTGTGCCTGGTCCGGCCGGCGAAATCCTCGCTCCGGGCAGCTCGGCCCTGGCCGCTCAGTGCCAGGCGCTTGCCGCCGACGGCTCTCAGCCGCTGGTCTGTTCGCGCGAAGCCCTGGCCCACGTTCTTCGGGAGCTTGGCCACGAGCGCATCGGCGACCTGATCGGCATCGCGGCCTTCCTGGCCCTGCCCTCGGTCATCCTGATCATGCTGTTCGGTCAAACCCGCATCTTCTTCGTGATGGCGCGCGACGGTCTGCTGCCGGGCTTCCTGGCCAAGATCCACCCCAAGTGGAAGACGCCGCACATCGTGACCATGATCACCGGCGCCGGCGTAGCCTTCTTCGCGGCCTTCTTCCCGGTGGGCAAGCTGGCGGACATCGCCAACTCGGGCACCCTGTTCGCCTTCTTCATGGTGGCGATCGCGGTGTTGATTCTGCGTCGGAAAGACCCAACCCGTCACCGCCCGTTCAAGACGCCGGCGGTCTGGATCATCGCGCCCTTGGCGATCATCGGCACGGTGGGCCTCTACTTCAACCTGCCGACCGACGCCAAGCTGGTGCTGCCTGCCTGGGGCGCGCTGGGCCTCGTGGTCTACTTCCTCTACGGCTACCGCAAGAGCCACGTCGGCAAAGGCATCATCGATGTGCCGGAAGCCGATCCCGACGCACCTCCGCCGCCCGTCCCGCACATGCCGGGCGACGACAAGGACCACTAAAAGTCCTGCCACGACGACGGAAAGGCCCGGGAGCGATCCCGGGCCTTTTCTCTTTGCCCGCGGCGCCCTACAGCGGGCGCGAACCTTGCGGATGTGGCGGAACTGGTAGACGCACTGGATTTAGGTTCCAGCGCCGCGAGGCGTGGAGGTTCGAGTCCTCTCATCCGCACCATGGTTGCCAGAGCCCGCTTCGGCGGGCTTTATTGGAACCATAATGTTCTTGCTTTGTTCTGCCCACTGTTACATGCTCGGATCATGGCGATGTCGAAGGGACGAGGTGCGGTCTCCAATGCGAGCGGGCGGTACGAAGGCCAGGTGCGAGAAGCGTTCAACGACGGCTGGACCGCCGACGACGCCGAAGCCGCGCCGCTGCGCACGACGCTCACACCCGAGCACGCTCGCACCATCATCGCGCGCAACACCTCGCCTGACATCGGCTTCGACCGTTCCATCAACCCTTACAAAGGCTGCGAACATGGCTGCATCTACTGCTACGCCCGTCCGTCCCATGCCTGGATGGGCCTATCCCCGGGCCTGGATTTCGAGAGCCGGATCTTCTTCAAGCCCGAGGCCGCGCGTCTGCTGGAGCAAGAACTCCTCAAGCCCCGCTACGTCTGCAAACGCATCCACATAGGCGGCAATACCGACCCCTATCAGCCGATCGAGCGCGAAACGCGGTCGACCCGGTCGATTCTGGAGGTCATGCAGCGGTTCAACCATCCGTTCAGCATCATCACCAAATCGGTGCTGATCACACGCGACGCCGACATCCTGGGCCCGATGGGGCGTGACGGCCTGGCCTCGGCGTTCGTGTCGATTACGACTCTCGACCGCAAGCTGGCCCGCGCCATGGAGCCCCGCGCCTCAACGCCCGCCAAGCGGCTGGAGGCTATCAGCCGACTGGCTGACGCGGGCTGTCCCGTCGGCGTCGGCTTCGCCCCCGTCATCCCCGGCCTGAACGACCATGAGATGGAATCCGTGCTGGAAGCCGCCGCCAAGGCGGGGGCGACCTCGGCCATGTATGTGACCCTGCGCCTGCCGCTGGAGATCAAGGATCTTTTCCGCGAATGGCTGGCTGAGAACCGGCCTGACCGCGCGGCGCGCGTCATGTCCCTGATCCGCCAGACGCGCGGGGGAAAGGATTATGACGCCGACTGGTCCCAGCGTATGAAGGGCACGGGCCCGGTTGCTGACCTGCTGGCCGCTCGCTTCAAGGCAGCGGTCAGACGGCACGGGCTGAACGGGCCGCGTCATCAATTGGACGAGAGCCGTTTCCGCGTTCCGACGGACGCCCGGCCTCAGCTGGAGCTTTTCTGACGTCGGCCGTCGCACGCTCGGCTCACGTTCAGGTCAGTTCCCGAGGCGGCCTGATGCGACGCCAGCGCGCCTCCACGAAGGCGAAGGCGCCGAAGGCCATAAAGCCGGCCGCGGTCAGGCCCAGAATCCAGTCTCCGCCCGGCTGGCGCGAAAGCGTGTCCAGCGCGCCGCCCAGGTCCGTGACCGACTCGCTGGACGCTCTCAGCCCCGCCAGGACCACAAAGGCGCCCAGCGGAAGATAGGCTGCGCCGCGGGCGCCGTAGCCCGCCCGCGCCAGGGGCGCCACGCGTCGACACGTTTCCGCCGAGCAGGCCAGGGATTCGGTGAAGTCATCGCGGATGGCGCGAACGATGTTGCCCACGCCGACCGCCACGATCGCAACCCCCACCGCCGCAAGCAGCCAATTACCAAAAGGCAGGGCCAGGAGCTCAGCCGCCTTCTGCTGATTCTCCAAGGCATCCGAACTGCCGGCTCGGGCGCCGCCGAACTCGTCGAGATATTCGAATACCGAAGCCGCCAGCAAACCATAGAAGACGGCGCTCAGACCCTGGCCGGCGCGGGCGGCAAGCCCTTGGACGTCGCCCCCCTCGTGGTCCGCGTCCAAAACAGCCTGCAGCACACGCCAGCCGACGAACGCCCACAGGCCAAGCCCCAGCATCACCAGCCAAAGCTGCCCGAAAGGCTGGCCGGCCAGCCAACCCGCTGCGCCGGAGGATCCCGCCGCCTCTCCGCCCCTGCGCAGCGCAGCGATCAGGGTCAACGCGCCTGCTGAAAGATAAACGAATCCACGCGCGCCATAGCCTGCGCGCGCTGCCGACTCGATGGCTCGGGCGCGCAGACCGCGCTGCTTTCCACCTTGCCTGAACCTGAACCGCATGTTCGCCCTCCGCGTCGGGCCAGAACACGCCGCGAGGACAAAGGCTCCCGCTTGTGAAGCCACCGTCCGCTGCGCTATGGCTCGGGGCGGCGCCGCGGGCATGATGTAGTGGTAGCCTGGCAGCTTCCCAAGCTGCTCGTGCGGGTTCGATTCCCGCTGCCCGCTCCAGATCAGGTTGGCTCGGTCCGATCGATACAGCTGCTTGATGCCCTCGCAGGGGTTGGCGCTGATCTTGTCCAGGTCCACCGCGTGAGACAGCAACCGGGACAGCACCTGCAAGCCATAGTCGGCCGTGCGGGGCTTGTCGGCCCAGCGGTTGCGCCAGCGGCGGATGATGGGCCCGATCTTGTCGGCGCGATCGAACTGGCGACGCGAAGCTCGCCGAAGGGCTCCACGATCCGGTCGAGCCAGCGGTTCCACTGTTTGCGGGTGCTGTCGGCCAGACCGGTGAAAGCGGGGCTGGAGCGGTAAAGCATCACCAGCGCGCGGATGCGGTCGTCATCCTTCGGCCGGCGGCTGGCCAAAGCCTCCTGATAGCTCTCCAGGAACTCCAGCGACCCTGGCGCGCCGTACAGCCGAGGGCCGCTTCACCAAGCGTAGTGATAGGCCCGGCCCTTAGATCGAACGGTGTAAATGCCCTTGATCTTAACGGTTACCATGTCGGGCCTCGAACTCGGCCAGCTCGGTGTCGAGGTCGTTGGTCGGTGCGGGAGCGTCGGTGCCGTCACCGCGCTGAACACCTACGACGAATACGGCGTGCCCGGCCCGAACAACGCCGGGACGTTCCAATACAGGGGACAGGTCTGGCTGCCGCAGGCCCAGGCTTATCACTACCGGGCGCGGGCCTATGCGCCGCAACTCGGCCGGTTCCTGCAGACCGACCCGATCGGCTACGCCGCAGGGGCCAACCTCTACGCCTACGTCGGCGCAGACCCCATGAACTGGGTCGACCCGCTGGGGCTGTGCCCGACACCCGGTGACCCCCAATGTGACGACGCTACGGAACTGGAAGATATCCTCGTAGAAGCGATGAGACGCAGGTTCGCGGAATGGGGGCTGTGGTCTGGTAATTGGGGCAGCTGGACGAACACTGGCCGGCCCTTGTTCAACGACCTAGTCCATCAGCTCGCTGATGTGGTGGTTACGGCGCCCGCACGAACGTCCGAGGTGATACGAACCAACCGGTTCACCATGCCGTCTTTAGAATGTCGGCCCGCCAACTCGTGGCGAGGAGAAGTGGTCGATTTCGCAGGCGAACTAAGCGAATTCTCTGGCGGTTTGGCTTTGGCAGCGGCGGGCGGAGCTGTGGTATACTCGCCAACCGTAGTGGGCGGCGTCGGCTTGGGAGGAGTGGCGGCCGGGGCTGGCCTGGTGTCGTATGGTTTTGACGTAGCCTCAATTCTTTTGAATTTTTCGGATGGCCGATACGGGAATGCGACAGTTACTATGGTTGGGCTGGCTTTCGGGGCTCCGTGACAAGAGCTTTGCGGAATGCCGGGGCGCAGGCTGCGCCTCATGTCCAAGACAGTTGCGACTACAAGGTAATGTTTCGGAGGCAGGTTCGGAATGATGGTAACCTGCTGATGGGAATATTGTTTATTGTTTTATCCATACTGATTTTCGATTGGGCACTACCCCCCTTAATTTCGTCTTATGCAATTGGAGTTCTTCCTTGGGGAGATAAGGAGGAAGTCAAAAGATTCGAGTCAGCGTATAAGCGCCTCAGGCCTCGACGAATGCTGATGGCGGGCATTTCCGTATTTTGTATGTTTATCGGAATAGGGCTCAGTTTCTATTCGGACCTTTTTGTAATTCTATCTGTCGCGGCGATTATCATATACGTGTGCATTGCGGGTTACGATATAATAATCGCCAACAGAGCGGCAAAGATATAAAACCAAGGGGCCTTGTATAGTCTCCGCCCGCCCCTTTTTTGTTCAAGTGATGACTCGTGTTTTCGGTTGTCGGAGCGAAGTGGATGTACCTGATCGGGCAATAAGTTCGGCTTAGCTGGACAAGCGCGGCCCGCAGAAGTCTCACTCACACCGCGCTATGATTCTTCCCCTCGTGGCTTGTTGCTCTAGCCGATCATACGCCTAATATCTCGCGGGCAGTTGCGCCCAGCTTGTCCGTTAGGTGCTGGAGAATCTTCGCTGCGGCAGCGAGGCCAGCCGCCTCCATGTCGCGGTCCTCATAGTTGTCCGGCCAGACGAACGGCGCGCCGATTCCAATCTGCATGCCCTCGCGGTTCATCATCATGACCCGACCACGCAGGTGCCCGGTTCGGTCTGTTCGACGTGAGCGCTCACCGTCCAGTCGACAGCCGCCTCAAAGAAGCTGGGCGCAGGGCACGCTGAAGGGGCGGCATCGCTCATCAGAACATCCTTCGTTGACGGGCGTCCGCGACGCTCTGCACGGCGATGTTGGGCATGTCTTGGCGAAACTGATCAAGGGACTGCTCCACCCGCATCAGGCCGTCCTTATCGGCGCCCTCGGCGTAGATGTTGATCGGGGGCAATTAACGACCACCGATGGCTCCGCAGTTGTCCTACGATCATCCTGGTAGCCGGCGATCATCTTGGCGGTCTCGGCATTGCTCAGGACGTGCCCCTGACCGCTCAGCATCACCAACTCCGGCCGGCCGTGCTCCACGGTCGTGTAGAAGCTTCCGGCCCTGGTCTCACCACCGCTGGCCCGCTCACCGCCAAAGGCCGCCTTGGCCACGCTGAAGGCCGACTTGAGCCAGCCACCACCACCACCGTCTCCGGCTCTGCTAAGCATATTGAAAAGCGCGTCCACCCCCCCCGTCCATCAGCCGCTCTTTCAGGCGATCACCGATGTACTCGCCGATCCGACCAGCCTCGATGGCGCCGACGACCTCACGGCCATAGCTTCGAAACTCGGAACGCAGGCGCTCGGTTTCGCGGTGATCGAATAGCTGGATCTGACGGTTGGCGTTGCGATCGAACGTGCCCATCCGCTCCGCTCGCTCCTCGTCCCCGAACCGCCAGTCTTTGTCGAGCTCGGCCTGCTTGTGCTCGGCCCTGTTTTGCAGCTAGACGGTTGTTGGAGCGGGCTTTCGTCGAGCTTCCCACGCTGCTCGTGCGGGTTCGATTCCCGCTGCCCGCTCCAAATGCTCACCGCACCTCGGTGACCGTGACCCCCTGACGCGCCAGGAGAGCCTGCACGCTGTCGTCGCCGGCCAGGTGACCCGCGCCCACTGCGATGAAGACCGTGCCCTCTCCTTCCATCAGGCTGCGGATCTGCCTCGCCCAGGCGGCGTTGCGGCGCACGATCATGCGATCGTAGGCTTCAGGGTTCTTGTCGCGCATTTCGGCTGTCATGACCGCGTCCAGCGCGTCGACGTCACCGTCAGCCCAGGCCTGGACCATGTCGTCCAACTGTTGTGTCGCGCGATCAAAGTCCTCCAAGGTGGATTCCAGGAAGCGCACCTGAGCGGGCTCGCTCATGGCGGCGATCAGACCCACCTGCTGATCGGCTGTCTCGAACCCACGGATGGGCTTGCCGGCGGCCCGGGCCATGCGTGCGACGGTCAGTTCCACACCGGACTTGGCGTCGAACCCCGCCTTGTCGAGCCCCGCAAGGGTGATGAGCATCGCCGCAGCCCATGGTCGCATCGGCTCGACCATTGCGCCGCTCATTCCCAGGGTGCGGGCGGCGGCGTCGACCCGCGCCAGGATCTCGGGCTCCAGCACGCTGGACAGGGGTCGGTCGGGCGTCATCCCGTGTCTTTGCAGAGCCCGCGCGACCGCTGCAGAATCGTCTACCTCTGCAAACTCCAGCCACAGTTCATCGGCGCTGTCGAACGCCTGCTGCAGGCGCGGCGTCCACCAACCGGTGTCGGGCCTCAACACATGCACCGTGCCGAACAGATAGAGGGTCGAATCCGCGTCGCGCACCACCCACAATCGGGGTCCCTCGCCTTCGGCCGCGCGAACGGCCGGGCTCGGCGCCGAGGTCGGCTCGACCTGGGCAAGCCCCGTCGTCGGGGGCGCTATCACGGTGGCGAACAGGCTCAGCCCCAGGGCCGCGCCGACGGCCAGCCGTGTGAAGCTTTTCAGTCGCTGAAGACAGGTCATGTCGTCACTCCGGAAAGGCGGCGGCGAAGCCGATAAAGCCCCTGGCGAGACGGGCCCATCGATCGGTTGAGGCGGCGTTCATAGCGCAGTCTCCTCTTCGATGAAGATGGCTTCGATCGGCTGTCCAAAAACCCGCGCGATCTTGAAAGCGAGCGGCAGGGACGGGTCGTAACGCCCGGTTTCAAGGGCATTCACGGTCTGCCGGCTGACGCCGAGCTGGTCGGCCAGATGCGCCTGACTCCAGTCGCGCTCCGCCCGCAGAACCTTGAGACGATTGTTCATGACGCCTACCGGTTCCTAAGCCACCAGAAGACCCAGGCTGCCGAGTAGCCGAGCACGGGCAGCAGCAGCATGGCCAGCATGCCGGTCGCCATGGCGCCCGCCGGGGATTGTCCGACCAAAGCTTCGCCGCGAAGGGTCAGGGTCATCAGCGCCACAGCGCCAACCACCATCCCTGCGGTCCCGCCCCACCACCAGGCCCATTTGTGCGCCTCGCGCGCAGCTTCGTCGATGCCCCGCCACCACCAGACGACCGCCGCAAACACCGAGGCCATGGCCAGAGCCAGGACACCCACTGTCAGCAGCGTACCCAGCGGGCCGGGCATCAGCGCCAGTAACCCGGTTCCAGCACCGGCGATCAGCCCTGCGGCGAGCGCCACTAACAACACGGTGGTGTAGGCTCTAAGGCCGTGAACGCGCCTTGACCTTGAGGACGACATGACAAGCTTCCTGTGCTAAATGACAAGCATCATTTACACCCGCATCCCGCTGCTGTCAAGCACGCTTGTCTATGCGTCCGGGTCGCTTTCCCGTCTACTCAGCGGCGACGTCTTCGGACGGCGCAATAAGGCGGGCAGGGTCATCGGCGGCCAGCAGCGGCACGGCCTCGACATTACGCAGGCTGCGGATGACGGCGGTATGGCGGCGCCCGACGTCGGCCACCTTGTTGCGGGCCTCGTCCAGCTTTTTGTCGACCGCGTGCAGGGCGTCGCCGTATTTCTCGAAGGCCGACTTCACCTTGCCCAGTTCGGTCCAGACCTCGCTGGATTTTTTCTGGATCTGAAGCGAGCGGAACCCCACCCGCAAGCTGTTCAACAGCGCCGTGAGGGTGCTGGGCCCGGCCACCTCCACGCGATAGCGGCTTCGCAGTTCGGCGGTGAAGCCTTCACGGCGTACGATTTCGGCGAACAGCCCCTCGGTCGGCAGGTAAAGATAGGCGAAGTCCGTCGAATGCGGCGGGTGGATATACTTTTCGGACACCGACCGCGCCTGAGCCGCCACCGCTTTTTCCAGCCCCTTGCCCGCCGCGTCCACAGCCACGGGGTCGGCCGCGTCCTGCGCCGCCAGCAGCCTGGCGTAGTCCTCATGCGGGAACTTGCAGTCGATGGGCAGCCACACCTGCCCGTTTTCGTCGTGACCCGGCAGACGGACGGCGAAATCGACGCGCTCGGGGCTGCGGGGCCGGATCTGCACCTGGCCGCCGTATTGATCGGCGTTCAGCGTGTCCTCAAGCAGAGCGCCCAACTGCACCTCGCCCCAGGTGCCGCGTGACTTCACATTGGTCAGCACCCGCTTCAGGTCGCCTACGCCCGTGGCCAGGGTCTGCATCTCCCCTAGGCCCTTCTGCACCGACTCGAGCCGATCCGAGACCTGCTTGAAGCTGGCATCCAGGCGCTGATCCAGGGTGGACTGAAGCTTCTCGTCCACGGTCTTGCGCATCTCCTCCAGCTTGGCCTCGTTCTCCTTGCGCAGCTTCTCCATGTTGTCGGCCAAGGCGGCTCGGACCTTGTCCAGTTCCTCGGCCATGGACTTGCGGCCTTCCAGCTGCTGCTGGGCCAGGGTCTCGGTCAGCTTCAACACCGCCGCATTGGTCTCGCCGAGGCGCGTACGCTGGCTTTCGGCCAGGTTGTCGGCCGACTTTTGCTGAGCCTCGCGAAAGGCTGTGAAATGCAGCTGAACGCTCTCGTTCAACTGGCCGACCCGCTGGTCCAGGCCCCCGCCCATTTTGGACAGGGCGTCATTCAACTCCAGCCGCTGAGTTGCGGCCTTGCGGTCAAACTCCTGGCGCATGTCAGCCAGTTCGCGCCGCAGCGCTTCCTGCAGCAGGCCTGGGTCGCTGCGTTTCGCCGCCGACCAGGCCAGGGCCCCGATCACGCAGCTGGCCGCTGTCGCCGCCAGGACCACGAGAACAAGCACTTCAATCATCGCCGGATGCTCCAACCGCCACCGTCATCCACAAGCACGCCCGCTTCGTCAGAAGCGGTCGCAGCCGCGCCGTGTTCGCAGTCCGTTCCTACGGGGAGTCTCTTCACGCGCAAAATGAGCCAGGGGGCCCGCGGCCCTCACGCCGGACGGCGCGCGCGCAGGGCTTGGATGATCGTGCCGTCGTCCAGCCAGTCCAACTCGCCGCCGACAGGCACGCCGCGCGCCAGGCTGGTGACCTCGACTCCTGCCGCGCTCAGCCGTTCGGCCAGATAGTGGGCGGTAGTCTGGCCGTCGACGGTGGCGGGCAGGGCCAGCACGACCTCCTTGGCCTCGCCGCCGCGCGCCCGACCGATCAGTTCGGTGACGCGAAGCTGGTCGGGGCCCACGCCGTCCAGCGCCGACAGAAGTCCGCCCAGCACATGATATTTGCCGCGAAAGGCGCCGGACCGCTCCATGGCCCACAGGGCGCCGGCCTCCTCGACCACGCAGATCAGGCCGTTGTCACGGTTCGGATCGGCGCAAATGGAGCACGGGTCGCGCGTATCGGGCGCCGCGCAGACCGAGCAGCTGACCACCTTCTCGGCCGTATCGGCCAGGGCGGCGGCCAGCGGCACGAGCAGCTGCTCACGTCGCTTCAACAGGGCCAACGCGGCGCGGCGCGCCGAGCGAGGGCCCATGCCGGGCAGCTTGGCCAGCAGAGAGATGAGCCGTTCGATCTCCGGCCCGGCGGAGGCGGCCATCAGAACAGCTTCGGCATCCCGGGAATGTTCATCCCGGCCATGGGGCCAGCGGCCTCGCGCATCAGGGCGCCATTGACTTCGTCCAGCTTGCGCTTGGCGTCGGCGTGGGCGGCAACGATCAGATCGGCCAGGATTTCGCCCTCGCCCGGCTGCATCAGGCTGTCGTCGATCTTGACGGCGGTGATCTCGCCGGGGCCCTTCAGAGCGATGGTGACCAGCCCGCCGCCCGAGGTGCCCTCGGCGGTGGTTTCGGCCATCTTGGCCTGGGCGTCCTGCAGCTTTTGCTGCATCGCCTGGGCCTGCTGCATGAGTTGGTTTAGGTCTTTCATGACCCGATAGATAGGCGATGTCGCCGCGCCGCGACAGAGGCTCCGCGACAGTCCGCGGCCTCAATCGTCGTCAGCTTCATCGGGAATGGACGGCAGCTCCACCGGCGGGGCCAGGGTGCGGATTTCTCCCAGGGTCGCGCCCGGAAAGGCCTCCAGCACCGCGCGGACGAAGGGATCGGCCTCGACCGCCGCGCGCTCGCGGGCGCGGGTCTTCTTCTGCTGTTCGATCAGAGTCTCGCCGCCGCCTTGGCCGTTGGCGGCGATCAGCCAGGCGCGGCCGGTCCATTCCTTGAGCCGACCTGAAAGCCGGTTCGCCAGGTTGCTGGGCGCGCCCTCGGCCAGTTCGAACTCGATCCGGCCAGGCTTGAAGGACACCGGACGCACGAAGCGCTCGACGTCCATCTGCAGGCTGATTTCGCGCTTCTCGCCGATCAGGGCCACGACCTGTTCGAAGGTCTGCGGATCGGGGAGCGACGGCGCAGCCTGAGGCCGCGGCGCCAGCTGCGCCGACGCGCCCCCTCCCCCGCCGCCGCCGCCGCGCGACGGCCCGCCGGGCGCGGACCCGCCGCCCATCGGCTCGCCCGACTGCAGCTTGCGCAGCGCTTCTTCAGGCCCCGGCAGATCGGCCGCATACGCCAGGCGCACGATGGCCATGTCGACCGCATCGGCCGGATTGGGCGCGCGGCGCACCTCGTCCATCGCCTTGAGCAGCATCTGCCACGTCCGCGACAGGGCCGAGGCCGGCACCGCCGCCCCCAGCGCCGCCAGGGTCTGGGCTTGGTCGTTGGGCAGACGCGTCGCTTGCGGCCCCAGCATCTTGGCCACCGAGGCGGCGTGGCAGTGCTCCAGCAGGTCGCCCACCACCTGCACCGGATCGGCGCCGTAGCCGTACAGGGTGCGGAAGACCTCCAGCGCCTCTGGCGTCTTGCCGGCCATGATGCGTTCGAACAGGGCGATGGTCTGGCTGCGATCGGCCAGGCCTAGCATGTCGCGCACCACCGCCGTCGGCACGATCTCGCCGCGGTCGCCTTGGACCAGGGCCTGATCCAGCAGCGACAGGCCGTCGCGCACCGAGCCCTCGGCCGCGCGCGCGATCAGGGCCAGCGCCTCCTGCTCGATCTTCATGCCCTCGCGGTCCGCCACGCGGCCCAGGTGCTCGACCAGCACCTCGGGTTCGACCCGGCGCAGATCGAAGCGTTGGCAGCGCGACAGGATGGTCACCGGCACCTTGCGGATCTCGGTGGTGGCGAAGATGAATTTGGCGTGGGGCGGCGGCTCTTCCAGCGTCTTCAACAGGGCGTTGAAGGCCTGGGTCGACAGCATGTGCACTTCGTCGAGCACATAGACCTTGTAGCGGGCCTCGACCGGCGCGTAGCGGACGCTCTCCAGGATGTCGCGGATGTCGTTGACGCCGGTGTGCGAGGCCGCGTCCATCTCCATGACGTCCATGTGCTGGCCGGCCATGATGGCGGCGTCGTGCCGGCCGTGGGCGGTCAGGGCCAGCGACGGCTTGTCGATGACGTCCGTCTCGTTATTCAGGGCGCGGGCCAAAAGGCGCGCCGTGGTCGTCTTGCCCACACCCCGCACGCCGGTCAGCATGAAGGCGTGCGCGATGCGGCCCGAGGCGAAGGCGTTGGTCAGGGTGCGGACCATGGCCTCCTGGCCGATCAGGTCCTCGAAGGTCCGCGGGCGATATTTGCGCGCCAGCACCTGATAGGCGGCGTTTTGCTCGACCGGCGGAGCGGATGGCGCGGCCTGCGGCTGGACGGCGGGCGCCGGCTCACGCGCGGCGGCGGGCGGTACGCCGAACATGTCGTCGGTGTTCGCGTCGCGCTCGGGCGCGTCGTCCTCCTCCCAGGGAGGCCCGTCGAGATTCGGATCGGCGTCGCTCATGGGACCGTCTTACCGCGAGACGGCGGCCAGAGTCAGCGCAAGAGTCAGAGCGGAATCGGCGAAACTCAGCCCGCGTGCTTCAGCGGCTCGTCCAGGCCCTGTTCGCGCAGCTTGCGATACAGGGTCGAGCGGCCGATGCCGAGGCGTTTGGCGATCTCGGTCATGTGGCCGGCGTACACCTCGATGGCGTGCTGGATCAGGTCGCGTTCGATCTCCTCCAGCGTGCGCAGATGCCCCATGTCGTCCAGGATCCGCACCGGCGCATCGGCCAGCGTCTCGGTCATGGAGGGCGCGGCCGAAGGGGCGTCGGGCGCGCCTTTCAGAGCCGCCGAAGGCACGGCCGCCAGCGGCGCGGTGACGCCCGAGATCGCGGGGAAGTCGTGCGGCTGAAGCCAGGGCTGATCGGCCAGGACGATGGCGCGATAGACGGCGTTCTCCAGCTGACGCACGTTGCCGGGCCAGTCGTGGGCGGTCAGCATCGCCAGGGTCTCGGGCGAACAGCCGGCGACCCGCTTGTTTTCCTCGACATTGAAGCGGGCCACGAAGTGGTCGATCAGCGCCGGAATATCCTCGCGCCGCTCCCGCAGAGCCGGAGCGTCGATGGGGAAAACGTTAAGGCGATAATACAGATCTTCGCGGAAGGCGTGATCCTTCACCCGCTCGGCCAGGTCTCGGTTGGTGGCCGAGACGATGCGCACGTCGATCTTGACCGGCCGCTTGCCGCCGACGGGATCGATCTCGCCTTCCTGCAGCGCGCGCAGCAGCTTCACCTGCATGTCCAGCGGCAGTTCGCCGATCTCGTCCAGAAACAGCACGCCGCCGTCGGCCTCGCGGAACTTGCCCAGCGTACGTTCACTGGCGCCGGTGAAAGCCCCCTTCTCGTGGCCGAACAGAATGGATTCGACCAGATTGGCCGGCAGAGCCCCGCAGTTCACCGCCACGAAGGGCCGGCCCGCGCGGTCGGAGGCGCCGTGCAAGGCGCGGGCGATGACTTCCTTGCCGACGCCGCTCTCGCCCAGGATCAGGACGGGAATGTTGGAGGCGGCGGCGCGGCGTCCCAGCTGTTTGACCAGCTGCATCGGCAGGCTTTCGCCCACCAGATCGTCGAAGGAGGTCTTGCCCTGCGCGCGTTTGGTCAGGCGCCCCACCTCGGCGGTCAGGCGCGTCAGCTGCAGCGCATTGGCCACCCCGACCAGCAGCCGCTCGGCCGAGACCGGCTTGACGAAGAAGTCCTGCGCCCCGGCCTGCATGGCTTTCACCACCGCGTCCACGCCCGCATTGGCGGTAAGCACGATCACCGGCGTCGGATTGCCCAGGGCGCGTAGCTCGGCCAGCACTTCCATGCCGCTGAGGCCCGGCATGATCATGTCCAGCAGGATCACGTCGGCCCCGCCGCCGCGCGACATGCGCTCCAGCGCCTCGCCGCCGTCCTGGGCGTGGACGACCTGATAGCCTTCACGCTCGAGCACCGCCTGGATCAGGCGGCGCTGGGTCGGATCGTCGTCGACGACCAGGACGGTCTTGGCCATGAGGCTACCCTTGAACACATCACCATTACGGCTGTCCTCGTTGCTTCGGGACCGGCTCGTATCGGGACGGTTATGGGGCTCCGGGGTGAAGACGGGGTTTCGCGGTAAGGTCACCGCCGCCTTAACCAGACGCCGCCGCCGAGCGAACCCGGCGGCGGTCAAGGGGTCAGCGGCCGATGTCGTAGACGCCGGTGATGTCGATGCGAACGCTCAGCTCGCCACCCGACACCGAGGTCTCGGCCCCGCCCGCGTCCATGGACACGGCGCGTGCGGCGTACATCGGCATCGGCGGACGCGGCGTATAACCGCCGCCTTCGCTCAGAGAGCGGATCTGGCCCAGCGGTTGACCCAGAGCCTGGGCGTAAAGCGCCGCCTTTTCCTGCAGGGCGCGCACGGCTAGCTGGCGAGCCTGGTTCTCGGCCGCCTTGGGATCACGCAGGCCGAAGGACACGCCGTCGATCTGATTGACGCCGGCCGCAACCACAGCGTCAGCGGTCGAACCGACCCTGGTCAGGTCGTAGATGTTGACCGTCACCCGGTTCGAGGCCTGGTAACCGCGCAGGCGCGGCGGCTCGTTCTGCTGATAGTCGTACTGGGCCGACAGGTTCAGACCGGCGGTCTGGACGTCCCGCTCATTGAGGCCGGCGCGGCGCAGGGCCGTCATCACCTGGCTCATGCGCTCGGCGTTCAGACGCATAGCTTCGGCCGCCGTGGGGGCCTCGGTGACCACGCCAGAGGTGATCGAGGCCATGTCCGGCTGCACCTTGACCTCGCCATAGGCCGACAGATTCAGCGACGGTCGGTCGGTCACCGCCTGGATCGTCAGGGGGGCACCGCCGCCCGGCTGGCTCTGCGCCAGGGCGGGGGCCGCGGCGGCCATCATCAGGCCTCCCAGCGACAGGGCGACGAGGGTGCGGGTCATGGATAGCTCCTGAAAGGTTCGGACGCGACATCGTCGCGACACGCCGTCTATGCGGCGGCGCGCCTGAACGAACGCGTCACCCTACGGTGCAGGTTCCGTTCATCCTCGTGACATCGGCGAAAGGTCCAAGGCCCTTTGCGGGCGCGCCGCGTCCTGCTAGGCCGTGCATCCGCTCCGACGGGGGCCCGTAGCTCAATGGTTAGAGCCGACCGCTCATAACGGTCTGGTTGGGGGTTCGAGTCCCTCCGGGCCTACCATCGGTGCATGTCTCTCCTGAAAAGATCACGCAGACGGCGGGCGCGCACGGACGGCGCCGGCTGATCGACGCCGTCCAGTCGGGCCCGGCAGTCTGCCGCCAAGGCTTGGGCGTGGGGATCGGTCGGGTCCAGTCTCAAGGCCTCCGAACTGGCCGCCAGAGCCGCCGAGAAGTCCTGAGCTCGATAAGCCAGCATGGCCTGCCAAAGTCGAAGGTAGGCCAGGTGCGGCAGCAGGTCGACCACTTCGGCCGCCAGACGCCGGGCGTCGGCGAGCCGCCCGTGATCGGCCAGGGCGTTCGCATAGGCGGTCAAGGTGGTGTCTGTCCGCCAAACCTCTACCGACCGCGCCAAGGTCGCCAGCCCCTCTTCGACGCGGCCGACACGAAGCAGAAGTTGACCCAGGTTGGACAGGACGCGCGTATTGGTCGGCGCGCATTCAACCCCTCTGCGCGCCAAGGCGAGCGCGGTTTCCGGCCTCCGATCGGCCAAAGCCTGAGATATTTCGGTGAGATAGACCGGCGTGTTGCGACGGGACCTGGCCTCCGCCCGGAACTTGTGCGCGTCCAGGCGGCCCTCAAGCACCGCGAAAAACAGCGGCTTCAGCAGTCCTATTTCCGCAAGATGGCTGCTGATCGGATGGCCCGCATACGGCAGGCCGATCGGGGTCAGGTCGATCTCGCTGGCGATAGCGGCGGCCTGCGCGGCGTCGGGCGACCGTTGGTCGTAGACGACGACCGGCCTGGCCTGCGCCCTCCAAGTCAGGGGACCGGCCAGATCCGGCAGCCACCGAATATTCTGGGCCGACTGGATCCATCGGTCTTCATACGGCGGACGCGAGGGGTCGATGTTGTGTTGCGGCGACAGGGCCAGGGCTGCGGTGGCTCGAGCCGCGTCGGCGAACCGCAGGGCGGCGTAGCCGCCCATGCTCGACCCGTAGGTCATCACGGTCTTCGCGTCCGCGGTTGCGCAGCGAACCGCAGCCATGGCCTCGATCATCTCGGGGTACTGGTACCAATCGTCGCCGGCGCCCATGACGTGAATCGCCGAGACCCCGCTTTCAGCGAGAAAGCGCTCTCCGAAACCCCGGCGCTCAAAACCCGGGCCCAGGCCGAAGTTATCGAACGTCACGACCCATCGCGCTCGGTCCTCGGCCGGCCGAGCCCGGACGCAGACGCTGGCGGTGCGAAATATTTCGCTCATCACCAACTCGATCTAGCAGACGCGCAGGCGAACGCCACCGGCCACAGTGTGGGTTTTCTCTTCACTCGCAAAGGGTTCAGCGCGGCGCGGACGACTCCGCCTCTTGAACGCGCACGCGCCTGTTGTTGGGTCGCGGCGTCTGCCGGGACAGGATGATGTCGCAATGGTCCAGCGACGGCAGTTGCGCAACGGCCAGCGGCATCAGGCTGCTGTCGGGCTCGATTCGCCAGAACTTGAACCCTTGGGCGGCCAGCCAGTCCACCAGTTCGGGCACCGAGGCTCGTGATCGGATCTGGATCGGGCTCCACTCCATGCAGATCGTGATCTCGGGATTGCTCAGCGCCTTCTCGGCTCCCTTCAGGATCAGAGGCTCGGACCCCTCTGCGTCCATTCGCAGGAAGTCGATTCGGTCTAACCCAAGATCGTCAACGCGGATGGCGTCGACTTCGATGATGGATTGATCCTCAGCGATCCCGCTCTCGGTGACGAGCAGGTGGCCGCTCCCGGAAAACCTGCGCGACAGCATGAAGGACAGACGCCCGGTCGTGTCCGAGGCCGCCTTTTCGATCACTTCGATCCGATCCGACACGCCATTGAAGATCACGGACCGTTTCAGATAGGACGCCATTCGCGGGTTGGCCTCGAAACTGACCACCCGCCCCTCGGGGCCCACGCTCCTCGCCATCTGGATGGTGTAGTAGCCCAGGTTCGCCCCCACCTCGACCGTGATGTCGCCCGGCCGTATCAGGCCTCTCACGACGCGGTGGACCGGCTCCTCCCAGTGACCATGTCCAATCAGATTATGGCTGACCGTCTCGTCCAGCGGATCGACGTAGAGGAAGTAGCCGTGCCGCAGCCTCGTCAGGGCGAGCTCCGGGCCCAGATAGTGGTAGCGCGAGCCGTCCGTCGCGTGCCGAACGGCCTCCTTCACGCGATGCCAGCGATGGCGCACGGCCTCACGACAGCGCCTGAACGGTCTGACGGCGCGCTTACGCATGACTCTGAGCGACGGCAAGGCGGACTCCTGTCGGGTTGATGATGTCGCCAATAGCGGTCATCCGGCGGAATCGACAGGCCCATTTTCGGTTGCTGACCTCGGACGGCGGGCTGCGCGCGCGTTCCGCCCGTGGCGCAAGGCGGCAAAGAGGATTATCCCGCATCCCATGGCATACACCTATCGAGACGATCGTCCCGCCGACAAGGCCGAGCGTTACGCCGAGGTCGAGAGCGAAATCCTTGCCGTTCTCGACGGCGAGCCCAACCGGACGGCGCGCATGGCCACCGTCGCCTCCATGCTGGCCGACGCCTTTCCGACCTTCTTCTGGACGGGCTTCTACGTCGCCGATCCGGATCGGCGAGGTGAACTGGTGGTCGGACCGTATCAGGGCACGTTGGGTTGCCTGCGCATTCCGTTCGGGCGAGGCGTATGCGGCGCCGCAGCCCAGACCCGCCAGACACAGGTGGTCGAGGACGTGCACGCCTTCCCGGGCCACATCGCCTGCGACAGCCGCTCCGCCAGTGAAATCGTCGTGCCGGTGTTCGACGACTCGGGTGCCCTGATCGCCGTGTTCGACGTCGATGCGACCGAAAAGGCCGCCTTCGATTCCACCGACGCAGAAGCCTTGGAACGACTGATGTCGAGGGTCTTCGCCGCATGACGGGCGCGGCGCGCAGCGTTCTCTTTCTTCCGGCCTCCAATGCGCGCGCCGTCGAAAAGGCGCGCAGCCTGCCCTGCGACATCGCCGTGCTGGATCTTGAGGACGCCGTCGCCCCAGAGGCCAAGGTCGAAGCGCGCAGGGCGGCGCAGGCGGCGCTGCTGGACGGCGGCTTTCGACCTCGCGTCGGCGTTCGGGTCAACGCCCTGGACACGCCCTGGGGCCGCGAGGACCTGACGGCGCTGGGCGATGCCGCCGAACTCATCGTCCTGCCCAAGATCGAAACGGCCGAGGCGGTGCGCGAGGCCGCCCGCCTGGCGCCCAGGGCCGCCTGTTGGGCCATGATCGAGACGCCGCGGGCCGTGCTGGGGCTGGACGCCATCGCCGGATCGGGGCCGCCGCTCGAGGCGCTGATGCTGGGCGTAAACGACCTGGCGACGGCCTTGGGCTGCGGCGCCAGCCCGGATCGCGAGCCGCTGAAGTCCTGGCTGGCGGCGACGGTGGCGGCCGCGCGGGCGCATGGTCTGATTGCCGTCGACGGGGTGCTCAACCGCTTCGAGGACGAAGCGGGCCTTCAGGCCGAGTGCGCTCAAGGCCGGCTTTACGGCTTCGACGGCAAGAGTCTGATCCATCCCCGTCAGATCGCCGCCGCCAACGCCGCCTTCGCGCCTGCGGCGGACGAGGTGGCGCGAGCCCGCGCGATCGTGGCCGCCTTCGCCGCGCCCGAAGCGGCGGGCCTGGGCGCCATACGCCTGGACGGCGCCATGGTCGAACGCCTGCATCTGAAGGCGGCCGAACGGCTCATCGCCCGTCATGACGTCTGTCAGGCCGCCGATCGCGCTTGATCGCGGGCGCAATCGCCGTCATCTGTCGCCTGTCAGACGGCCGGGCGGTCGCGGCGGGGACTTGTCCCCGTCGAGGAAAGTCCGGGCTCCACGGTGAAAAGGCGGCGGATAACTTCCGCCCGGGGCGACCCGAGGGATAGCGCCACAGAAAGCAAACCGCCGCCCGTTCGCGGGCGGCAAGGGTGAAAGGGTGGGGTAAGAGCCCACCGCGGCCTCGGCAACGCGGCCGGCATGGCAAGCCCCGCCTGGAGCAAGACCGAATAGGGGCGTCGCGCGAAGTTCGCTTCGCAGGGCTCACCGCCCGAGGCGCCCGGGTAGGTCGCGAGAACCGGTCAGCGATGGCCGGTCCAGAGGAATGATCGTCGCCGTCCTAAGACTTCGGTTTTGGGGCGGAACAGAACCCGGCTTACAGGCCGTCTGACGCCTTGCCCGCCGGTCGGTCGACTGGGGCAGAGATCGCCGCACCCGCGCAGCCGATGACGTCGAGCGAAGCCGCGGCCCTCCCGGTCCCTCAGGCGGCCTTCTTCTTCGTGGCAGGTTTCTTCGCAGCGGTCCTCTTGGCCGGCGCCTTCTTGGCCGGAGCCTTCTTGGCGCCCGTCGACGCCGTCCCCTTAAGGCTGGCCCTGAGCGCAGCCATTAGATCGACGACATTGGTGTCGTCGGGCTCGGGCGCCTCGACCACGCCCTTGCCGCCCTTCTGCTTGGCCTTGATCATTTCGCGCAGGGCGTCGTCGTAGCCGTCCTTGAAGGTGGTCGGATCGAAGTCCGCCTCCTTCTGGCCGATGATGCGCGCGGCGATCTCGACCATGTCCTTGTCGGCCTTCACGTTCGGGATGTCGTCGAAATAGTCCTCGGGCTGGCGCACCTCGTCGTGGGCGCGCAGCGTATAGGCGACCAGTCCCTTGCCGTGGACCTCAAGCGCCAGCTGACGCTCCTTGCCGCGCAGGACAAGACAGCCCAGGGCCACCTTTCCGGCGGTCTTCATCGCCTCGCGGATCACGGCGAAGGCTTCAGCTCCGACGCCCTTCTCAGGCACCACGTAGAATGGGCTGTCCCAATACAAGCGGTCGATGTCCGCCTCATCGACAAAGGTATCGATGGAGATGGTCTTGGTGCTCTCCAGCCGGACCTTGTCGAAATCGGCGTCGTCGAACAGGACGTATTCATCCTTGGACACCTCATAGCCTTTGACCAGATCCGACCGCTCGATCGGTCCCGTGTCCGGATCGGTCGGCACCATGCGGATGCGGTTGTTGGTCTCGGGATTGATCAGGTGGAAACGAACATCGTTGGTCGAGGTCGTCGCGGTGTAGAGAGCGACCGGACAGGTCACCAGCGACAGCTTCAGATGTCCGCTCCAGGTCGGCCGCGCAGCCATGACGTCGTCTCCATGCGAATCGGCGGAGTCAACGCGGGCGCGGCCGATCTGTTCAGAGCGTCAGTCGACCCGCCGCGTATTGTCGTTGGAGTTGCGGTCGATCCACTTGTTGTATGGGTCCACGCCTGCAAAGGCGGGTTTGCGGGTAGTGATGAAGCGGAAGGTCTGCACGCCGGTTCGCACCGGCCGCCGCTCGAACGCCAGGACGCTGTCGCGGGTGAAGTCCTTCTTGCCCGGCTCGGCCGAGAAGAGGCCGATGTCCATGGTTTCGTTCAGAGGGCTTTCCGTCTCCTCGCCCTTGCCGTCGGCGTACAGCTTGCGCGCCTCAACCGTCACTGCGACATCCCAGCGGCCGTCTGCCCGACGCGTGGCTGTGGTCGCGGTGGTTTTGAGATCATAGAGGGTGATCTTCTCGAACAGATCGGTGATCAGCTCCTGCTTGTCGGCCGGCGCCTCGGCGCGGATGGCCTCGATCAGGTCCAGCGAGCGCGGATAGGGCGCGCTCTTGAACGCGTACTGATCCAGGACCCGGCGCAGCGCGCGGTTCACCGCCGCCTCGCCAATCTGATCGCGCAGCAGGTACATGACCATGCCGCCCTTCTGGTAATGGATGTACTGCTGGTTCTCGACCCGCATCAGGGGCAGCTCCTCCAGCCGCTCCATCGCCCGGGCGCGCAGGAAGTTGTCCAGCTCATACTTCAGGAAACGCCGGATCTGATCCGGGCCATAGATCTTCTCCATAACCATCAGCGCCGAATACTGCGCCAGGCTTTCCGACAGCAGGGTCGACCCTTGCTGGTCCGAGCCAACCACCTGGTGCGCCCACCACTGGTGACCCAGTTCGTGGGCGGTGATGTAGGTCACGTAGTCGATCTTCTCGGGGTCCGAGAAGTCAGCGATGAACCCGAGCCCTTCGGAATAGGGCATGGTGTTCGCATAGGCCTGGGCGAAGCTGGCGTAGGCCGGGAACTCGATGATCCGCGCCTGACGGAACTGATACGGGCTGAAGGCGGCCTGGAAGTAGTCCAGCCCCTTCTCCAGCGCATCCAGCATGCGCGGCACGTTCTGCTCGTGCCCGGGGTGATGGTAGACGGCAAGGTCGACGCCCGCATGCTCGCGGCGAGTGACCGCATAGCGGGCGGACTGCACCGAAAGGAAGTTGAGGATCGGCGCTTCGGTCACGAACCGAGCCGTGCGGCGACCGTCAGCAGTTTGGTCCGAAACCTTGTAACCTGGCGCGATCGGCGTCTGGTCGGCCACGGTCGAGACGGTGATGTCGCTGCGGATCCAGTCGGCGCCGATGTAGTTGTGTTGACGCGCCGCCTCGTCTTCCAGCTTGGCCATGCGCAGCTCCGCCGGCAAGCCGTGCTTGCGCCGCTTGGTGCGGTCCGACAACAGGCCGTTGCGGTCCATGCCGATGATGGGCGTGAAGACGCGACTATTCACGAAAGTGCCGTTGTCCACGACTGAGGTCATGTTGCCGCGCACCTTGAAGCCCTTCTGAGCGAGCACGGTCTCGAACCGCACGGTGCGTCGCTCTCCGGGCTGCATGGGCTGGTCGAACCGGTAGATGCGGTAGTCGAACCGGTCCCACTCCCGTTCCAGAGACGCGCCTTCCACCTCCAGGACCGGCACCTCCAGATCGTCGCTGGTCCAGCGCAGATGGATCGCGTTCAACGGCCGTTCGGTCCGGTTCTCGATCACATAGCTGCCACGCGTGACCATGCGCGGATCGTGCGGAAAGATGTCGATTGCCAGTGTGACCTGATCGATCGACGGCTGCGGCAGGTTTTCGAAACCCAGCAGGGTCTTTTCATAGTCCGCCTGCAGACGCTCGAACTGGGTGCGGCTCCGGTATTCATTCCAGACGTTGGCGTTGATGAAGATGAAGACGCCCAGGCCGGCGAAGACCAACAGAGCCAGCCCGCCGATCGCGCCCGCCGGCCCCGCCAGTCGACGCGGCAGACGTTTCAAGCGCGGCTTCAGCCGCACTTCCGTCCCGCGACGCCACAATCCATAGGCGATGACCATGAGCACCACCGCAAAGGCGGTCCAGTAGGCGTTCACCCAACTGGCGTAAACGGCGAACCTGCCCTGCCCGTTCATGTCCGACAGGGGCACCGCGATGCCAGCGCCATAGCGGTACAGCAGGTGGTCGAAGCCGAGGTTGGCCAGGACTATGGTCGAGATCATGTAGACGACCATGATCGCCCAGCCGACGAACTTGTTGGGCGACAGGGCCTGGACGAAAATCGCCAGCACGGCCAGCAGGGTGTAGCTCAGCGCTTCAGGCGCCACATACCACAACAGGTATTTGTCGAGTTCGTAGTCGAAATAACCCCTGTAGGTCTGAACGGCCATGCCGGCCGCGACGCCGGCGATCAGTGTCGAGATCAGCACCAGCGCCAACGCCAGCACCTTGGGCACGAAAAAGGTCCAGTCGGCGGCGGCGGAGGAGTCCACGATCTCGTGCACCCGGCGCTCGCGGTCGCGCCAGACCAGCTCGCCCGAGTAATAGATGGCCACGATCATGGCGATCAGGCCGAATGAGCCCGTCAGGCCAGCGATCACCACACGCGTCACCAGCAGGATCGGCGCGCCGTACAGCTCGCCGGTGAACAGCAGGACAATGGCGGCGAAGACGAAACCGAGCACGATCAGCACGACGTAGGCCGGGCTCTTGAACACCATGGCCATCTCGAGCCGGGTGCGTGACCACAGCTGGGCCAGCGACGCCTTGAACCCATGCGCCGGTCGCGGCAGGGCCGACAGATCGGCGGGCGCGTCGACCGAGGCCTCCGTCAGGGCGCGCAGGCGATCCTGCTTCTTGGCCTTGGCGCCGCGCACGGCCGGGCGATACAGCGCATAGGCGATCCCCAGCGCAATCAGGGCCACCCCGATCCAGATCAGCCGGTTCCCCAGCAGCACCCCGGTCAGCGGCGGGTTCAGGCTGTTCCGCTCGGCTGCCGTCCAATAGCGGGTGACCAGCTCATAGGCCGAGGCGCCGAACGGCTCGGCCCAGGCCATGACGGTCTCGAACTCGGGCTTATTGCCCATCACGCCCGTGGCCACGGTGTAGAGGATGAACACCGCCACCACGCCCACATAGGTCGCCATCATCGAGCGGGTGACCGTCGCCAGGGCGAAGAAAAGGGCGGAACTCAGCAGCACGCCGGGCAGCCCGAACACCAGATAGGCGTAGGCGTAGTCGCCCGGCCGGATCGGCCCCAGCGTCTCAGGGTCCACCCAGGGCATCAGCGTGCCCAGGAAGGTCCCGATCGCGATCGACAGATAGCAGAGCGCCACCGCCGCGAAGGCGCCGAAGAAGCGCCCGTACAGATAGTCGAACTTCGACATACGCGTCGCCTGGACGATGGGCCCGAAGCCCGTCGAGACGTCGCGCGCCACCACATTGGCCACGATGGCCGTGGTGCCCAGCATGAAGAACATGTTGAAGGCGATATGCGCCAGCGCCAACGCATAGGGCGCGTTCTTGTGCACGTTCCCGCCCGACCCCAGCGAGACGTTCTCCGACGCCACGGCGCCGAAGCTGAGCAGCAGGAACAGGATGCCGATGACCCAGAAGGCCGGCTGGCGAAGCTGATAGCGGAATTCGAAGGCCGCGATGCGGGCGAACATGATCTATCGACCTCAGGCGGCGCGGCGCGAGGCCGACAGGGTCGAGAAGTAGACGTCCTCCAGGCCGCCCGAGACGGGCTCGAACCCTGGTCCCGGTTTGGCATCGGACAGCACGTGGATCACCGTACGCCCGGCGAACAGGCGCGTGGAGATGACCTCGTACTGGACCCGGTGTTCCGGCAGGTCGGCCTTGTCGATGGTCTTCTTCCACACCCGGCCCTGCATCTGACCGAGCAGTTCGGACGGCGCGCCTTCCAGGCGAATCTTGCCGTCGGCCAGCACCGCCATGCGCGGGCACAGATCAGCCACGTCCTCGACGATGTGAGTCGACAGGATGACCACCACGCTCTCGCCGATCTCGGCCAACAGGTTCAGGAAGCGGTTGCGCTCTTCCGGGTCCAGACCGGCGGTGGGCTCGTCGACGATGATCAGCCGGGGCTGGCCGATCAGAGCCTGGGCGATGCCGAACCGCTGGCGCATCCCGCCCGAGAAACCCGCCAGGGCCTTCTTGCGGACGGGCCACAGGTTGACCTGGTTCAGCAGGCTCTCGACGGTGGCCTTGCGATCCTTGCCGTCAGCAATGCCCTTCAGCACCGCCATATGGTCCAGCATGTCGTAGGCCGAGACGCGCGGATAGACGCCGAAGTCCTGGGGCAGATAGCCCAGGGTGCGGCGCAGCTCTTCGGGCTGTTTGATAACGTCGATCTCGCCGAAGGTCATCTCGCCCGACGTCGGCGTCTGCAAGGTCGCGATCGACCGCATCAGCGTCGACTTGCCCGCGCCGTTCGGCCCCAGCAGACCGAACATGCCCGTCGGCACCTCCAGGCTTACGTCGTCCAGGGCGCGCGTGCCGTTGGGATAGACGTGGACCAGATTCCGGATCGAAAGCATGAGAGCCCCCCGCATGCGATTCATGAACGCCTAGCCTGGGATCTGACGACCCAGGGGGTCAAGTTACGCTTCGGACAGATTGCGTCCAGCCGTCGCATGCCGGGAAACGAACAGTCGGCGCCACCGGGCGTTGGAGCAGTTGGAGGACAGCCGTGAAGCGCAAGCCGTTGGACAACCATGACATCGTCATCATCGGCGGCGGCACCGGCGGGCTTGAGCTTGCGGCGCGGCTCGGCCGCAGGCTGGGGCGGCGCGAAGGGCGGCGGCGCGTCACCCTGATCGACCGCTCGGTCTTTCACCTGTGGAAGCCCAGTCTGCACGAGGTCGCGGCCGGATCGCTGGATTCGCATCAGGAGGGGCTGTCCTATCCGCTGCTGAGCCGTCGCAATCATTTCCGCTTCGTGCTGGGCGACCTGATCGGCCTGGACGCCGAGGCGCGCGCGGTCACCCTGGCGGAGATCCGCGACGACGACGGCGAGGTGCTGGTCCCGCCGCGCACCCTCGGGTTTCAGACCCTGGTGCTGGCCACCGGCTCGGGCTCCAACCTGTTCGATACGCCCGGCGCGGCCGACCACGCCCACCTGCTGGAAGACGTCGCCGACGCCGAGGCCTTTCATCGCCGGCTGACCACCGCCCTGCTGGCCGCCGCCGTGTCGGACGAGCGCATCCTGCGCATCGCCATCGTCGGCGCGGGCGCCACGGGGGTCGAGCTGTCCACCGAACTGCTGGAGGGTCACGGCGAACTGGTCGCCGGCCTGTCGGGCGACCAGGCCTTCCAGATGAAGGTCACCATCGTCGAGGCGGCGCCGCGCATCCTGGGCGGTCTGCCGGAAAAGGTCGCCGCCAAGGCCGCCCGCGCCCTGACCGAGCGTGGCATCGACCTGATGACCGACGCGGAGGTTCAGCGCGTCACCGCTCAGGGGCTGGAGACCTCGCAAGGCGCTGTATCCGCCGACCTCGTCGTCTGGGCGGCCGGGGTGAAGGCGACGGACTTCAACGCCGAGCTTGGACTCGAAACCGGCAAGCTGAACCAGTTCGTCACCGACGACCGCCTGCGCACCTCGGCGCCGCACATCTATGCGCTCGGCGACTGCGCCCAGACGCCCGGCCCCGGTGGCAAGCCCGTGCCCGCCCGCGCCCAGGCCGCCAGCCAGCAGGCGCAGTATCTCAGCCGCGCCCTGCTCGACCCCGGCCTGGACAAGCCCTTCGTCTATCGTGACCGGGGCTCGCTGGTGTCGCTGGGCGACGACCAGGGCGTCGGCTCGCTGATGGGCGGGCTGGGCGGCTCGAACTTCCTGATCGAGGGCCTATTGGCCAAGTGGGCCTATATGGCGCTGCACCTGGACCACCACCGCTCGATCCTGGGCGTTCCCCGGACGGCGCTGCTGGCCCTGTCGCGCCTGCTGCACCGCCGCGTCTCGGGACGGCTGAAGCTGCACTAGTAGATCAGGTGTGGTCTGCGGGCCTCTTCCCACGCCCGCTCGTCGGGCACGGTCAGGGTGTCCAGATCACCCGGCGTGGCCTCTGCGTCGTCCACCCACTCGCGCAGGCCCGGCCCGCCGTTGATGGTGTCGATCGCCAGGCGGCCGAAGGCGTATTCATAGGGGAAGTCGCGCCACAGGTCGTAGTCGCCGTAAAGCCGCCGGATCGCCTTGAACCCCAGCGCCTGAACCCGCCACGGCTTGA
This sequence comes from Brevundimonas sp. MF30-B, assembly GCF_004683885.1. Taxonomy (NCBI): domain Bacteria; kingdom Pseudomonadati; phylum Pseudomonadota; class Alphaproteobacteria; order Caulobacterales; family Caulobacteraceae; genus Brevundimonas; species Brevundimonas sp. MF30-B. Next base: position 1,595,831 of record NZ_CP038440.1, on the reverse strand, counting down.
AGGCCTTATGCTCGTACCAAGGCCCCTCGACATGGATCTGCACGCCCGAGCACAGCTGGCCGACGTGTTTGTGGAAGGTCGGCTGGAACCACATGTCGCGCAAGACGCAGCCGCCCAGCCAGTCGGGCGCCAGCGCCTGCATCTCAGCGATCACCGCCCGCGCATCGATGTCGGGTGCCCCGAACAGCTCCAGCGGGCGGGTCGTGCCGCGCCCCTCCGACAGCGTGGCACCCTCGAGCATAACCGTCCCGGCATAGGCGCGCGCCATGCTGAGGTTCGGCGCATTGGGGCTGGGATTGACCCATTCCCGCCGGCCCAGCGGCCAGCCGAAGCCGGGCCCGGCCTCGGGGTCATAGCCCTGCATCTCGATAACGCGATAGTCCACGTCCAGGCCGAAGTGGTCGATGAACCAGCGGCCCAGCTCGCCCATGGTCAGGCCGTGCCGCATCGGCATGGGTCCGGCGCCGACGAAGCTTTTGAACCCCGGCTTCAGCGTCAGCCCCTCGACCGGCCGCCCGGCCGGATTGGGTCGGTCCAGCACCCACACCGTCTTGCCGTGCTTGGCCGCCGCCTCAAGCACGTACAGCAGCGTCGTGACATAGGTGTATATGCGGCACCCCAGGTCCTGCAGATCGACCAGCAGGACGTCGAACTCGCCCATCCACTCGTCGCGCGGGCGGCGCACGTCGCCATACAGGCTGAACACCGGAAAGCCGTGGACCGGATCGCGATAGTCCGGGCTCTCCATCATGTTGTCCTGCAGATCGCCCTTCATTCCGTGCTGCGGGCCGAAGGCGGCGGTCAGGGTGATCTCCGGGCAGGCCGCCAGCGCATCCACCGCATGGGTCAAGTCCGCCGTGACCGAGGCCGGATGGGCCAGCAGCGCCACGCGCCGCCCGGCCAGCGGCGCCCGCAGCGCCGGATCGGACAACAGACGATCGAGGCCGAACTTCATGGCAGCTCCAGCGCGAAGGACTCAGGATGGTGGAAGTCCGGCTTATCCGACGGATGGGCCAGCGCCCAATAGCTGATCGCCCCGTCCCACCGCTCGATCACCGCGCACAGCCCGATCGGCCCCGTCGCCTCGGGCGGCAGTTTCACATCGGCCGTCAGCACCGCCCGCCCCGGCGCCTGACGCACGACGGTGAACGGCGCCGGCGCCTCGACCGCTCGCATCCCGTCCCGATAGCCGTCAAATTTGTAGAGCGCCCACGCCCCCGATGGCGACAGGTTCGCCTCGGCATAGCCGGCGCCCGCCCCCACGAACGCTTCGAAACAGGTCGTCCGCCACAGCCCGTCGGTGCGAACACGCGCAGCCCTCTGCGGCCAGCGCACCGTCTCTACCGGTCCCCCGACCGCATACTCCAGGCTCAGCATCCGCCCCGCCCGACGCACCTCGACCTCCAGCGTCAGTCCGCCGACTTCGGCCGTGCTCGGGTGCGGAATAAGGGCAAGACGCATACCCTCCGACTAGCGCATGCGCGGGGGCTGTCAAAACCATTGGCCGTGGCGCGCCCGGCAGGACTCGAACCTGCAACCGTCCGCTTAGAAGGCGGATGCTCTATCCGGTTGAGCTACGGGCGCCCTGGCGGTGGCAGTCAGGGCTCAGTGCGTCCAGGACTGCTTGCGGTTGGGGGCGAAGTTGTCGGCGTAGGCCTTGATGATGACCGGCGGTTCTTGCGGCTCGTGCAGTCGGAACGGGATGCCGTGGCGCTCGGCATAGGCCACCGCCTCCTCTGCCGTGTCGAAGGTCAGGCGGACCTGGCCGTTCATGTCTGACGAGCTGGTCCAGCCCATCAACGGGTCGATGGTCCGGGCCGACGCCGGTTCGAACTCCAGCCGCCAGGCCAGGCTCTTGGCCTTGCCCGACTGCATCGCCGTCTTGGCCGGTCTGTAGATGCGGGCGAGCATGGCGGCTCCTGCGAGCATGGGGTTCCAAAACGAGGCCGGTGAATAGCCCTTGGCGCGGCCGGGGTCTAGCGGCGGAACACCCCGACGAGTTCGACGTGGGTCGACCAGACGAACTGATCGATGGGCGTGACAGTCTCGAGAAGGAATCCGGCGTCGACCAGAATGCGGGCGTCGCGTGCGAAACTGGTCGGATTGCACGAGACGCCGACCACCACGCCGGCCTTGGCGTCCGCGATTTGGCGTGCCTGCTCCAGCGCCCCGGCGCGCGGCGGATCGAACACCACCGCCTCACACCCCTTGAGGTCAAAGGGCGACAGGGGGCGGCGGAACAGGTCGCGCGCCTGGGCCTCTATGGTGCGCAGGCCCGAGCCCGTTCCGATGCCGGCCTTCAGGGCGGCGATGGCGGCGCCGGACGAATCGGCGGCGATGACCTTGGCCTGCTCGGCCAGGGGGAAGGTGAAGGTCCCCGCCCCGCAGAACAGGTCGGCCACGAGCTTGGCGCCCTTGGTCGCCGCCATGGTCCGCTCGACCATCACCGCCTCCGCCTGGGGCGAGGCCTGCAGGAAACCGCCGGGCGGCAGGGGTACGCTGGCCCGGCCGAAGGTGACGCGCGGCTGACGCGCCATCATCCGCACCTCGCCGTCCAGGCTGAGGCGCGCCAGATCGGCGGCTGCGGCCTCGGCGATGGCCCGCGCCGCCGCGTCGCCGCTGGGGCCGCCAGACTTCTTCTCCACCCCGGTGATGTCCACGTCCACACCCGTGTCGGTCAGGGTGACATGCAGGGTCGGGGCCGACTTGGGGTGGCTCAGGAAAGGGTCTGCCACCCGCGCCAGAGCCGGCAGCAGCGCGGTCAGACGCGGATCGGACACGGGGCAGTCCGTAATCTCCACCAGCCGCCAGGACTTGCGCGCCTTGAAGCCGAGCAGCACCCGCCCCTTGGGACCGCGTCGGGCGTGCAGAGCCAGCCTCCGCCGCGTCGCGGGCGGCGTGGCCACGGTCGCCTCGACCTTGGCCTCCAGCCCCTCGCGGCGCAAGGTCTCGACCACCAGGCTGCGCTTCCAAGCCAGATAGGGCTCTTCGGCCCAGTGCTGCAGCGGCGCGACCCCGCATTCGGCATAGGCTTCGGAATGCACCGGCCGCCGATCCGCGCTGGGCTCGATGATCTGAATGTCGGTCAGCCGACGATCCTCGCCCAGCAGGCCACGCACCGTCTCGCCCGGCAGGGTGCCGGGCGCGAACACCGGCCCGTCGACGGCGTCGGCGATTCCGTCGCCCTGGTGGCCCATGCGGTCGATCGTGAAGGTGGCGGTCATGGCGGCTCTTTAGGGCCAAAGCCGCGCGATGCGAAACATGAACGAAGATGAACGGCCCGCTCAAAACCTGTTCAGCTTCGGAGGCCTATTCCTCGATGCAACAGATGGGGGCCGGAACCGTTCTGCGGCCAGGTCTGGAAAGGAATTTGAACAGATGTCTTTCATCGCCAACCTGCCCCGCAACGCCGCCGTCGCCGCCGCCGCGCTCGCCGCCTTGGCCGCCGCCGCTCCCGCCTCGGCGCAGTCCTACGGCTACAGCCAACCTTACGGCTACGGGTCGTCCTACGGTTCGTCCAGCTACGGATACGGCGACCCGTGCGTGCGTGAACGCGACGGCCGCACAGGCGCCGGCGCTGTGATCGGCGGCGTGCTTGGCGCCGTCGCCGGTTCGCAAGTGGCGGCCCGCGGTCGTCGCACCGAAGGCAGCGTCCTGGGCGGCGTGCTCGGCGCCGTTGTTGGCGGCAGCGTCGGCCGCAACAACAGTTCCGCCTACTGCGACACCCGCGCCTACGACAATCGCGCCGGCGACTATGACTACTACGGTCAGAACTACGGCTACGACCGGTACGAAGACCGTGCCTACAGCCCGCCGCCTGTGCGCTACGAAGAGCGGCGCTATGACGGCTATGACGATCGTTACGCCGGGGTCACCGGCTACCCCTCGGGCGGCTGGCAAGATCAGTCCGGCTGCCGCTTGGCCGAAAGCCGCATCCGCCTTCCCGACGGCCGGACAGACACCCGCTACGTGCGGACCTGCCCGGACCAGTACGGCCGCTATCGCGTCGTCGATTAATTATCAGCCCCCCTGTCGATCGACGATGTGACGGGAGCCGCCGGTGGAGAAATCCTCCGGCGGTTTCTCTTTTTTTGGTCGCTATGCTCGGCTCGCGGAGCCTCGCGGCTTGAGCGACGGCTGGGTGTCGGCCGCTATGCTCGGCTCGGGGAGCCTCGCGGCTTTGGCAGTGTCAGGCTTCAACCCGATCCCACGGCCCGGTGATGGCGAAGGTCAGGCCCGGGTGCTGGAAGTTCACGAACAGCGTCGAACCGTCCGGTGAGAAGCAAGCCCCGGCGAACTCGGAGTTGGCCCCCGTGGCGTTGCGCGCCAGCGTATAGACGCGGCCGTCCGGCGACACACCCTTCAGGTGATTGCGGATTTCGTCGGAGTAGTTGTCCTCACACACGATCAGATGCCCCCAGGGTGCGACGGTCAGGTTGTCGCCCATGTTCATGACCTTTTCGTCGGCGCTTTCGACAAACAGCTGAAGCCGCCCCGGCGCCTCGGGCTCGCGATCCGTGCCTTCGTGCGCCGACGGCTGATAGCGAAGGATCTGTCCCCGCTTGATCGGACCGCCCGAGGTGGCGGTCAGATAGAGTTCGCCGTCACCCCAATCCACGCCCTCGCCGCGCGCCACGATGGCCGCGCCCGACGCTCGGCCGCGCGAACGCAGGTCGTCGTTGGGGCTGTCGATCTCGTCCAGGTCGATCCATTCGACCTCTCGCCAGTCACCGACGTCCCAGAGCCGGGTTTGGTGGTTGGTCGTATCCGCGCCGGGCGCGCCGCGAAGCGCCAGGGCCTGAAGCCTGCCGCCTTTCAGCAATTTGCCTCGAACCGCCGGGATGAAACGGTAGAACAGGCCGTCGGCCTTGTCCTCGGTCAGATAGGCGATCCCGGTCGCCGGGTCGAAACAGACGGCCTCGTGATCGAACCGCCCCATGGCCTTGATAGGCTGGGGGTCGACCAGGCCCGTCTCGCGCGCCGGGACCTCGAAGACATAGCCATGGTTCTGGGCGACATTGGCGGTGCCCGGCCGCTCCTCGGTCTCCTCGCAGCTCAGCCAACTGCCCCAGGGCGTCACCCCGCCCGCGCAGTTGGTGCTGGTGCCCACCAGGCTCAAATGTTGGCGCACCGTCTGACCCGTCTCCAGATCGTAGACGATGGTGGTCGTCCCGCCGGGCACGATCTGACCGGCCCTGGTGCGGCCATAGGCCTTTGCGGGGTCCAGCCGCCGCAGGCGCCCGGCGTCGTCCGACCAGGCCGTGCGGTTCCAGTGACTGGACGACGACGGCTTCAGCTCGTGATTGCGCACGAGGGCGACACGCGCGCCCTCCAGCGGAAAGCAGCCCATCCCGTCGAACTGACCGGGCACCAGGAAGCCGTCGTCCATCACCTGGCCCAGACTCGAGATCACGCGGTAGGAGAAGCCGTCCGGCAGATCCAGAACGCCCGCCGGGTCGGGTCTCAGCGGGCCGTAGCCCGCAACCTCGTTCAGATAGGTCTCGCCGCCCATCGCCTGGGCCATCGCCCGGCGCCCCAAGCCGCCAAACGCCAGGGTCGCGGCGCCGGCGGTCAGAAGGCTGCGTCGATCCATGCGCATGGCGGTCTCACGGCTGTTCAGGTTGGCGGCTTGTCCGACAAGGCGGTGATCCGGATGCGACAGGGATGTGAGGCTTTTGCGAACCTTGGAGCCGCCGCCGCAAGCCGCTAAGAGGCCGCCATGACGGACGCATCCCTCCCCCTCTCCGAACGCATCGCCCTGGTCGTCGGCGCCTCGCGCGGCATTGGCCGCGAAAGCGCGCTGGCCCTGGCCCGAGCCGGCGCCCACGTCGTCGCGGTCGCCCGCACCCAGGGCGCGCTGGAAGAGCTGGACGACGAGATCTTCGCCACCACCGGCAAGCACGCGACGCTGATCCCCTTCGATCTGGTGGACGGCGGCGGCATCGATCGGCTGGGCGGCGCCCTGTTCGAGCGGTTCGGCCGGCTCGACATCTGGGTCCAGGCCGCGGCCACCATGGGCGCCGAGGGCCTGACGCCGGTCAGCCACGCCGATCCGCGCGGCTTCGCCAAGATCGAGAAGATCAACCTGACCAGCGTCTACCGCCTGATCCGTTCTCTGGAGCCCCTGCTCAAAGCCTCGGAAGCGGCGCGCGTCATTCATCTAACCACCAGCCTGACGTCGGTTCCCCGCGCCTTCTGGGGGCCCTATGCGGCGACCAAGGCCGGCGCCGAGACGCTGATGAAGTGCTGGGCCGACGAAACCGAGTCCATGCCCATCCGCGTGTCGATCGTCGATCCGGGCCGGATGCGGACCCAGCTCCGCGCCCAGGCCTATCCCGGCGAAGATCCCGAGACCCTGCCCCATCCCTCGGAAATCGGCCCCCTGGTGGTCGAGCTGGCGCGCGCCGACCGCGAGCCGCCGTTGACGATCCGCTTTTCGGAATGGCGGACCGCCCAAAGCTGACGTCTACAGCGCTGCAGCGCCTAACACACCTGCCGCGATCACCACGGCAGGTATGGTCATGGCGCTGCGCCACGCCCAGACCGCCGCCAGAGAGGCCAGGAACACCATCGCCAGGACGACGCGCGCCGAAGGCTCGCCGATCCACAGGCTCCAGCCCAGTTGAACGACCGTCGCCGCGATCAGGCCGGCGACGCCGGCGAACACCCCGTCCAGGAATGCGTGCAGTCGGGCGTTATCCACGACGGCTTCCAGTCGATCATAGAAGATCATCGAGAAGGCGAAGGCCGGCAGGAACACGCCCGCCGTCATCGCCAATCCGCCCCAAGGTCCGCCCGCCGCATAGCCGACGAAGGTGGCGAAGATGATCAGCGGTGCGGGAATCACCTGCGCGAGGGCGACGCTGTCCAGGAACTGCCCGTCTGACAGCCAACCGCCTCGCTCGGCGTCTCCGCGAAGAACAGGGATGGCTGTGTAGGCTCCGCCAAAGGTCAGAAGTCCGACCTTCAGCCCGCTCAGGAACAGCAGGCCGAGCGCTTCCGAACCCGGCCTTGTGACAGCCTCGACCAGCGCTCTGGCGTGTCCACCGGCGGCCCCGTCACGCCAGGCCAGGGCAAGGCCGACCGCGCCCGCAGCCATCATGAGCCCAAGGCCGGCGCGTAGTCGGCCGCTTTGCGTCAGCGCCCAGGCGGCGCCGGCGGCGGGCAGCACCAGCCAGAAGCTCACCCCCCCCAGCGTCAACCCCAGGGCGACGACCGCAAGGAGCGCCAGCCCCAAGCGGTTCAGGACATGTCCCGCGATCTTCCAGCCTGCCCGAACGATCACCGCGAGTACGGCCGCCTGGACCGCCAAAAGCGCCGAGGCGACGCCCTGAATGTCCAGTGCAATCGCGAAATAGAACCAGGCTAGGCCCATCATGAGCGCGAAGCCGGGCGCCATGAAGCCCAGGCCGGCCACCAAACCGCCCCACCGCCCGCGCGCCCGAATGCCCATGTGCACGCAAAGTTCGTGCGCCTCGGGGCCCGGCAGGACCTGCATCACCGCCAGCAGGCGGTCGAAGCGGTCCGGAGGCATCCAGGCTTCGCGCTCGATCAGCCGTCTTCGGACGAGCGCGATCTGCGCCACCGGTCCGCCGAAGCCCAGCAAGCCGAACGATAGAAACAGCAGGAAAAGCCGAGCCAGGCTGATGGAAGGCCTGCGGTCGCCGTCTTCGGCGAGGGCGTCTGACGTGACCATCGTCCCCGCGCCTCCCGATCAGCGCTTGGCGCCGCCCTTCTGGCCGGTGCGGATGCGGCCTGAGCGTGACACCTGGCGGGCGCCGCCGCGGGCGCCCTTCTGGACCGCGATGCTGGACCCGGCCTTCTTGGACGAAGAGGCCTTCACGCCGCTGACGATCTTGGGCTGGTGCTTGCGAGTCTTCTTCTGCTCCAGCGCCTTGCCCGGCAGGTTCGACAGCTTCTCGGCCTTCTGCACCTTGCGCGGCGCAGTCTTGGCGGCGCCCTTGTAGCGTTCTGGCCCCGACTTGGCGCCGCCCTCGGCGTAGGGGTTGGCCGAGCCTGACTTGACGGTCAGCCGCATCGGCGTCCCGGGCAGATCGAAGCTCTCGCGCAGGCTGTTGATCAGATAGCGCTTGTAGTGCTCCGGCATGTCCGAGGCGCGGCTGGCCATCAGGACGAAGGTCGGCGGACGGGCCTTGGTCTGAGCCATGTATTTCGGCTTCACGCGCTTGCCGTCCACGGCGGGCGGCGGGTGGCGCTGAGTGGCCATGGCCAGCCAGGTGTTCAGGTCCTTGGTCTTCACCTTCACGGACCAGGTCGCATACGCCTTCAGGATCGCCGGCATCAGCCGGTCCACGCCGCGACCGCTATGCGACGACAGGGCGACGAAGGGCGAGCCCTTCAGCTGCGGCAGCTTGTGTTCGGCCAGGGACTTGAGCTCGGCCATGCGGGCCTGGGGCTCTTCTTCCAGGTCCCATTTGGAGGCGACATAAACCAGCGCCCGACCCTCGCGCTCGACCAGGTCGGCCAGCTGCAGGTCCTGGGTGTCGAAGGCGTCGTCCTTGTCCATGACCAGGACCACGACCTCGGCGAAGGTGATGGCGCGGATGGTGTCGGCGACCGACAGCTTCTCCAGCTTCTCGTTGACGCGGGCCTTGCGGCGCATGCCGGCGGTGTCGACCAGACGGATGGCCTGGCCCTCGTATTCCCAGTCGACCGAGATGGAGTCGCGCGTGATGCCGGCTTCGGGGCCGGTCAGCATGCGGTCGTCGCCGATCAGGCGGTTGACCAGGGTCGACTTGCCGGCATTGGGGCGGCCGATGATGGCGATGCGGATCGGCTTGTCGGGCGCATCGACCTCTTCGACGAAGATGTCGGCCGAGGCCGCGACTATGGCGGCGTACAGGTCGGCCATGCCCTCGCCGTGCTCGGCCGAGATGGCCACGGGCTCGCCGAAGCCCAGGGCGTGCGCCTCGCCCACGCCGCCGCCCGATTCGCGGCTCTCCGACTTGTTGGCCAGCAGAACGATGGGCTTGTGTTGAACCTTGCGCAGCCGCTCGGCGAAGATGCGGTCCAGCGAGGTCACGCCCTCGCGCGCATCCATCATGAATAGAATAAGTTCGGCGTCGTCCATGGCCGCCTCGGTCTGCTCGCGCATCCGGGCTTCAAGGCTTTCGTCGGTGACGTCCTCGTAGCCGGCGGTGTCGATCAGCGTCAGATCGAGATCGCCGATGTTGCCGTCGGCGTAGCGCCGGTCGCGAGTCACGCCCGGACGATCATCGACCAGCGCGAGGCGCTTGCCGACGAGACGATTGAACAGCGTCGACTTGCCCACGTTTGGGCGGCCGACAATGGCGACCTTCAATGCCATGATGTCAGCCTATAGACCCCTCAGCGCAGGCTGACGAGTTCACCCCGGTCGGTGAGGATGTACAGCGCGCCGTTATAGGCGGCCGGCGCGATGAAGGCGGCAGCGCCGAGACGCACACTGGCCTGCTGGGCGCCCGTCTTCGGATCGAAGGCCACGGCCTCTCCGTCCGAGTTGACCAGCACCAGGCGGTTGGACGCCAGGATAGGGCCTGACCATTCGGGGCGCACGGTGCGACGACCGAAACCGAGGAAGCCGCCCTCACGACGAACGCGCCCCTCATTCAGGTCGCGCGTCCAGTAGACCTGGCCCGAGGCGCGGTTGACCACGGTCAACTCACCATCCTTGGACACCACATACACGACGTCGCCGACAGGCAGCGGCGCATTCACGCCAGCGACCGGCAACGACCAGGCGGGATTGCCCGAGCGAAGGTCCATCGCCTGCATCACGCCCGAATGGCTGACGGCATAGACGACGCCTCGACTGATGACCGGACGGCCGGCCACATCGCGGATTTCCGACAGGGCGCTGGTCCGGCTGGTGCGTGACAGCACCTCCTCCCAGACCGGCTGACCGTTCAGGGCGCGCAGGGCGACCACCTGGCCCGACGAAAACGGCGCGATGACCGTCTCGCCCGAGACCGCCACGCTGGAGGCGCGCATGATCCGGGCTGGCTCGGCGATGCCGCGGTAAAGCCACTCCTGAGCGCCCGTCGATGCGTTGAAAGCGAACAGCTGGCTGTCGATGTCGCTCGCGAAGACACGCCCGCCGGCGAAGGTCGGGGCGCTGTGGATCGGCACGTCGACGCTTTGACGCCAAACCTCCGCGCCGGTGGCAGCGTCCAGCGCGGTCACCGTGCGATAACCCGAGGTGACGTAGACGCGGCCTGCGCCCACGGCCACGCCGCCGCCGAACCCTCCCGTCAGGCGGCTGGAGCCGCCCCGCGGTATCAGACCCAGCAGGCGGTCCCCCTGCTCCGAGCCATCGGGGAGGACGCTGGCCTTCCACAGAACCGCGCCGGTGTCCGCCGCAACGGCGGTGACGGTCGAATCGCCGTCCAGAACGAAGATGCGGTTGTCCGCCGCGACCGGCGGAGACATCACGCGACCCGGCCGGCGCGCGCCCTCCCCGATGTTTCTCCGCCAGGCCACCGCGAAATCGGGGGCGGCGATGACATGTTCGGTCAGATTTTCAGCAGTGCCGCCGGGCTGCGTCCAGGCAGTCACGGCCTGCGGCCCGGGCAGGAAGAAGTCGGCGCCCGACAGAGCGGCTGACGGCGCCAGCTGCTGTTCGAACTCCAGAATGGAGATGCGCTGACCCTCGCTTGCGGTCGCTTGCGGAGCGTCGGAGCCGCCGAGGCCGAACGGCAGGGCGCGACGCACCGTCCCGCACGAGGCGACGGTCAGGGCGACGCCGCACACCAGGGCGACTTTGAGCACGCGATTCATCGACGACATCCTGGAATGGTCACTTACGGGTTGGCCGGGGCCGGCGGAACGCCGGGGGCGTCGGCGGCGGGGGCTTGGGGAGCGGGCAGGCTTGCCTGGGCTGCGACGATGCCTGCCAGGGCCGAGGCCGTGCCGGAATCGATGGACTCGATGGCGGCCTGGGCGCGTTGCCGGACCTGCTCGGGCACGTCCTGACCCAGCTGCAGTTGAACCAGCGCGTCGCGGGCGGGCTGCATCTGACCGTGCTGGATCCGCGCCAGGGCCAGCGCCTCTTGCGCGAACGCCCGATACGGCCGGCCATCGCCGGCCAGCGGCGTCAGACGACCTTCGATGTCGGCCAGCGACGCATCGGTGTCCATCACGAGAAAGGCGGCCTTCAGGGCGGCTGCGTCGGCCATGATCGGGTCGCGCACGGCGTCGGCGGCCTGGTCGAACAAGGTCACCGCCTGAGCGGGCCGATTGTCGTTCAGCTCGATGCCGGCCTGCTGCATCAGAGCGAGGGCCCTATAGGCGCCGTTGCCCACGTCGGCGGCTTCCTCGAAGGCCGTGCGGGCGCTGGCGGCGTTGCCCTGCTCGAGCAGCTCGACACCGCGGTCATAGGCGGCCGAGGCCTTGTCGGCCTTGGACGTTTCCCAGCTTTGCCAGCCCCACCACGACAGGGCCGCGATCAGAGCGATAAGCAGGACGCCGCCGAAAACTGGCAGCCAGATCCGGGCCAGGCGCTTCAAGCGCTCGGAGCGAAGCTCCTCCTCGACCTGTTCGAAGACATCAACCACGGAAACGTCGCCCCAGAATCTCTATGGACGCCCGACGGGGCGCCAAAACCGGCCGGACCCTAGAAGGTCGCCTGCGTCCCCGCAACGCGGCGCTTAGGACGAAACCGGCTTTTTCGAGAAGTAGGTCTCGACTTCGGCAGGAAAACGGCGCGCCTTGACGTCTTCGGCGTAGCCGGCGACCGCGCGATCGATCTCTCCGCGCAGGTCAGCGTACTTGCGCACGAACTTGGGCGTCCAGTCGAACAGGCCCAGCATGTCGGGCGTGACCAGGATCTGCCCGTCGCACGCCGCCGAGGCGCCGATGCCGATGGTGGGCTTGTCGATCGTTTCGGTGATTTCGCGCGCCACGCCCTCGGCCGTGCCCTCGATGACGATGGCGAAGGCGCCGGCGTCGGCGGTCGCTTCGGCTTCGGCGATGACGCGCAGGCGCTCGTCGTCGGTGCGTCCTTTGGCTTTGAACGCCCCCTCGGTCAGCACGGCCTGAGGCCGCAGACCGACATGGCCCATCACTGGGATTCCGCGCTGGACGAGATAGGCGATGGTTTCGGGCACGGTCGGACCGCTTTCCAGCTTCACCGCCTGGGCGCCCGTCTCCTTCATGACCCGCGCGCAGTTGTCGTAGGCGACCTCCTTGCCGCCCTCGTAGCTGCCGAACGGCATGTCAACGACGACCATGGCGCGCTTAGAGCCGCGCATGACGGCCTGGCCGTGCAGGATCATCATCTCCAGAGTCACGCCGACGGTGTTCGGCAGGCCGTGAACGACCATGCCCACGCTGTCGCCGACCAGCAGCAGGTCGCAGTGATCGTCCAGCAGCGCCGCCGTCGGCGCGTCATAGGCGGTCAGGCAGACGACGGGCGCCTTGCCTTTGCGGGCCGTGATGTCGGGTGCGGCCAGACGGCGGACCGTCTCGGGCTTCTGGCTGGACATTCAGGTCTCCTGGGACAGCTTCACCACGCCGGCGGCCAACAGCGCCAGAATGGCGCCGGCCGTGATCCAGAATAGCTGCATTCCGCCCATGGACCCAAGCGACAGCTGGGAAAGACCGTACTGATCCAGGCTCGCCTGCACGCCCATGCTGGCCTGTTCCAGCCCGCGCGTCATCGTCGCGTCGCCAATCAGTCGGTCGGCGCTTGAGAAAGAAATGTTGCCGACCGTTTCGCGCAGCGCCAACACCCCGCCGACCAACCCCGCTCCACCCAGGACCAGGGCGCGGACGCCCGAGCCCCGCGCCAGCCGCTTCTCCAGATGGGCGGCGAACAGATCGGCGTCGGCCATCGGCGCCTGTCGCGCGAACAGCTTCTCGATCATGGGATCAAACTCGTCAGACGACATGAGCGACCCTCCCGACGAGCTCCGGCTGGAGCCGCGCGCGAAGTTTATCCAGACCACGCTTGACATGAGATTTCACAGTGCCCAGCGGCAAATTCATGGCCGCCGCGATTTCGGGATGAGACAGACCGGCGCCGTGACACAGGGACACGCACAGCCGCTCCGCCTCGCTCAGGGATTTCAGCGCCTCGTCGAGGTCCATCAGACCCGGCGTGTCGACGACAGGCGCAGCCTCTTCCGACGCGTTTTCTTCGACGTACCGCGCTTCCTTGGCGCGTCGCTTCAAATAGAGCCGAGCCGCGATCCGCTTGACCCATCCCGAAAACGTACCCTCGCCGCGATATTCGGCGCAGCGCTGAAACGCTACGACGAAGGCGTCCTGGGCCACGTCGTCGGCCAGCGACGGGTCGGCGCCCATGCGGCGCAACAGACCCCGCACCGCCGAGCCGTGACGTCGCGCCAGTTCGCCGAACTCGCGCCGGCCGCCGGCGGCGGCCTGGGCCGCCAGCTCCACGTCGTGCATATCCCGATAGGATACGGCCATGACGGTTCTCCCCGCCGCCCCGGCTCAGTCCTTGTTCTTGTTGAAGAAGCTCAGGACGATGAAGGCGAGGCCGATGGTGGCGGGGATGCAGGCGACGCCCAGCAGGCTGCTGTCGAAGTTGTTGCCGCTCCAGTCGCTGCCGCCGACGTCGCTGACCACGCTGAACGCCGCCAGGCCGATGCCGACCGCCAGCCAAATCACGCCGCGGCGAATGTCGCGGCTGCGCGACGGCAGGCTCTTGGTCACGTCGCGGCTCATGGCCTCGATCACCTCGGGCGGCAGCGGCTGGCCCTTCTCTATGGCGCGGCGCACCGTCTCCTGCGTTTCCTTGCGCTCCTGAGTCTTGAGATAGGTCGGCCCGACGATGATGGCGGTGATCGTGCCGAAGACGGCCAGGATGGCGATGATCGGAATGAAGTCTTCCATGTGAGTTTCCCTTGAACCCTTAGGCCAGCCTGATGCGGCGGCCTTCTGATCACAAGAGGGCCCCGCGACGGCGAACGGATGCGAAATCGGGCATGAAACTTTCGTAAGGCGGCTGAAACCGGTTACATCCGCTGGTGACAAGGAGCTTCGCGATGCTGAACCGCCGCACCCTTCTGACCGCCGGCGCCGCCCTGCCCCTGGTGGGCTGCGCCACCACGGCGCCGCGTGGAGCCCGAGACGTCAGGGTGCTCAGCTTCAACATCTGGCATGACATGGAGGACTGGGCCGCGCGTCGGCTGCTGTTGATCCAGGCGGTGCGAGACGCCGAGGCGGACGTCATCGGCCTGCAGGAGGTTCTGGAAGACGCGGCCAAGGGACTGCCGAACCAGGCCGAGACCCTGGCCCAGGCGCTGAATGCAGCGGGCCTGGGCGAGTACAGCGTCGTCTTCTCCTCCACCGACGCCGAAGGCGCGCCGCGCCGCTATGGCAACGCCCTTCTCAGCCGTCTGCCGATCCTGTCGCATGACATGAAGCGGCTGGCCCCTCTGGACGATTCGCGCACCGCCCTGCGCGCAGTGATCGAGGTGGGCCAGCGACGGCTTACCGTGGTCAACACCCACTTCCACCACACCCCCGAGGGAGGCGCGATCCGCGCGACCCAGGCTGCGGACCTGCTGTCCTGGATTCCCCAAGACGGCGCGCCGCTGATCGTCATGGGAGATTTCAATGCGCCGCTCTCCGACGCCGGCTTGGCCTCATTCGCCCCGCCGCGCTTCATCAGCGCCCTGCCCGACGGCGCGGTCGAGACGACGCTGAACCCGGCCAAGGGCCACGACCACAGGGTCATCGATCACATCTTCGTCGAGCCCGAAGCGTTCGTGGTGCGCGGCGCGCGCCTGATCGGCGATCGACCGACAAACGGCGAATATCCGTCCGACCACTTCGGCGTGGTCGCCGACCTCAGCTTGCGATGAAGGCGGCGTAGGCGTCGGGCTTGAAGCCGATCAGGCTGTCGCGCCCATCACGCTCCAACACCGGTCGTTTGATCATGGACGGCTGCTCCAGCATCAGCGCGATCGCCTTGTCGGCGTCCAGCCCCTGACGAGCCTCGTCCGACAGCTTTCGAAACGTCGTACCGGCCTGGTTCAGCACCCTTTCCCAGCCGTGAGCTGCGATCCAGCGCTCCAGCATCGCCCTTTCGACGCCCTGCTTCTTGTAATCGTGGAACACATAGGCCGCGCCCTCCTGGTCCAGCCAGACCCGAGCCTTTTTCACAGTGTCGCAATTGGGAATGCCGAAAAGCACGAAGGTCATCCGATCTCCTTGGTTAAATATTCGAAGGCGCGCGGCCTGCAGGCGATGACATAGTCGAAGCCGGCCCGCAGCCCGTCCTGCGCGGCGCACAGCCTGACGCCTTGTTCACGCAGCCGTTCGGCGTCTGCAGCCAGGGCCGAGGCCAGTTCGCGGTTCTGCAGCTTGGGAAGCCGGCGCAGCGCCATGTCCAGCTGCCCATGAACCCATTTCTCACGATAACGATTCGGGAAGCGGCGCGCGTCCGTGACGGTGAACCCGGCGTCCGTCAGCGACGCCTGAACCCATTCGGCCGGATACTCTCTGTAGGGCGTCTCGTCGGCGAGCAGCAGGCAGGCGTCGCGCAGGCGACCGACCTCGCGCACCAGACGGGCTGCATCGGTCTGGGCCGGTCCGACGACGTAGGGATCGAGACCGACGACATACAGGACCCCGCCGACATGCGGCGCCAGCCGCCGGAACAGATCGCGCTGGAAATAGGGCGCAAAGCCTTCGACGGCGCCCACCAGATAGTCGGCCAGCACGGTGTCGAACACCTGTCCCTTCAGCAAGGCAGGATTGACCCAGTTGTCGACCAGCAGCGAACGCCTCGGCGCCTCAAGGGCCTCGCCCGCCCGATCGCGGACCTGCTTAGCATGACCGGCTGCACCCGTCACCCCCGTCCAGCTGTCCGTTTTAAGGCCCAGGCCCCAGAGGGCGGAGTTCACCCCGGTCCCCGCATCCAGAAAGGCGCCCCAGGGGCGCTCCCCCTGCAGGGTCTCGATGTGGGTGAACAGGCTGGATGTCATGGAGTCTCCGTAGCGCATAGCGCCGCAGCCCCCGGATGCGGCGGCCCGACGCAGGACGCCGGCGGGTTGATCGTTGATATGATATAACATATCAGTCGCGTAAGTCATCACTTCGGGGACACCATGATCAACAAGACCGCCCTCTTCGCCGCCGCCAGCGCCCTTGCCTTGTCGGGCGCCGCCCAGGCTGAGGTCCTTCCGCGCCAGGCCGGCCAGGCCGGGCCTGTGGCCCAGGTCGCGGACGTCGTGGTGACGGCCGATCCCCTCGGCCGATCGCGCGACGACGTAGTGTCCAATGTTGTCCTGGTCTCGGGCGACGACCTCGTGCATCGCCGCCAGGCCACTCTCGGTGAAACGCTCAGCGGCGTTCCCGGCGTCAACTCCGACACCTTCGGCGCCGGCGCCAGCCGCCCGGTGATCCGCGGTCAGACGGCCCCGCGCGTCAAGGTACTGAGCGACGGTGCCGCCCTGATCGACGCCTCGGAGGTTTCGCCGGACCACGCCGTCTCCGGCGAGCCCCTGCTGCTGGAGGGCATCGAGATCCTGCGCGGACCGTCCGCCCTGCTGTATGGCGGCGGCGCCATCGGCGGCGCGGTCAATCTGATCGACCGCAAGGTGCCGACCGCGATCCCTGGCGATGGCGGCGACGGCGTCGCCGAGGTCCGGCTGGGCACGGCGGATGACGAGCGCGCCGGGGTCGTGGGCGCCACGGTCGGGGCAGGCAACTTCGCGCTGCGGATCGAGGCGGCGGCGCGTCGCACCGACGACTATCGCCTGCCCTTCTACACCCCGCCCCGGCACGACGAGGACGAGGGTCACGACCACGATCATGCCCACGAGGAAGACGAGGGCTTCAACCGTCTGGCCGGTTCGTTCAACCGCACGCGAACGGCGACTCTGGGCGCCTCGTGGATCGGCTCGCGCGGCTATCTCGGCGCGGCCTTCACCGAACAGCAGAGCCGCTATGGACTGCCGGGTCACAGCCACGAGTATGAATCCTGCCACCCCCACGGCTCCAGCCTGCACTGCGGCGGACACGATCACGGCGAGGACGACCACGATCACGACCATGATCATGGCGAGGAAGGCCACGTTCCGGTCGTCGATCTGATCAGCCGGCGCGTCGACCTGCGCGGCGAACTGCGCAATCCCTTCGCCGGGGTCGAGCGCGTCCGCTTCCGCGGCGGCTACACCGACTATCGCCATGACGAGATCGACGACGGCGAAGTCTCGACCACCTTCACCAACAAGGGCCACGACCTGCGTCTGGAGGTGCAACACGCCCCGATCGGGGGCCTGCGCGGCGTCATCGGCGTGCAGTCGTCGGACACCGACTTCGCCGCCGTGGGCGCTGAATCCTTCATTCCGCCCAGCAACACCAAGTCGTCGGCGATCTTCCTGCTTGAAGAGTATGTCATGGGCGACTGGCGCTTCGAGGGCGCCCTGCGCCAGGAGTGGCAGGAGACAAGCGCTCTCGGCCGGCCCGATGTCGAGCACAAGCCCTTCTCCGCCTCGCTGGGCGCCAACTGGGCCTTCACGCCGGGCTATGCGGCGACCTTTAACGTGGCCCGATCGCAGCGGGCCCCGCACGTCCAGGAACTCTACGCCCACGGCGTCCACCTGGCGACGAACACCTTCGAACTCGGCACGGCGACGCTGGGAGAAGAAACCGCCGTGTCGCTGGAGATCGGCCTGCGCAAGACCGAAGGGCCGCTCACCTTCTCGGCCAGCGCCTACCGTTACGCCTATGACGGCTACATCTACGCCCAGACCCTGGACCAGTTCGAAGATTTCCGCCTGATCCGCTATGCGCAGGAGGACGCCACCTTCACCGGCGTCGAGGGTGACATCCGCTACGCCTTCAGCCCGAACCTGTCGGCCAGCGTCTTCGGCGACTACGTCCGGGCCAGCCTGGACGAAGGCGGCGCCCTGCCCCGCATTCCGGCCGCACGCCTGGGCGCACGCACTGACCTGTTCCAGGGTCCCTGGTCCGGCAGCCTGGAGTACATCCGCGTCTTCGAGCAGGACCGTATCGCCGACTTCGAGCGCGAGACCCCGGGCTACAACATGGTCAACGCGACGGTCGCCTATGACTTCGACATCGGCGGCTTCCGCAACCAGGTCTTCGTGCGCGGCTCCAATCTGCTGGACGAGACGGCGTTGAACCACGCCTCCTTCATCTCCACCCTCGCCCCCATGCGCGGCCGCAATGTCGTGCTGGGCCTGCGCACCCGGTTCTGAGCCGTTGGGGGCGTCCACACAAGGCGCCCCGCCCGCCGTCGGCCTGAGACGAAGGTCTGCAGGGCGCGGTCCAGCCGCCACGAGCGGCGCCCAAGCCGTGCGGCCGACGCCCGCGGCGGCTGACCGAACCGATTTCTCTTACGCTATGCGGAGCCCGTCGCATCCAAGGGCGTCACAATGTACCACGAAGAGGCTCGCCCCATGTCCGTCAACCGCTCCGCCGCCCTCGGCGACAGCCTGGCCCTCGGGCTGTCCGGGCTCTGTCTGATTCACTGCCTGGCCCTGCCGCTGGCGGCGTCTCTGCTGCCGCTCGCCGGCGCTTGGGCTGAGGCCGAGTGGGTGCACTGGCTGTTCATCGCCGGGGCCGCGCCCGTCTCAGCCTTCACCTTCGCACGCGTCCTCCCCCGCTCGCCCTGGCTGATCGGCCTAGCGGTCGCGGGCCTGGCACTGCTGACAGCCGGTGCAGCAGAGTTCCCCAACCACGAGGCCGAGACCGCTGTCACGGTCTTGGGAAGCCTCCTGCTCGCGGCCGCCCACCTCGCCAACTGGCGGCAACGCCGGACATGTGCCTAAGCGGGTACGCGCCCAAGGCTCCGAGCGGCTTCTTCACGCCAACAGCGGACATCGAAATTTGCGGGGTAGGCCGGTTTCACCCCCGCGCAGGTGGCGACAGCCTAGGCCCCGAGACTGAAGATCAGCATCGTCGCAAGTGCGATGCCCAGGCCGCCAATGAGGCTTGTGGTCAATCCGGTCCCGCAGGACCGGGACCTTCCGCTCAGCGCGAGACTGATCGAAAGGGCGTAGAGACCGACCGTGAAGCCCAACGCCATGAACGCTCGTGCAGTGACGGCCGCGCCAATCCCAATGGACGCAGGCGCGTTCGGATGAAGCAGGCGACGCCCGAAGAGCCAGCAGCGGACGTTGATTATTTGCCTGCAGTCAGACATTCGGCCGCCGCTTCGCGGCTGAAGTCCACATCCAAGCGAGGCCGTTCGAAAACAGCTCTGGGTCAGCCGTTCAAGACAAGGCTTCCCGACTGGTTTCACTCAAGCACACTGCGGGAGCATCATTGCTCGTCAAACTGATGTCTGCCAGCGAAATACGCAGCGGCTCCGCCGATCTCAGCGAGAACGGCGTTTCCACGGCGGATACGCCCGCGGCGTCGCCATCGAAGCAGGCCAGACGCAGACGCAGGTGACGCCACTGACCGACCGCCGCGTCGGCCAGCAGCGGCGCGATGTCGTGGTGCTCCGCGCCGAAGCCCAGATCGATCGGGCCTCGCGCAGCCTCGTCCAGGCGGACCGACAGGGCCAGCACCATGTCGCCGTTGCGCTGGCGCGACAGGTCGACGGCCGGTCCGAAGATGACCGCCTCTCCGGGGCCGGAGAAGCTCAGGGCCATCGCGCTTTCCTGGGCCGTCCCGTCGGTCGAGCGCACGCTGACGGCGCCGCGCGGGCTGGAGCCGCCCAGCACCTGTCCGACCCGCGTGTCGCCGCCGCCGTCGCGCAGCAGCAGCGACCACGGCGCCTGGACGCGGCCGTCGGCGAAATATCGGTCCAGATTGCTCCGCGTGATCTCGACGCCCGGGTCTTCGCCGAGGGCGGCGACGGCGGCCGGCCTGGAGTAGCTGAGCCCATAGCCATAGGCGAACTGCGGATCGTAGCCGGGATCGCCCACGTTCAGCACATCCTGAGCGGCCGTCTTGGGCCAGGAAAAGGATAGCCGGCCGGTGAAATCATGACGGGTCGCACCGTCCCTGCCCGCCACAAGCACGTCCGCGACGCCCGCGCCTTCCGTGCCCGGCAGCCAGGCGGCGACGAAGGCGTCCGAGGCGTTGATCTCGGGATTGGTCCAGAGCGGCCGGCCGCTCAGGAAGACGGAGACCGTCGGGATGCCCTGAGCCTTCAAGCGCCGAAGCATCTCCAGCGGGCCTTCGGGCAGGAACTCCAGCGTCTGGATGTCGCCCTGGAACTCCGCATAGGGGGTTTCGCCAAACACGACGATGGCCACGTCCGGCTTCTGGGTGAACTCGCCCGACGCGCTCAGCTCGGCGGAGCCGCCGGCCTCTGACACTGCGTCGCGCAATCCGGCCCAGATCGACGTGCCGCCCGGGAAGTCGGCGTTGGTGGTGTCCGTGCCCTGCCAGGTGATGGTCCATCCGCCCGAGGCCTGGCCGATCGAGTCCGCCGCCTCCCCGGCCACCAAGACCCGCGCGCCCGGCCGGATCGGCAGCACCCCCTCGTTCTTTAGCAGCACCAGCGACTTGCGCACGGCTTCGCGGGCCAGTTCGCGGTGGTCAGCCGAGCCCAGCAGTTCGGCGCGTCCCTCATATGAGCGGTCGCGGTCGAACACCCCCAGCTTGGCCTTGACGCGCAGGATGCGGCGCACGGCGTCGTCCAGTCGGGCGGCCGGGATTTCGCCGGCGCGGGCCTGGGCCAGGGTGTTGTCGTACAGGCCGCGCCAGCTGTCGGGCGCCATGAACATGTCGAGGCCGGCGTTGATCGCCTGGGGGCAGCTCTCGTTGCTGCAGCCCGGAATCTGGCCGTGCGCGTTCCAGTCGCCCACCACGAAGCCGTCGAAGCCCATCCGCTCCTTGAGCACATCGGTCAGCAGCGAGCGATTTCCGGTGATCTTCACCCCGTTCCAGCTCGAGAAGGAGGCCATCACGGTCAGCACGCCCTCGTCGATGGCGGGCACATAACCCTGGGCGTGCACGCCGATCAGTTCGGCTTCGGAGATCACGGCGTCGCCCTGATCGACGCCGTCGGTCGTGCCGCCGTCGGCCAGGAAGTGTTTGGCGGAGCCGGCGATGCGGTCCGCCGCCAGCGGCCGACCGGCCTGCAACGCCCCCTGCAGACCCAGGGTCATCGGGCCGGCGTAGGCCTTCACGATCTCGGGGTCTTCGCCATAACCTTCGTAGGTCCGGCCCCAGCGGTCGTTGCGCGGGACGGCCAGGGTCGGCCCGAAGGTCCAGTCCGCGCCGGACGCCACCACCTCCAGCGCCGTGGCCTCGCCGATGCGCCGGATCAGATCGGGATCGCGGGCTGCGCCCAGGCCGATGTTGTGCGGAAACAGGGTGGCGCCGACAATGTTGTTATGGCCGTGCACGGCGTCGATGCCGAACATCAGCGGCACCGCCGCGCCCGGTCGAGCCTCTGCGGCCTGGCGGAAGGCGCGCGACAGCGCGACCCACTCCGCCAGCGGCGCGCGCTCATTGCCGCCGGGCGATGAGTTGCCGCCGGCCAGGATCGAACCGATGGGATAGGTCGCCAGGTCCTGGGGCGTGATCGAGGCGATGTCGGCCTGGATGATCTGGCCGACCTTCTCCTCCAGCGTCATGCGGGCGATCAGCGTGTCGATGAAGGCTTCGGTCTGGGCGTCCGTCAGGGCGTCGGGACTGGCGGCTTGCGGCCATAGCGAGGGCGTCGCACGCGCCTGGGCTGGCGTCTCTGCGGGTTCCGCCGCCGTCGCGCAGCCGCCGAGCGCGACGGTCAGGGCCAGGGCGGAGATGACGGCGGGGCGCTGCAGGAACATGCGGGGACCTCGGTACTGCAAAAAAACGGGCGACGCAGCGGATGCCGCGTCGCCCCCAGGCTCAGGAGCTTAGAAGTTGGCGCGCAGTCGCACGCCCATCGTACGCGGCTGGTTCAGGAACAGCACATTGACGACCTCGTCGGACACCAGCTGCTTCTCAACCACCGTCTTGTCGAAGAGGTTGTTGACGTAGGCCTCGACGCGATAGCGGCCGCTGGCCGGCTCCCATCCCGCGCCCAGATTGACCGTCACATAGCCGCCCTGACGAGCCCAGAAGCCGCCGTCTCTGGCGTCGGTGCTGCGCAGGAAGGGGCTAGCCAGCGGCGCGGTCGGGTTGATCGTCGTGCCGGCGACAGAGGCCTTGAAGGCGTCATAGGCGGCCTGGGCTGCTGGATCCGTCGGCCGATCGACAAATTGGATCACAGGCAGCTCATTGTAGATGTTGAGCTGGTAGGATGAGCGGTAGTTGGCCAGCAGATGGAAGTCGGCGCGGCCGCCCATCAGCTCCGTCGTTTTCTGCAGGTGGGCGTTGAGGTTCACCTTCGAAACGTTCGGCAGGTCGTTGCCGGCGATATCGATGTTGAAGTTCGGCGTGCCGTCGCCATAGTCGGTGCCCCGCGTGTCGGTCAGCGCGCCGCTGTCGGCCTTGGCGTCGATATAGGCGCCGATCAGGTCCAGGCGCATGCCCCAGGGCAGGTCGAACCGGGTCTCGAGCTCAAAGCCCTTGATCGTCGACTGGGCCACATTGATGTTCTGCTGCGAGAAGCCGGCGCTGGACCCACCCGGCCCGACGCCCAGGGACACCAGGGTCTGAAACACCTGATCCGAATAGTCATAATAGAAGACGTTGGCGTTCACATCGATGCGGCCGGTGTCCAGGCGGAAGGTGTTCTTCGTGCCCAGTTCGTAGAGGGTGACGGCCTCCGGCGCGAAGGTCGGGGCGGTCTGGACCCCATTGATCGTGATTGTGTCGTTGAAGCCGCCGGACTTATGTCCGGTCGAGATCGCGCCGTAGAACAGATTGTCTGAGGTGAAGTCGTACTCGAAGCCGACGCGGTAGTCGCTGAAGGAGTCCTCGTAGGACCCCACCTGCTCGCCTGGAGCACTGATCTCAAAGAAGCTGTGCTGGCCGTTGGCCGGACAAACCTGGCCTCCGTAATCGGGCTGGGTATCCGGCCGGTCCACGCAGGTGCCGTTCGGACGCGAGCCGTCGGCCACGCCGGCGATCTGCTCCAGGAAGGTGTCGCGCGCACCGGGCCGGAAGGCGCCCAGGAAATACTGCGCCGCAGCAGCCTTGTCCCCCGGCGCCGGCGCCTCATAGCTTGCGCGACCACGGAAGATCGGCCGGAATCCCTCGGTGCCGAGGCGGGTGGTGAAGCAGCAGCCAAACCCTTCGGAGCCCAGTCCCAACGACCAGTTGCCGCCCACGCCGCGCCGCGACTTGCTCTCATCGGTGTAGCGGAAGCCGCCCTTGACTCGCAGCTGGTCGGTCACCGGATAGGTGACGTCGAAATAGGCGGCGAAGGATTCGGACTTCACCTCCGGGAAGGTGAACTCGGTGCCGGAGTAGAACAGACCCTTATCCACCACCGACAGGAAGCCGACCTCTTGGTCTTCCTTGAAATAGAACAGTCCGGTCGACCATACCGCCCGCGAATCAGGCGAGGACGACAGGCGCAGCTCGTGAATGTCGGACTTCGACAGGGTCAGCCAGTATTGAGTGCCGAAGTTGTCGTAGTCGACGTCGGCCGCGCCGTAGCCGGGCCGCACGACGCCCTCGTTGGCGGCGTTGACTTGGTAGTAGTCCACGCTCCGGCGGCTCGCGATGTACTCCAGGACAACCGCCCCAAGATCGTAGGAGGCGTTCAGCGCCAGACCCCAGTTGTCGTTCTCGACCAGGCCCTGGGGTCCGCGGAACAGAACCTCGCGCAGCTCTAGTTGATCCGGCGTGCCGCCGTTGACTAGACCGTTGCGGATGTTGGTGGCCGGATAGCCGGTGCCGCGCTCGGATGCGTAGTCGCCCATCAGAGTGACGCGGAATCGGTCGTTGGGCTCGTACAGATAAGTGGCCCGCGCCGAAAACAATTCCTGGATGCCGGTGGGCTTCAGGGACGAGTCGTTGCCGACATTCTCGTAAGCGGTGCCCTTGTCCATGCCGTACACGGCAAGGCGCACGGCCTGGGTGTCGCCGATCGGCAGGTTGACGGCGGCCTCGAAGCCCGTCGTGTCCAAGGTGCCGACTTCGCCCTGGACGAAGCCCTCGCGCGAACCGAGGCGCGGCATGTTGGGGATGATGTTCAGCGTGCCGGCCACCGCGTTGCGGCCGCGAAGCGTGCCTTGCGGTCCCTTGGCGATCTCGACCCGCGCCAGGTCGAAGAACATGCCGCCCAGCCCGCGAGGCCGGGGCAGATAGACCCCGTTCAGATGGGTTGCGGCGGACGGATCGCCCAACTCGGTGTTGTTGGCGGTCCCCACGCCGCGGATGTAGATCTGGACGTTGCCTTCCTGGTTCGAGATCGACAGGCCCGGCACGGCCGACTGAAGGTCCTCGATCTGATCGATGCCGACCGCGCGCAGGGTTTCACCCGTGATCGACTGGGCGACGCCCGCGTAGTCTTGAAGGTTTTGCTGACGACGCTCGGCGGTCACGACAATATCGCCGACCTGGGTCGTGGCTTCCTGCTCTGCCGCGGCCTGCACCGGCTGGGCGACCTGGGGCTGCGCCTGCGCCGCCGCCATCGTGGCTGTCAGAGCCACTGTGGCGCAGCCAAGCAGAAGCGCATTCCTGTAACGGACCATAGTTTCCTCCCCCGGCCCCGTTTTCGGGCACCTTGTTTGCGGCTCTGACGGAGCCCAGCGTTTCCGGAGCGAAAGGTGTCTCGCTTTGACAGCGCTGTCAACGCGTCATGTGTCAGTTCTTCGCAGGCGGCTGGGTGGAAAGCCTCGACACCAGGACGTAGTCGATCTTCTGACTTGGGGAGACGTGCCCCTTCTTGGCGGCGAGCAGCATGCGGGTCGCCGCCGCTGCCATTTCCGCCACGGGCTGGCGGATGGTCGTCAGCGCGGGCGTGCTGAAAAGCGCGCCGGGCGTATCGTCGAAACCGCACACCGACAGCGCTTCCGGCGTTCGTACGCCAAGACTGCCGGCAGCCGCCAGCACACCCAGCGCCATGTCGTCATTGCTGGCGAAGATCGCGGTCGGGCGCTCTTCACCAGACAACAGATCGAGCCCGGCGCGCCGACCGGAATCGAAGGTGAAATCGCCATCCGCCAGGCTGAAAGGCGAGACGCCCGCCTCCGAAAGCGCGGCTAGGAATCCTTCGCGCCGCGCCTGACTGGCCGCATAGGCGGGCGGTCCGGAAACGAAGCCGATTCGCCGGTGGCCCAGACCGATCAGATGATTGGTCATGTCATGCGCCGCCTGCCGGTCGTCCATGTGGACGCGCATGCCTCGGTCCAGGTCGCGCTCGGCGCCCAGCCGTACGAACGGCGTGTTTGAGCGCTCCAGGATGTCGAGCACCAGCGGGTCGTCGGCGTTCGGCGGTGTCAGCAGCACCCCGTCCAGCCTCAGCGCCTTCAGCAGGGCGGTCAGTCTCGCCTCAAGGCTGGGAGAGCCGTAGTCGATCAGCTCGACCAGCAGATGGTGGCCTGCCTCATGGCATTCGACCAGCGCCCCCAGCTCCAGCCGGCTCAGATAGTCGTTGCCCCGTCCGCTGCGCATGTGCTGCAGGGTCAGCGAGGCGTCAACGAAGGCCGCGATCAGATAGGAGGATGCGCCGGCCAGGCTGCGCGCCGACAGGCTGGGGCGATAGTCCAGCGTCTCGACCGCCGCCCTCACCTTCTCCTGAAGCGCCGCGCTGACATTGGGCTCGCGGTTCAGAACCCTCGAAACCGACTTGATGGACACGCCGGCCAGGGCGGCCACATCATAGATCGTCGCTGCCATCGTCGCTGCCCCGCCGCGAACCCTGTCTGCGGGCCGCGGCCAAGATATGCTTTGCTCCGTTGGCGAAGCGCAAGATTTCCCTCGCATCGCGACGTCGTCATGCACCAGTGTCGCCACGCCATGCCGACCCACGCCCCAGCCGAAACCTCCACGCCGCCGCGGGTCGGACCCGGCTTCGTCGCCCTGCTGACCCTCGCCTATGTCGGCGCCTTCAGCGCCTTCGTACCGCTTCTGTCGATCATCGTGCCGCTGCAGGCCCAGCAGGTGTCCATGGTCGACAAGGTCGGCTTGCTGGGCGTCGCCACCGCCTGGGGCGCGGGCGTGGCCAGCGTCGCCAATCTGGCCGCCGGCTGGGGCAGCGACCGGACCCGGTCCGTCTGGGGGCGCAGGCGACCTTGGATCCTGCTGGGACTGATCGGCGTGCTGGCCGCCTACGGCCTGATCGGCGCCGCCCGCACGCCAACCGGCCTGATCGTCGGCGTGATCGCCTTCCAGCTGGGCTTCAACCTGATGTTCGCCCCCCTGACCGCCATTCTCGCCGACCGGGTTCCGGACGCCCAGAAGGGTCGCGTCGCCGCATTCCTGGGCCTGGGCGCTCCGATGGGCGCAGCGACGGGCGTGCTGATCGCGGATCCGATTCTGCCGGACGCCGGCGCCAGGCTGGCCTTGCTGGGTGTGATCGTCGTCGCCTGCGTCGTGCCGCTTCTGCTGGCCTGGAAGGAACCCGTGGTCCGGACCCGTGAGACGTCGAAGCCGTCGAGGCTGCACTTCACGGCGGACTTCGGCTTCGCCTGGATGTCGCGCTTCTGCTTCCAGATCGCCGCCAGCGTGATCAACGCCTTCATGCTGTTCTATCTGGCCGACCATGCGCACTACGCGGCACAGTTTCCCGGCCAAACGGCCGAGAGCGGCCTGGCGCGACTTATCGCCCTGTCCACCGTTCTGATCGTCGCCTCGGGCTTTGTCGGAGGGCTGTTGTCGGACCGACTGCGCAGTCGACGCCTGTTCATCCTGGCGGCGTCCGTGATCCTGGCGGGGGGATTGCTGATCTTCGCGCTGTGGCCGCAATGGCCGGGGCCGCTGATCGGATACGTCCTCTACGGCGTCGGCTTCGGGCTTTATACGACAGTGGATGCGGCCCTCGTCGCCCAGGTTCTGCCTTCACGCCGCGACGCGGCCCGCGACCTGGGCGTCATGAACCTGACCAACACCCTGCCCGCCGTCGTGGCGCCCATGCTGGCCTT
The DNA here is from genome assembly GCF_004683885.1 of Brevundimonas sp. MF30-B. NCBI lineage: Bacteria > Pseudomonadati > Pseudomonadota > Alphaproteobacteria > Caulobacterales > Caulobacteraceae > Brevundimonas > Brevundimonas sp. MF30-B. Next base: position 1,568,913 of record NZ_CP038440.1, on the reverse strand, counting down.
GCTGGCGCTGGGCCCTGAACGCTCGGACTGGCCGTCACTCATGCTCGTGTCCGCCGGCGCGGCGCTCGTCGGCGGCCTGCTGGTGATGGCCGTGCGTCATGTCAGGTGAGACGACCGAGCCCTCTCGACAGTGCTTGCGACAGCGCTGTCAATTGTTCATGGTCGGCCTGGGAGGAGTTTGACGACATGCGTGCAACCCTCGTTCAGGCTCTGCTCCTGGCGAGCTCGGTCCTTTGCGCCGCGCCGATGGAATCGGCTCGCGCGGGCGCCGTCTCGGCTCAGGCGACCCAGTCGGCCCCTACCGCTCGCCAGGCGGCCGCCGCCATGGGCAAGGGCTTTAACCTGGGCCAGATGTTCGACAATGATCAGCACCCGCCGACCCTCGAAGCGGCGCGGCCCAAGATCGACGCCTATTATGAGCGCGGCTTCCGGACCCTGCGCATCCCTGTCACCTGGACCGAGCCGATCGACGGCTACCGCCTGGCCGATGCGGAGACCGGCGCGGTCGATCTCGACGCTCCGCGGCTGACGGCCCTGATTCAGGTGATCGACTATGCGCTGTCCAAGCCGGACCTGTATGTCGTCCTGAATGCTCATCACGAGAAGCAGCTCAAGGAGACCGGCCGCGCCGATGTGCTGGAACGGCTCTGGACCGACATCGCCGCGATGCTGGCGGACCGCGATCCGCGCCTGCTGTTCGAGATACTGAACGAGCCCCATCTCGAGAACGGCGACCCGATGGCGCCCGAGGCGCTGCGCGCCATGAGCGGCGCGGCCTATCGCCAGATCCGCGTCCGATCGCCCGAGCGCATCGTGATCATCGGGGGCAACCAGTGGTTCGGCGCCGGCGAAATGGCCACGACCTGGCCGCACCTGAATGACGTCGGCTCGGGCCGCGATCCCTATGTGATGGCGACCTTCCACCACTACAGCCCGTGGGAGTTCGCCGGAGACAATCAGGGCGACTACGCCGACCCCTGGACCGAGGCTGATATCCGCGAGCCGATGCAGGTCATGGCCGACTGGGCCCGGAACACGGGCCAGGGGATGCCGGTCTTCATCGGCGAATGGGGCGTGGGCTGGGGCAGCCGCCTGGCCACGCCGGACTGCAACAATGTGCGCCTCTGGTACTCGCGGTTCCACGTCGGACACGCGGCCGAGATGGGCATGCCCACGGCCGTCTGGGACGATGGCGGCTGGTATCAACTCTACGACCACGCGCGCGACGCCTTCAACGGCGACCTCATCGACTGCATCGACGGATCTTGCGCCTGGACCGGCGACGAACGCTTCAACTCGGCCTGTTTCTGACGGCCGCCCCCACCTTCTTCAGGACGAGTTCGCATGGACACCGCATCAACCGCACCGCGTCAGGGCACGCGACTGGCCTTCGCCTATGTGACCAGCCTGTTCTTCGCCTGGGGCTTCGTCACCTCGCTGATCGATCCGCTGATCCAGGCCGTGCAGCGGGTCTTCGACCTGACCACCGCAGAGGCCATGCTGACGGCCTCGGCCTGGTTCATCGCCTATGGCGTGGCGTCCCTGCCCGCCGGCTGGGTGCTGTCGCGCCTCGGCTACAGCCGCGCCATCCTGGCGGCGCTGGGGGCGATGATCGCCGGCTGTATCCTGGTGCCGATAGCCACCATCGTCGATCTCTATCCCCTCGTTCTGGCTTCCCTATTCGTCATCGCCTGCGGGGTGACCCTGCTGCAGGTCGCGGCCAACCCGCTGTCCACGGCCTTGGGCGCGCCCCAGACCGCGCACTTGCGGCTGACCTTCTCCCAGGCGTTCAACTCGCTGGGCGCGACTCTGGGCCCGGTGATCGGCTCGACCATCCTCCTCACCGGCGGTGTCTTCGCCGCCGACGCCATCGTGACCCCCGCGACGCGCGGCGAATCCCTGCGTTCGATCGACCTGGCCTTCCTGGCCGTCGGCGCCTTCTTCGCCCTGGTAGCCATCTTCATCTGGACGGCGCGCAAGCGCATCGAGGCCTCGGTCGCGGGTCGCGCGCGCGGCCCGGTGGTTTCGCCCTTCACCGCCTTCCGGTCGCGCTGGGCGGTGTTCGGCGCCCTGGCGATCTTCTTCTACGTCGGGGCCGAGGTGACGATCGGGGCCCTGCTGATCCCCTTCATCAGTTCGGCCGACGGCCTGGGCCTGCCGGCGCACGAGGCTGGCCACATGGTGGGCTGGTACTACTGGGGCGCCGCCATGGTCGGCCGCTTCGTCGGGTCGGCGCTGCTGACCCGCGTGCGCGCCGCTGTCCTGCTGTCGGTCTGCACAACCGCGGCGGCCTGTCTGGCGCTCGTCGTCACCCAATCGGACGGAACCACGGCGGCCTACGCCGCGCTGGCGATCGGCTTCTTCAACTCCATCATGTTCCCGACCATCTTCAGCCTGACGCTGGAGCGCTCCAGCGCCTCGCCGGCCGCCACGTCCGGCCTGCTGGTGTTCGGCATCATCGGGGGCGCGATCCTGCCCCCGCTCGCGGGCCTGGTGGCCGATACCTATGGAGCGGTCACGCCGGCCTTCTTCGTGCCCTTCACCGGTTATCTGATCCTGATCGCCTTCGCTCTCGCCTGCGTCCGCACCGCCACCAGGAGGCTTTCGGCATAGCTCTGGGCACTTCCCACGCAGCCGCGCCCCCATGATCGGCGTCCTTGAATTCAACCCGCGTTTCGCAACATGGGCCCCGCCGCGACTATGGCCTGCGATCGAGAGTTCACCTCAAGTTTGCGCAGGATGGCCGAGACGTGTTGCTTCACCGTGAACTCGGTGAGGTCCATCTCGGCGGCGATCTGCTTGTTCAGCTTGCCGTCCGCCAGCGCGCGGAGGACGCGAAGCTGGGCCTTTGACAGCGTCGCCAGTCGTCGATGCATGTCGATGCTGACGGGGTCGGGCTGGACGCCCTCGGGAAACAGCTCCTCGCCCCGCAAGATTGCGCCGACGGCGTTGACCAGGGTTTCGACAGGCTCGGCTTTGGATAGGTAGGCGCGGGCGCCGAAGGCGCGCGCCATGGCGACGGTGTGCTGGTTCACGCGGGCCGACACGATGGCGATATGGGCCTCGTCGAGGATTTGCTGCAGACGCAACAGAGCGCTGAAGCCGTCCGCGTCGGGAAGCATGAGGTCCAGCAAGACCAGCTTCACCCGCGAACCGTTGAGCCGGACGTACTCTTCGGCCTCCGCGGCACTGGTCACCCGGCCGACGTCGAGGTGCGGATAGGCGGCGCGGATCGACAGCTCGAAGGCTTGGCCCACGAGCGGATGGTCATCGACAATGAGCACGATCCAACGCACCGGCCGCTCCTTTCACGCACGGCCAGATTGCTCTGATCCTCTTAACTGCGCGTTTCGATTGCGGCGCCCAATGGCGTGTGAGCGGCGAATATCGGCGCGAACCTATAACTTTGGTTCGATTTAGCAGGTTTTGGCGGGCCCCATTGTGGACGCAGCGGCGGATGTGGCTGATTTGGACGGCCAACGCAGTCACCCCTCCCGTTGGAGCTCATCATGTTCATCAAGACCCTCGCCTTCGCCGCCGCCGCCCTGACCGTTTTTCGGTCGCCGCTCCCGCCATGGCCCAGTCCGCCTCGACGACCGGAACCGGGTCGATCACGGTCCTGCGCCCCCTGACCCTGACCAAGAACGCCGACCTGAAGTTCGGCACGGTGGTGCGCCCCACCAGCGGCGCCGGCACGGTCGCGGTCAGCGCCGCGGGCGCCCGCTCGGTTGCGGGCGGCGTCGTCGGCCTGAGCTCCGGCGACACGCCCCAGGCGGCGCAGTTCACCGTTGACGGCGAAGGCGGACAGTCGATCTCGGTCACCATCCCGGCGACCTTCTCGATCGCCAACGGCACCGACACCCTGACCGTCACCACGTCGAACAACCTGTCGGGTTCGGCCGCCAGCCAGACCCTGAGCAACGCCCTGGGCTCGGCCGGTTCGCTCAGCTTCCGCGTCGGCGGCAGCGTGCCGGTGGCCTCCACCACCCCGACCGGCGCCTACACGGGGACCTTCACCGTCTCCGCCGCCTACAACTGATCGCGCTCAGCCATGTTTCCGCTGAAGGATCCGGGGCTCGACCAGGCGGGGGTTAACCCACTGAAGTCGGCAAGCTGTCATTCTACGCGGCGTTCCAAGTCTCGGACACGCGCCATGCTGTATCGATTGCTTCTTCCCGTCCTTCTGTTGCTGGCCAGCGTGCTGCCGGCCAGCGCGCAGAGCGGCGCCGACCTGAACATCTCGCCCAAGCGTGTGGTGTTCGGGCCGGGCGAGCGCGCGGCGACGGTCTACATCTTCAACCAGGGCGACGCCGAAGCGACCTATACGGTCGAACTCGTCGACCGGGCGATGACGGCGGACGGGCAGATCGTCCCGGCCGCAGACCGGCCTGACATCGCCGTGGCTTCCGCGCTGGACCTGGTGCAGCACACGCCGCGCCGCATCACCCTTCAGCCGCGCGAGAGCCAGGCGATCCGCGCGTGCGCGCGCGTCCCGGTGCGGGCGGCGAACATCGCACGCACCTGACGGTGACCGCCCTGCCAGCCGAAACCGCCGGCTTCACCGCCGAACAGGCCGCGCGCGAGGGGGCCGACGAACTGTCGGTTCAGGTCGTCGCCCTGTTCAGCATCAGCATTCCCGTCATCGTCCGCGACAGCGTGGCCGACGCGCACGCGGCGGTCGAGAACCTACGTTTGGTCCAGGGAGACACCGCGCAGGGCGTGAGCCTGGAGCTGGTTCGGCTGGGCGAGAGCTCCGTCTACGGCGACATCGAGGTCCGCCAGGGCGCGCGCCCGGACGGCCCTCTTCTGACGGCGGTGCGCGGCGTCGCCGTCTATCCGGAGATCGAGCGGCGCGCCGCTGTGGTCGCTCTGCCCCGCCGCTCTGGCGTCCGGCGAAGCCGTCACTATCGTCTATCGCGACGACGACGCCCGTCCGGGTGAAGTTCTGGCGTCGGCGACGCTCGTCGCGCCGTGAAGACCGGGCTGTCGGCCGGTCTGGCGCTACTCGTGCTGGGCGTCGCTGACGATGCCCTGGCCCAGGCGGTCGTGCGCAATCTGGTGATCGCCGCCGACCCGCAGCCATTCACGCCCGACGATCTGCTCTGGATGGAGGTCCGGTCCGGCGAGTTGCTGCTGACCGACTCCCTCAACGTCTATTCATCGCGCGCCGGCGTATTCGTGCCGCTGGGCGAGCTGTCTCGGGTGCTGGACCTGGCCGTCGGCGTGTTTCCGGCGCAGCGCCGGGCGGAGGGCTGGGTGCTGTCGCCGGATCGGCAGCTGATCGTGGACCTGGCCGCGGGCCGTGCGACGGTCAACGGGCGCGTCACGCCGATCGCGGCGGGTCAGGCCGCCTTCTACGGCGACGACCTCTATGTGCGGCTGGACCTGCTGCAGCAGTTGCTGCCGTTGCAGCTGCGCGCCGATCCGGCGGCTCAGGTCATGGAGCTGACCCCGACCGAACCGCTTCCGTTTCAGCAGCGCGAGGCCCGGCTGCGCCGTCAGGCCGGGCTGGGGCTCCTGGTTGGCGAAGCGGAGGCCGTGGCGCTGGAGACGCCCTATCGGCCGTTCACGCCGCCGGCGTTCGATGTGAACATCGGCGGCCAGTTGTCGCGAGACGGTTCGGACCTGGCGCGACGCTACGACGTGCGGGCGGCCGGCGATCTGCTGTGGGCGGGCTTCGAAGGCTATGTGGGCTCCGATGACCGTGGCGACATCGGCGACGTTCGCGTGATGCTGACCCGCAAGGATCCAGGTGGACGCGCGCTAGGCCTGCTGGGCGGGACGCGGGCCGGTCTGGGCGACGTCTTTTCGCCGTCGATGGCCATGGGCGCGGCCGGATACGCGGGCCGGGGCGTGTTCTACACCTCCGCCCCGCTGGAATCGCTGGACCTCGCGACGCCGCTGAACCTGCGTGGGGAACTCGCCCTGGGCGAGGAGGTCGAGCTCTACGTCAACGAAGTGCTTCAGGCGGCCCAGACCTCGCCGATCCAGGGACGCTATGAGTTCCTGAACGTGCCGCTGGCCTATGGGCTGAACACGATCCGATTGGTCTTTTACGGATCGCAGGGCCAGAGCCGCGAGGTCGTCCGACGCATCAACTTCGGCTCCGGCCAGCTGGAGCCTGGCCGTCTGGCGCTGCGCTTCGGCGCGGTGGAACAGGGCGCCGCCGTCTTCGACGTGGGCCAGGCGCCGTCCGTGCCCAACCAGGGACGGTCGCGCATCGTGGCGACGGCCGAGTACGGCTTGACGCCCGCGCTCACCCTGGCTGCGGGCGCGGCCCGCTATTCGCCCGAGACCGGCCCGGCGCGCACGCTCGGGTCATTGGGTCTGCGCGGATCGCTGGGCGCCGCAGCCAGCCAGCTGGATCTGGCCTTCGACGATCAGGGCGGAAGCGGCGTGGGACTGGGCCTCGCGTCCAGGGTGCTCGGCGTTTCAGCGGTGGGGCGTCATGCCGAGTATTCCGGGGGCTTCGTCGACGAGACGCGCCAGCTGGGCGTGATCGGACAGGCCCCGTTGCGACGCGCCACCGACCTGCGCCTTGACGGCCAAGCCCGTGGTCCGGGAGGGCTGGCCCTGCCCGTTTCCTTCAATCTGCGCCGGCTCGAACGCATCGACGCCCGTGCTCTGACTAACGCCGAGCTGCGCGCGTCCGCCCCGCTTGATCGCTACTACGTCTCCAGCAGCGTCGTCTGGGAGGACGAGCGCGGTGGTGGTCTGGAAAGCCGGCGACGGCTGGCTGGGGCGACCGATGCGGCGACCCTGGTCGCCTCGACCGTCCAGGTGCGAGGCGGGCTGTCCTACGTCCTGGCGCCCGACGCCGCGATCGAGAGCGCCTATGTGCTGGCCGACTGGCAGACGTCGCGCTCGAACGCTTTACGGTTCGGCGCCATCCGCACCCTGGGCCCCAATCCCACCACCAGCCTTCAGGCCTCGAACCTCTGGCGAGCGTCGCGCTTCGATCTGGCGTTCAACGTCTCGTACGAAACCGCCTCACGCGACTGGCGCATCGGCCTGCAGATGGGCTTCGGATTCGGCTACGATCCCTTCGCGAGGGGGTATCGCTTCACGCGGCCGGGCGCGGCATCGGGCGGCGCCGTCGCCGTCAACGCCTATGTCGACGACAATGGCGACGGCGTGCGTCAGGCCGACGAGATCGGCGTGGCGGACATCGTGGTCGACATTCCGGGCAGCGTCGCTCTGACCGACGATCAGGGACGTGCGTTCGTGTCCGGCCTTGGCGACGGCGCCTCGGCGCGCATCCGCTTGGACGGGCAAGGCGTGGATGACCCTTTCCTGACCGCCGGACCGCCCGTGTTCACCGTCACGCCGCGCGCCGGCCGGGTGGTGACGGTGGACTATCCCATGCGCCGCAGCGCCGAGCTGGAGCTGACGATCGCCCTGCGCCGCAGCGACGGCTCCGCCCGTCCCCTGTCCGCCGTCAACCTCACCCTTGTGCCCGAAGCGGGCGGCGAGCCGCTGGCCGGGCGCAGCGATCACGCCGGCGTGCTGTTCCTGGAAGGTGTGCGTCCCGGCGCCTATCGCGTGGTTTTGGATCAAACCCAGGCTGCGGTCCTGGGCCTTGAACTGGTAGAGGCGCCGACGGTCGTCATTCCGCCCAGCGGCGGCTTCGTGCGCGCCGGCGAAGTCGTCGTTCGCCTCGTCGCGGGAGGATCGTGATGCGCGTCATCTGGCTTCTGCTCACCCTCGCCCTGGGCTGGTCGATGGCCCCCGCGATGGCTCACGCTCAGCTCAGGGTTACGCCGTCCCCGGCCGGCGCGCCGGTTCTCGGCAACACGATCCGCGGCTCCAGCGCGACGGTCTTTTCGATTTCCACGACGGGCGGCGTGACGCGCGTCTCGGGCGACGCCATTCGCCTGGGTCCCGGCGTCGTGACCGCCCCGACCGTGACGATCGACTGCGGCTTCCTGAACGTCTCAAGCCTATGCGCCCTGCGCTCGATTCGCGTGACGATCACGCCGGTCACCGGCTCTAGCGCGGCGCACATCACACGCTTCCGGGTCGCCGCCGTCAGCGGCATGAGCTATCGTAGCGGATCGGCGCCCGCCGAAGCGTCCAGCCTGAGTTTTGACATCAACCCCATCGGCCTGCTGGGCTCGGCGGTGTTCCGTCTGGGCATGGATATTCGTCTGGATGCGAACGCGCCGAGCGGGAACCAGCCAGTGAGCTATATCGTCACGGCGCAGTTCATCTGATGACGTTGATCCGGATCATCATAGTCACCGGCGCACTCGCCCTTTGGGGGACCAGCGCTCAGGCTCAGTCCGCCGCGGGCGGCGCCGCCCTGCAGGTTCAGCGCAGTCTCAGCGTGGCGACCTTAAGCCCCATGCGCCTTGACCGCGACGCGGATGCTGCTGCCCTGGTCGCTCAGGACGGCGTTACGGCTGACAGCGCCGCCGTCATCCGGCTGAGCGGAGACGCCGGCAGAGCCTACCGCATTCGGCTGCCACGCCGAGATCAGGCAGACTGGCGTGAACTGAGCATCTGGAGCGCCAACGACGGCGACATATCCGACGGCCTCAGCGGTCGTTTGGATGCGGACGGACAGGACACTCTCAGGATCACAGGCCGCACCTCCCAGCATGCGGGAATGGCTGTGCTTCCGGTCAGCATCGATTACGATTAGCCGACCGCGCGGATGGCGGAGACCAAGTCGCGCAGCCTGTCTTCATCCGGAGGGTCGCGGCGAGCGAACTGGCCATCCAGCACGGCAGCCTGCTCGCTTAGCGCCTGATAGCCGAACACGCCGGCGGCCCCTGCGAACCCGTGAACCACGCGTTCCATTTCTGACCGGTCGCCCTGCAAAAGCGCGCGTTCGAGGCTATCGGCTTCGGTCTTTGCGCGCTCGACAAAGCGCCGCCTCAGGGCTTCCAGCGGATCACCGGTCATGTCGTCCCGCCGCCAGCAGCGATCGCACTTCCGCCGCCAGCGCCATGGGATCGAAGGGCTTGTTGATCACCCCGATCGCTCCGAGGGCCGCGTATCGATCGCGCTCTTCCGCCTGGACACGCGCGGTCATGAAGATGACGGGCGTGGTCTGCAGGCCGTCGATCTGGCGCAGCCCCTCAAGGGTGCTGGGGCCATCCATGCCCGGCATCATGACGTCCAGCAGAATGACGTCGGGCCTGAGCCCGGCTTCGAGCCTGGCCAGCGCCTCCGCGCCCGACGATGCGGACTGCAGCCTGATCGTGGGATCGATCTCCAGCGCGTAGGCCGCGACCTCGCGGATGTCATCCTCGTCGTCGATGTGGAGCAGATGCAGATCGCTCATCGCGCCGTGCCTCCCTTGCGTGTCAGCCGCCGCACGGTGCGGGCGAGCGTGGCCAACGAGGTTCGCGATTTCACCAGAACGGCCTCGACGTGGTCGCCCATCACCGCGTCGGTTTCCTGAGCCGAATAGATGATGACGGGGATCGGGCCGCCGACGCCGTCCTCCATCAGCGGCAGAAGCTCGAGGCCCGATCCGTCGGGCAAGCCCAGGTCGAGGATGACGAGATCATGCCTCCGCTCGGCCAGCGCCTTTCGAGCGGCGGCCAGATCTTCGGCACGCTCCATGTCGGCGACGCCGGAAAGGGCGGACGCGGTGACGGTGAGAATGTCAGGGTCGTCATCGACGTGAAGGATCCTGGGCCGCTGCGCCCCGATCCGCGACAGCACGGCCGCCACGGCGTTGCGCAGGCGCGTCTGGTCGAAGGGCTTCTCCAGCCAGTCAACAACTTCCAGCGACCGGCCCCTGGCGCGGCCGCGAGCGACGTCGCCGGACACCACCACGACCGGAAGGTCACGCGAAGAGGCCCTGGCCCGCAGCGCCCGGATCAGGCTGACGCCATCGGCGTCGGGCAACTGCAGATCGACCAGAACGGCGTCATATCGGTCCGAATGCGCGGCTGCGAGGGCCTCCCGGGCGGTCGGTGCGATATCGGCGACGAAGCCGTCCATGATCAGCATGTCGCGCAGAATCTGAGCGGCGTCGGCATCGTCTTCGACGATCAGAAGCCGGGCCTGCTCGCCGTCTGTCGAGGGTGTGTCCTGCGTCATCGGCAGGTCGAGATGGAACGTCGCACCCGCCCCGGGCTGAGATTCGAACCACAGGCGGCCGCCATGCCGCTCCGCGATCTCGCGCGCGATGGCCAGGCCGAGGCCCGTGCCGCCCTTGGCGCGGGTGTCGGACCCGTCCGCCTGGGCGAACTTGGAGAAGATCCGCGACCTGAACTCGTCTGGAATGCCCGGACCTTCGTCGCGGACGCTGAGGCGGGCCAGGCGGGATTCGGGGTGCACCGATACCTCGACTGTGCCGCCAGTCGGAGAAAACTTTGCAGCGTTGGATATAAGATTGACGGCCACCTGGATCAGGCGATCGGCATCTCCGCGCACCGGGGCCGCCGCGCCTCCCGCCAGAGTGATGTCCACCCCCAGGTCTTCGGTGAAGCCGCGCAGACTTTCGATCGAGCGTTCGGCGATATCGCGCAGATCGACCGGCGAGAGGTCCAGCGTCATCTGACCGGATTCCAGCTTCTCCATGTCGAGGATGTCGTTGATCAGCCGCACCAGCCGCTGGCTGTTGGCGTGGGCGATGGCGATGAGGCGCGCCGGACGGTCCGGCAAAGCGCCGGCCGCCCCGCCGGTCAGCAGGCCCAGGGATCCGGCGATCGAGGTCAGAGGCGTCCGAAGCTCATGGCTGACGGTCGACACGAATTGCCGCTTCATCTCCTCCATGCGACGCCGCTCGGTGATGTCGCGAATGACCGCGACCAGATGCACGCCGGTCGGCAGTTTCATGGGGCTAAGCGCCACGTCTACGGGAAATGCGAGGCCGTCGCGCCGACGCGCGGTCATCTCGCGCACCAGCCCGCCCTCGAAATCGCCGTTGCGGGCGCCCAGTCGCGCCAGAAAGGCGGCCTCGTCATCCCCCGCTACATCGAGCAGAAGCGAGACGTCGCGCCGCGTGATGTCCTTCGCCGACCAGCCGAACATGCGTTCGCCGGCGGCATTCAGGGTTTCGATGCTGCCGCTGGGGTTCAACGTCAGAATGGCGTCGATGGCGCTGTCGAATATCGTGGTCTGGCGCGCGGCCACCGCCTGCACCTCGGACAGCAGACGCCGCCGGGTGACGACATAGCGCCATATAAGGAAGAAGGCCGTCGCCACGCTGGCAAGCAGCAGAACGAAAAGCACGCCCACCAGGCCCTCGGTCGATCTAGTACGGCGATCCGCCCGACTTGCGACATCGCGCAGGGCGTCCGCCTCGACCGCGACCATGCGGTCAATCTCCTCCCGGATCGCATCCATGGCCGCCTTGCCCGATCCGCTGGCGACAAACGCCAGGGCTGCATCACGCCCCTGTTGCTGGCGGGTCTCGATCCCTTCAGTGAGCGTCGCCTGCTTGCGCGCGACCAGGGCCTTCAAATCCTCCATATCCTGGGCTCGAGCGGCGTCGCCGCCGTATAGCGCTTCGAGGCGTGAGATCTGCTCGTCGAGGTTCGTCTCGGCGACATCGTAGGGTTCCAGGAACCGTTCGTCGCCGGTAATGATGAAGCCGCGCTGCCCGGTCTCGGCGTCTTGCAGCAAGGAAAACACCCGCTCGATCTGCGCCCGGGTCTCGTGGGACTTCTCGATCTCCTGCCTGAGCACGCGAGACCGCTCGAACTCCCGCGCCAGTTCGAATCCCATCACCCCGAGGCTGAGCACGACCAGGGCGATGCCCAGGAAGCCTAGCCAACGCTTGAGGCTCTTGGATGCGTGGCGATCAGGTGCAGAGCGGATCATACGAGCATTCAGCGGCGAGCTTCATCAGCAGACCGTTAAAGTCGGTCTGATTATCAGTCCGATCAGGCCTCTCAGCCATAAGGATAAGGGTGGAAAGCGGACCCACTAGAGTCGATCGAGATCAGAACGGATGTGGAAGGCGATAGAGCATCTCCACCTTTGGGATCTCATCGCAGGATCCAAAAACCACCTCGACTCCCGACAAAAGGTCACCCATTCCGTTTGGTAAAATGATGAGGGTACGGCGGACGGACGCTGCGCATGGCGAAGGCGAGGCTCAAGGTCTTTTCCTGGTCGGACGGCTTCCACGCCTTCAGCGTGGCCGCGTCGTCGCGCGCCAAGGCCCTGCGAGCATGGGGCATGCACCGCGACATCTTCAAGGACGGCCTGGCGAAAGAGATCCATGACGGGCCGGACTACGACGCGGCGATGGCCGACCCGGGCGAGGTGATCCAACGGGGTGAGGCGATCGACAAGAGCCGGCTGGGAAGGCGGCCGGCTCCCCAAAAGGCGGCCGGCTCCCCAAAAGGCGGCCGCGCCCCCAGCAGCCGAAAAGAGGCGGAAGGCGCTACAGGCGGAAGCCGACAGGCTGGACCAGGAGTGGGCGGCGGCCCAAGCCGCCCTAGACGAGCGCGAAGCCGATCTGGCCAAAGAGCGTGATCAAGCGGCTGGCGCTCATCGCCAGGCCCGCAACGCCCTGATGAAGAAGATGCGGGCTCTGCGCTGAACGCCGCAACCCGGCGCTCTCAGGGCGGCCTGTCCGCCGTCCGACGTATGGCGACTGAGGCTCCGCGCTGAACGCCATGCAGCGTGCTGGCCGGCGGGCTGGGCCGGAAGGCCCGGCACGCGGCGAATTCGCCTCTGACGGATTGGATGATTAAGGCTGCCGCTGGATCGGCCGATCAGCCTCAGCGTCCCAGATTCCGAGGACGCAGGACGGCGCCCCGAATCAGCGCCAAAAACGAATCAATGACGCCTGTGATCTCAAATCGCCGCCGGCAACGCATCGTGATCAGGCGTGAATAGCGCTGAACCGCCGAAGCAGCCCCAAATCTGTGCCCCAACTCGGAAAGAAGCTCATGACGAACATGAGCTTAGGGGCCTAGCAGGCTGAATTATTGGTCGGGGCGGCAGGATTCGAACCTGCGACCCTCTGCTCCCAAAGCAGATGCGCTACCAGGCTGCGCTACACCCCGAACCGAGGAGCGGCTTATTGGCATGGCGCCGGGCCGCCCGCAATGCGTCAGCGGTCAGGGACGAAAGAAGGGGTGGGTGACAACGTCGCCAGGCTTGGCGCCGATCTCGTCCGCGCGGCCGGCCCTCACCTCCAGCACCCCGTTGGCCGCGCCATAGGACGGGATGGGTGTGTCAGACATGGGGGTGGCATGCTTGGCGATGGAAACGATGCGTCCGCGCGGATCTATGTAGATGATGTCCAGAGGGCTGGGCGTGTTGCGCATCCAGAAGCTCTGCTCCGAAGCCTGCGGGAACTGGAACAGCATCCCACGGTCGTCCGGCAAAGGATCGCGGAACATCAGCCCGCGCTGGCGCAACTCTTCTGTGTCGGCGATCTCGACCATGAAGTCGTGCTTGCCGGTGGCGGTGGTCACGCTGAGGGGCTCAAGCGCTCTCCCCGCGGCATCGACCGGCGTTGAGGACTGCGCGCAGGCCGCCGACACGCTGAGCGTCAGCCCCAGGACGCCGATCATGACGCGACGTGTGATACTCATCTATTACGCCCTCATATGGGGCGGAGGTTCACCCGCCCGGTCTGATTTCCGCCACCACCAGTCCCTTCGGACCTTCGGCAAACCGCACTTGAACGGCGTCTCCCGGGACCAGGTCGTCCAGGCCCGAGCGCCGCAACGTCTCGATGTGGACGAAGATATCGCCGCCCGAGCCGTCCCGCACTACGAATCCGTAGCCTTTGGTTCGATTGAACCACTTGACGACCGCGGACTCCAGCGGGCTTGCGGAAGCGGCAGGGTCGGTCAGCGGGGAGGATGCGGTGCGCACGTCCGCGCTCCGCCGGTCGCCGGCCCCGTCGACGCGGTCCAGATCGATGACCTCGGCGACTTGCCAGCCCTTGGGCCGTCGCACCCCTGTGAACTGAATCGACGCGCCTTCGTCCGCCCTGTCGCGCCCGAGGCCGCGCAGGCTGCTGATGTGAAGAAGAACGTCCTTGTTATCGGTCTGCGCCGGATCGTCGGGAACGACGAACCCGTACCCCTTGCCGATATCGAACCACTTGACCTTGCCCGTCAGGCGCACTGCGCCTTCGGCTCCCTCGATTTCTGACAAAGCGCCACCCCCGCCTGCAACGAAAAACGCAGACGGTTAATCCCTTAACACGGTTCCGCGAACGACGGGAAAGCGAAAAACGACGGTTACAAGGCGCGCAATGCAATCAGGAGACGCCGTCCGGCCCGTCCAGCAGCAATCTGACCTTGCGGGCCAGGTCCGCGCGCCGATACGGTTTGCCGATCAGGTCGAAGCCTCCGCGATCCTCGACGTCGTCGAGCGCACGATCCGCCCATCCGGTGGTCAACAGAACCTTCGCATGCGGACGCCGCCGCCGAACTTCATGCGCCAGCGTCACCCCGTTCATGCCGCCCGGCATGACGATGTCGGTGAACAGCAGATCGAAGGATCGACCCGCATCGATCATGGCCAGGGCGTCGCGAGCCGTTCCGGCGCTGACGACCTCATAGCCGAAATCGTTCAGAATCGATCGCCCCATCTCCATGACGTCCAGGTTGTCCTCGACCATCAGGATGGTCTCGTCGCCGCCCTTCACCTCCCGCATCGGCGCGCGCTCGGGATAGGCCGCATCCCCCGACACGGCCGGAAAGAGGAGAGACACCGTCGTGCCGACGCCCGGCGTCGATTCCAGATGAAGCTGGCCCTGGCTCTGACGCATGAAGCCATACACCATGGCCAACCCCATGCCGGTGCCCCGCCCAACCTCCTTGGTGGTGAAAAAGGGCTCCGTGACACGCTGCAACACGTCGGGCGTCATGCCTTCGCCGTCGTCGCTGACTGACATGACGACATAGTCGCCGGCCGCCGCCCCGCTGGGGTGTCCCTCGTCCGTGAGGGTCAGGTTGCGCGTCGCCACGACGACGGATCCGCCCGTCTCGGGCAAGGCGTCGCGCGCGTTGATCAAAATGTTGAGCAGAGCCGTTTCAGCTTGCACGGCGTCGATGCGGGCCAGCCGCAGATCCTGATCCAGGTCCAGTCTTATGGAGACATGGCTGCCCAGGGTGCGGCCTGCCATGGCGCGGGTGGCCTCAGCCAGCGCGTTCAGATTGGTCGGCCGTCCGTCCAGCCGCTGTTTGCGCGCAAACGCCAGAAGTTGACTGGTCAGGGTCTCGGCGCGTCGCGCCCCCTCAAGAGCCCGCTCCAATCGACGCCTTATGGTCTCGTCCTCGGATTTCTCCAGCGCGCTTTCGACATTGCCCATGATGACGGTGAGCATGTTGTTGAAGTCGTGGGCGATGCCGCCCGTCAGCTGACCGACGGCCTCCATCTTCTGCGCCTGGCGCAGGGCGTCCTCGGCGTCCCGGCGACGCGTCACGTCCAGCTGCGAGGCGAAGAAATAGACCAGCCGCCCATCGGGCGCGAACACCGGACTGACGAACAGGGCGTTCCAGAACGCCGAGCCGTCGCGCTTGTAGTTCAGGATTTCAACCGCGATGTCGGTGCGGTCCTCGATCGCCTGACGCACTTGGCTGACCGTGTCGCGATCCGTGCCGGCCCCCTGCAGGAAGCGACAGTTGCGCCCCAGGATTTCGGCGTGAGAATAGCCGCTCATCTCAACGAACGCCGCATTGGCGAAGACGATCGGATTGTCCGGCAGATTGGGGTCGGTGACGATCATCGGCATGCGCGTCATCTCGACGGCCGCAAAGAAGATGTCGTCGGTCCCGCCAAAGCCTTCGGCAGTCACCATGGGATGGTGCGGATGGCCGACCGGCGGCTTTTCGGGAGAGTTTTTCATCTGGCGTCCTGGGCGGCCGGTTTTCACCGGTTAAGCCAAATCCGCGAGCGCTGCAAAGGCTCCAAGGACGCACAGGATGTCGGGCGAAAATCTCCCGCGTGGCAGTCCCTAGGGGAATCGAACCCCTCTTTTCAGGTTGAAAACCTGACGTCCTAACCGATAGACGAAGGGACCGCTGCGCGGGAGAGCCGGCGATATAGCGGGCGATTCCGGCGGTTGCAAGCGCCGGCTCCACGAAAATCGACGCTCTTTCTATCAGCCCATGCGCGGGTCGGCCGCGTCCTCGATCTCGAACTGGACACCCCGGCGGCCGTTCCAGTCGTCGGCCTTGAGACGACCTGCGACGCTCAGCCCGCCCTGCCCCGACAGCAGCGCCTTGCCGCCCGGCAGATCGGCGCAGCGCCACCAGATCGCCTTGACCGACGCGCCGTCGGGTCCGACCAGACGGCACCGCACATGGCCGCCGTTCATCGCCACGGGCTCGCGCGCCTGGACCCCCTCCAAGGCAAACAGGGGCTCGGGGTTGGCGGGGCCGAAGGGGGCCAACTGCTCGAAGGATTCGAACAGATCGCGGGTCGCGCCGCGCGGGTCGATCAGGGCGTCGATCTCGACCCAGTCCTGGGCCACGGCCGCGCCGCGCTCGTCGGCCAGGCGGTCGTTCAGGAAATCGCGCAGCGGATCGACGCCGCCGCGCGCGACCGTCAGACCCGCCGCCATGGCGTGGCCTCCCCCGGCCAGCAGCAGGCCCGCCTCCCAGGCCCCCTGCACCGCGCGGCCCAGGTTCATGCCCGGCTGCGACCGGCCCGAGCCCTTGCCGACCCCGGTGACTGGATCGACGCCGATCACCACCACCGGCATTCTGAACCGCTCGCGCAGTCGGCCGGCGACGATGCCCACTACGCCGGGGTGCCAGTCGTCGCCTTCGACAACCACCACCGCGCTGTCGTCAGCATGGGCGCCCGAGGCCTCGACGCGGCGCAGGGCCTGGTCTGTGACGGCCGCCTCGACCTCGCGCCGGGTGCGGTTCAGCGCGTCCAGCTCCAGCGCGATGGCGCGGGCCTCGCCCGGATCGTCGGTGGACAGCAGCCGCGCGCCCAGGTCGGCGCGGCCGATTCGCCCGCCGGCGTTGATGCGCGGCCCCAGGATGAAGCCGGCGTGATTGGACTTGGCGACGCCCTGCTCGGCCCCGGCGGCGGCCAGCAAGGCCGCCAGACCCGGATTGGCCCAGTCCGACATGACCTTCAGACCCATGCCCGTCAGCGCCCGGTTGAAGCCGGTCAGGCCGGTGACGTCGCAGATCGCGCCCATGGCCGCGAGGTCTAGCCAGCGGCGGATGTCGGGCTCGGGCCGGTCCGGCCCGAACAGGCCTCTGCGCCGCGCCTCGCGGTTCAGCGCGGCCAGCAGCACGAACACCACCCCCGCCGCCGCCAGATTGCCCTGGCCCGAGTTGCAGCCCGGCCGGTTGGGATTGACCACGGCGCGGGCGCGCGGCGGCTGGGCGCGCATCATGTGATGGTCGATCACCACGACCTCGAGCCCGATCTTAGCGGCGTGCTCCAGCGCCTCATTGGCCGCCGCGCCGCAGTCCACGGTGACGACCAGCTCGGCGCCCTGGGCCTTCAGGGTGTCGAAGGCGCGCGGGCTGGGGCCATAGCCCTCGGTCAGGCGGTCCGGCACATAGATCGGCAACTCCGCGCCGAACGCGCGAAACCAGCGCACCAGCAGCGCCGCGCTGGAGGCGCCGTCCACGTCGTAGTCGGCGAAGACGTGGACCTTGGCGCCGCGCTCCGCCGCCTCGACGATCGCCTCGGCCGCGGCGTCCATGTCGGTGAAGCACGACGGGTCGGGAAACAGGGCCTTGAAGGTCGGACGCAGGAAATGCTCGCCCTGATCGGCCCGCACGCCGCGCGAGGCCAGCGCGCGCGCCAGCGGTTCGTCCAGGCCCAGCGCCTGCATATGGGCGCGGGTGACCGTGCTCTCGGCCGGGCGCAGCCGCCAGGCCCGGCCTGACAGGGACCGTTCGACGCCTAGGAAGGCGGCGGACTCCGCGCGCAGAGGTCCGCCGTCCGCCATTAGGCCGGCCGCGTGGTGTGGATGCGCCGCACGGTGCGGGTGAAGGAGTCCATCACCAGAGTGTGCGTCGTCACCTGGCCGTTGGCGAAGCGCACGCCGTCCAGCATGGCGCCCTTGGTCACGCCCGTGGCGGCGAAGACGGCGTCCTTGGACACCAGGTCGTGCAGATCATATTTGCGGTCGAAGTCGGTGACGCCGGTGCGCGAGGCGCGCGCCCGCTCGTCGTCGTTGCGGAACAGGAGCCGGCCCTGGAAGTGGCCGCCGACGCATTTCAGCGCGGCTGCCGCCAGCACGCCCTCGGGCGCGCCGCCCGAACCCAGATAAAGGTCGATCCCGGTCTCCGGCTCGGCCGTGTGGATCACCCCAGCCACGTCGCCGTCGGTGATCAACATGACCTTGGCCCCGACTTCACGCAGGGCCGCGATCAGTTCGGCGTGGCGCGGGCGGTCCATGACGCAGACGGTGATCTCGCGCGGGTCGACGCCCTTGGCCGAGGCCAGCGAGCGGACGTTCTCCTGCGGGCTCATGTCCAGATCGACAGTGCCGGCGGCGTAGCCGGGGCCGATCGCTATCTTGTCCATATAGGTGTCGGGCGCGTGCAGCATGCCGCCACCGGGCGACATGGCCAGCACGGTCAGGGCGTTGGCCATGGCCTTGGCCGTCAGCGTCGTGCCTTCCAGCGGGTCCAGCGCGATGTCGATG
Organism: Brevundimonas sp. MF30-B; assembly: GCF_004683885.1. NCBI lineage: Bacteria > Pseudomonadati > Pseudomonadota > Alphaproteobacteria > Caulobacterales > Caulobacteraceae > Brevundimonas > Brevundimonas sp. MF30-B. The sequence continues at coordinate 1,550,354 of NZ_CP038440.1, read as the reverse complement.
GCCGGGCCTTTGCCGGTGCCGACCTTCTCGCCGATGTACAGCATGGGCGCTTCGTCGCGCTCGCCCTCGCCGATGACGATCTTGCCGTCGATGTCGAGGTTGTTCAGCGCGGTGCGCATGGCGTCCACCGCCAGCTGGTCGGCGTGCTTCTCGTCGCCGCGCCCGATCTGGGCGTGAGAGGCGATGGCGGCCAGCTCGGTCACCTGCGCCGCGTCGGCGGCCAAGGTCGTAGCGTAGGGGGCGGTCGTGTCGGCCATGGAGTCTCCTGGGGTCATGATCCCCGGATTCTCATGTCCGGGCGACGGTGTCGTGAAAGCGCGTTCAACGACGATCGGGATGCCGGTCGATGGGCGGCGGCGCGGCGGCGCGGGCGCGCTGGCGGCGCGCGAACTCATCGATGTCCGACAGGGTGCGGATCGAATCAGGCGACACCGGCACGGCTTCGACGCGCGCGCGGGTCTCGGCCTCAAAGGCCGCCGGGTCTTCCAGAATCTGCGGATTGGCCGCGATCTCGGCGGCCAGGGCCCCTTGAGTGGCGCGCAGCGTATTTACGCGCGTGGCGACCTCGACCGGCGCCGGCAGGCCGGTCGGCGCGGCGGGGAAGTTCTCCCAGCGGGGATATTCGCGGTTGGCGTCCACCAGCTGCTGCACGCGCGGCGCCAGCGGCGAGGCTGCATCGGTCGCCGGATCAAAGCCCAGGGCGCAGCCGCTCAGGCTAAAGCCCAGAGCCGCCAGCGCGCCCGTCGCGAGCGGCGCCTTCAACTTTCTGATGGAAAACGCGTTCATTTCAGGATCGGTCATATGCCATGATCCCCCTGGGCGAAAGGCGCACCCCGCGCGCCCGCGACCGATTTCGACGGAGGACACCCCATGGCCAAGCGCCCCGCCGACACCGCCGACAAGCCCGCGCGCAAGGCCGGCCGCCCTACCTCGCCCAAGCCGCCACGCCCGCGCGCCGCGGCCAAGGCGAAGAAGCAGGCCGAGGCCCAGGCTCAGCCTCAGACCCAGATCGCCCCTGAACCGTCCACTGCGTCGGGCGCCGAGGCGCCCCCGCCTTCCCCCGCCGGCGCCGATCATCGCCAGTTGATCGAGACCCTGTCGCTGAACCTGGCCAAGGCGGCCATGACCGCCCAATCCGCGATCGCCGAGGCGGCGCTCAGCCAGGCCGACCGGCCCGCGGCCCTCTCGCCCGACCCTTTCAATGTCGCGCCTGCGATGACCTCGGTCATGACCAGTCTGGCGGCGAGGCCCGAAAAGCTGTTCCAGGCCCAGGCCGATCTGTTTGGCCGCTATATGGACTTGTGGGCCTCGACCGCTCGTCAGGCGGCGGGCGAGCCGCCGACGCCTGCGCCCGCCGACAAGCGGTTCAAGGATCCGGCCTGGTCCGAGAACCCGATGTTCGACGTCATGCGCCGCTCCTATCTGGTGACGTCGGACTGGATGAACGGACTGGTGTCCTCGGTCGAAGACGTCGATCCCAGGGTCAAGCGCCGGGCCGAGTTCTTCACCAAGCTGCTGACCGACGCCTTCTCGCCCGCCAACTTCCTGGCCTCCAACCCTGCGGCGCTGAAGGCCCTGGCTGAAACCAGCGGCGAAAGCCTGGTCCAGGGCATGCAGAACTTCGCCGCCGATCTGGAGCGCGGACAGGGCAAGCTGAAGATCAGCCAGGCCGACTACGGCCGCTTCACCGTCGGCGAGAACGTGGCCACCGCGCCCGGTCAGGTCGTCTGGCGCGACGAGCTGTTCGAGCTGATCCAGTACGACGCCGCGACCGACAAGCAGCGCGCCATCCCGCTGCTGATCTTCCCGCCGTGGATCAACAAATTCTACATCATGGACCTGCAGCCGGCGAACTCGCTGATCCGCTGGCTGTCGGCCCAGGGCTTCACCGTCTTCGTTTGTTCGTGGGTCAATCCGGACAAGGACAAGGCCGAGTTCGGCTTCCCGGAATATCTGGAGAAGGGCATCTACCGCTGCGTCGACAAGGCGCTGGAGCAGTCGGGCGCCAAGCAGTTGAATGCGGTCGGCTACTGCATCGGCGGCACCCTGCTGGGCGCGGCCCTGGCCCATATGGCGGCGCGCGAGGACGAGCGCATCGGCGCGGCCACCTTCTTCGCCGCCCAGCACGACTTCGCCGAAGCCGGCGATCTGCTGCTGTTCACCGACGAGCACTGGCTGGAGCAGATCGAGCAGCAGATGGACGCCGCCGGCGGGGTCCTGCCGGGCGCGGCCATGGCCGAGACCTTCAACGCGCTCAGGGCCAACGACCTGATCTGGTCGTTCTTCGTCAGCAACTATCTGATGGGCAAGGCGCCGCCGGCGTTCGATCTGCTGTTCTGGAACGCCGACCAGACCCGCATGCCCAAGGCGCTGCACATGGACTATCTGCGCTCCATGTACGGCAAGAACGCCCTGACCCAGGGCCTGTTCGAAATCGGGGGCGAGCGCATCGACCTGACCAAGGTCACCATCCCGCTCTACTTCCAGGCCAGCCGCGAGGACCACATCGCGCCGATGAACTCGGTCTATCGCTCGGCCCGCGCCTTCACCAATGCGGCCGTGACCCTGACCCTGGCGGGATCGGGCCATATCGCCGGGGTCATCAATCCGCCCTCCGCAAACAAGTATCAGCACTGGATCAACGACGCCCTGCCAGAAACGCTTGAGGAGTGGCGCGCCGGCGCGGCCGAGCATCCCGGCAGTTGGTGGAACCACTGGGGCGAATGGCTGCATTCACGCTCGGGCGACTGGATCGCGGCGCGCGATCCGTCCAAGGGTCCGATGAAGCCCATCGAGCCCGCGCCGGGCAGCTATGTGAAAGTGAAGTCTTGAACCGCGTCGAACCGAACCTCCTGCTGGCGCTGGCCACCGCCTTTCCCTTCACCCTCGTGCTCATGACGGCGTCGATCTACGGGCCGGAGGGGCTGTGGCTGCGCTATGTCGTCATCTCGGCCGTGGTCATCCTGGCCTTCCTGCCGCTGAACGCCGTCCTGTCCAAGCGCATGGGCCTTCAACGGCCGCCGATGATCCATCTGGGATCGCCCTCGACCCTGGTGTGGGCGGGGCTGTTCCCGCTCATGACCATGATCATGTCGCTGGTTCCGCTGTTCTTCCCCGATCGCGATCTCGGCCTGCTGATCATCATCGCCGCCATCTGGTTCGCCCTGACGATCGAGTCGGCCATCAAGGCCCGTCGCCGCTGACGGCCTTCTATCCGGGCTCCCGGGGCGTTAAGGAGCGGCCATGACCACGCCGCCTTTCGCCCCCGCGCCCTTCCCGCTCGCCCGCCCGCGCCGCCTGCGGTCCAGCCCCTGGGTGCGCCGCCTGACCGCCGAGACCCTGCTGACCCCGGCCGATCTGGTCTGGCCGTTGATCGTGCATGACGGCCGCTGACGACCGACAGGCCGTCGCCTCCATGCCCGGCGTCTTCCGCCTGTCGCCCAAGGAAGCCGCCAAGGCGGCGGTCGAGGCGCGCGACCTGGGCATTCCGATGGTCGCCCTGTTCCCCAACGTCGACGGCGCGATCAAGGACGCGGTCGGGACCGGCGCGACCGACCCCGACGGCCTGATCCCGGACTGCATCAAGGCGATCAAGGACGCCGCGCCCCGAGATCGGCGTCATGACCGACGTGGCGCTGGACTGCTACACCGACCACGGCCACGACGGCATCGTCGAGGATGGCCGCGTGATCAATGACGCCTCGCTGGATCGGCTGGCCGAACAGGCCTTCATCCACGCCCATGCCGGCGCGGACGTGGTGGCCCCGTCCGACATGATGGACGGCCGCGTCCAGGCCATCCGCGAGGCGCTGGAGGCCAACGGCTTCCAGGACACGCTGATCCTGTCCTACGCCGCCAAATACGCCTCGGCCTTCTACGGCCCGTATCGCGACGCGGTGGGCTCGGCCAAGATGCTGGCAGGCGACAAGAAGACCTATCAGATGGACTACGCCAACTCCGACGAGGCCCTGCGCGAGGTCGCCATGGACATCGCAGAGGGCGCCGACGCGGTGATGGTAAAGCCGGGCCTTCCTTATCTCGACATCGTCCGGCGCGTGTCCGAGACTTTCCGCGTGCCGACGTTCGCCTATCAGGTGTCCGGCGAGTACGCGATGATGAAGGCCTCCATCGCCCAGGGCTGGCTCGACGAGGACCGCGCGGTCCTTGAGACGCTGTCGGCTTTCAAGCGTGCGGGCTGCGCCGGGGTGCTGACCTATTTCGCGGCCGACGCGGCCCGTCTTCTGACACGCTAGCGTTCGGTCGGGGCCCGATCCTGACGCCGGCGCGCACGCATTCTTAACCGCGATTGTGAACTCTGGCGCCATGGCCGCTTTCCGCAGCTCCGCGCTCGATGGGGATCCGCTCTGGTGGGAACAGCTGGCGGCCGGATTCGTCGTGGTCATGCTGACCGGCGCCGTTCTGGGGCCAATCTTCGCGCCGGACCAGGGCGAGGCGCCGATCCTGCGGTTGGTGTGGCCGCCCATCTATCTGATCACCCTGGCGCTGGTGCTGGTGCGCTTTCGGGATATGTGCCGAGCCTGGCCGGCGTGGATCGCGGTTCTGCTGCTGGTCGGGCTGGCCTTCAGTTCGAAATACTGGTCGATCTTCGCCGAGGTGACCCAGCGGCGCACCCATCGCCATGGCCATGACCAGCGTCTTCGCCGTCTATCTGGGCGCCGCCTTTCGAGGCATCGCCCTGCCCCGCCTGCTGATGCATGCGGGACTGCTGATGGGGATCGGCAGTCTGGTGATGATCTTCGCCATGCCGTCGATCGGCGTGCACAGCGACGTCAACGCGGGGCTATGGCGCGGGCTCTGGTACGAGAAAAACCAGATGGGCCTGGTCATGGTGATCGCCGCCGTCTCCGCCGCCGCCAGCCTGGCGGCTGGCGATCCGCGCCGGCTGATCCCGTTCGCCACCCTGGGCCTGTCGACACTGCTGATCCTGGGCACCCAGTCCAAGACCTCGCTGCTGTGCCTGGTGCTGGGTGTGGGCCTGGTCGGCGGATTGTGGGTGCTCAAACGTGGAGGGCCCGCGCTGACGGTCGTGGCCGTGTGGCTGGGCGTGGTGGCGGTCGCCTTCGGCGCCTGGCTGTGGTTCGACCGAATCCGGCGAGATCCTGGAGGCCTTGGGCAAGGACCCTTCGCTGACCGGCCGCACCGACATCTGGGCCAGTCTGATGCGCCGCGTCGCCGAGCGGCCGCTGACGGGCTACGGTTACGCCGCTTTCTGGGGGCCGCACAGCGAGCCGGCCGCCTTCGTGCGTCAGGAAACGCAGTGGATCGTGCCGTCGGCCCACAACGGCTGGATCGATCTTCTGGTCCAGGTCGGCTGGCCGGGAGCCTTCCTGGTCGGCGCCATCCTGGCCATCGCCGCCCTCTGCCTGATCGTGCGCCTGCCGCATCAGGGCGCGGCGTGAGGGCTGGTGGAGCCTGTCCTATCTGACGGTCTTCATTCTGCTGAGCCTGTCGGAAAGCGTGATCCTGACCCACCAGCACCTGCCCTGGGCGCTGGTTCTGGCGATCGTGGCGCGGGCGACAATGCGCGAACCCACAGCGGCGCGCGCTCCCGCCGCCGCGCTTGCCCCGCGTCCGCGCGCGGCCTACGTCACCGGCTCCCGAATCGGCCGCACAATCGAGACCATGGCTCACTCCGCCGCTCCTTCCCTGTTCGATGACATTCCCGAGCCGAAAGGCCCGGAGCCTGACGCTGCCGCCGAAGCTCGCGCCGGCCCCTGTCGCTGCTCCCGTTGCCCGCGCCGGCCGCACCCAAGGCGGAGCTGACGGCGCACCCCAGTCCCGCGACGGCCCAGGCCACCGGATACTCCGCCTCGTCGATCGAGGTGCTGGAGGGGCTGGAGCCTGTCCGCAAACGCCCCGGCATGTACATCGGCGGCACCGACGAGCGGGCCCTGCATCACCTGTTCGCCGAGGTGCTGGACAACGCCATGGACGAGGCGGTCGCCCGCCACGCCAAGCTGATCACGGTCGATCTGGACGCGGACGGCTTCCTGTCGGTGCGCGACGACGGCCGCGGCATCCCCGTCGATCCGCACCCGAAGCATCCGGGAAAGTCGGCGCTGGAGGTCGTGATGACCGTCCTGCACTCGGGCGGCAAGTTCTCGGGCAAGGCCTATGAGACCTCCGGCGGCCTGCACGGCGTCGGCGTCTCGGTCGTCAACGCCCTGTCGGACCAGTTGGACGTCACCGTGTGGCGCGACGGCTTCGAATGGAAGCAGTCCTTCAGCCGCGGGCACGTGCTGGGCCCCATCCAGCAGGTGGGGCCCTCCAAGAAGAAGGGGACGCTGATCCGCTTCCACCCGGACGCGGAGATCTTCGGCGTTGGGGCCGCCTTCAAGCCCGCGCGCCTGTACCGCATGGCGCGCTCCAAGGCCTATCTGTTCCGGGGCGTGGAAATCCGCTGGACCTGCGCCGAGGAGCGGATCACCGACGCCACGCCCGCGACCGCCACCTTCCACTTCCCCAACGGCCTGGCCGACGCCCTGGTCGAGCGCATTGGCGAGATGGAGACGGTCACCCCGACCTTCGCCGGACGGGTCGAGCGCAAGGGCGAGGCGGGCGCGGTCGAATGGGCCGTGACCTGGTCGCCGATCGGGTTCGGCGACAGCGACAGCTTCGTCTCCTCCTACTGCAACACCGTGCCGACGCCCGACGGCGGCACCCACGAGGCCGGCTTCCGCGCCGCCCTGGTCAAAGGCCTCAAGGCCTATGGCGAACTGATCAACGAGAAGCGCGCCGGCCTGATCACGGCCGAGGACGTCATCGCCAATGCCGGCGCCCTGATCTCGGTCTTCATCCGCAATCCCGAGTTCCAGGGGCAGACCAAGGACCGCCTGTCGTCGCCGGAAGGTCAACGCCTGACCGAACAGCTGATGCGCGATCCCTTCGATCACTGGCTGACCGAAAGCCCGAAACAGGCCAACGCCCTGCTCGGCTTCGTCATCGACCGGGCCGAGGACCGTCTGCGCCGTCGCAAGGACAAGGAGGTCCAGCGCGCCGCCGCCACCCGCAAGCTGCGCCTGCCCGGCAAGCTGTCGGACTGCTCGCGGCAATCGGCCGAAGGCACCGAACTGTTCATCGTCGAGGGCGATTCGGCCGGCGGCTCGGCCAAACAGGCGCGTGATCGGACGACCCAGGCCATCCTGCCCCTGCGCGGCAAGATCCTGAACGTCGCCTCGGCCACGGCCGACAAGCTGCGCGCCAATGTCGAGTTGTCGGACCTGGCCCTGGCCCTGGGCGTGCAGCCCGGCAGCCGGTTCAACATCGAGGACCTGCGCTATGAGCGCATTGTCATCATGACCGACGCCGACGTGGACGGCGCCCACATCGCGGCGCTGCTCATCACCTTCTTCTACCGGTCCATGCCCGAGACCATCCGCCAGGGCCGCCTGTTCATGGCCCTGCCCCCGCTCTATCGCCTCTCGGCCGGCCCGCTGTCGGAGTATGCCCGCGACGACGCCCACCGCGACGAGCTTCTGGCCACCGTCTTCAAGGGCAAGAAGGTCGAGATCGGGCGCTTCAAGGGCCTGGGCGAGATGATGGCCTCCCAGCTCAAGGAGACCACCATGGATCCGAAGAAGCGCACCCTCGCCCGCGTCTCGGTGCCCGAGAGCGAGGACGAGATCGAGGACCTGGTCGAGCGCCTGATGGGCCGCAAGGCCGAGGCCCGCTACCAGTTCATCCAGGACAACGCCCGCTTCGCGGTGGCGGATCTCGACGTTTGAGAACCGGCGGCTTTAAGCCGCCGGGATCACCGCGCCTTCGTATTTGCCGGCGATGAAGTCCTTGACCGCCTGGCTGCGCAGGGCGCGGGCCAGGGCCTGGACGCGCGGGTCCTCAGCGTTGTCCGCGCGCGAGACCAGATAGTTGATGTACGGGCTGTCGGCGCCTTCCAGCGCCAGGGCGTCGGTGCGCGGCTTCAGCCCAGCGTCCAGGGCGTAGTTGGTGTTGATCACCGCCACGTCGGCCTCCGACAGGGTGCGCGGGATGGCCGGGGCCTCGATCTCGCGGAAGGTCAGGTTCTTCGGATTCTCAACGATGTCGCGCACCGTCTGCAGCGGGTTCGTCGCGTCGCGCAACCGCACCAGGCCAGCGCTTTGCAGCAGCAGCAGCGAGCGGCCGGTGTTCGACGCATCATTCGGCAGGATCACCAGCCCGCGCGCCGGCACGGCGGCCAGGTTGGCGTGCTTGCGTGAATACAGACCCAGCGGCTCGACGTGCACGCCGGCGACGGTCACCAGATCCGTGCCGCGCGCCAGGTTGAACTCGTCCAGATAGGGCTTGGTCTGGAAGTAGTTGGCGTCCAGCCGCCTTTCGGACAGTTGGACATTCGGCTGGACGTAGTCGTTGAAAACCACCACGTCGATCGGCACGCCCTCGGCCGCCAGCGTCGGGCGGATCGCTTCCAGGATTTCAGCGTGGGGAACAGGCGTCACGCCGATGCGCAGCGGCGCATTGGCCCCGCCCTTGGCTTCATCGCCCTGGCCGCAGGCAGCGAGCATCAGGGCGGCGGCGGCGGAAATCAGCAGCGAACGACGGATCATGGGAAGGCCTTTCGGGGGAGCGATCAGCGGTGAGAGACGGCCTGGACCAGGCGGTCACCGGCCATTTGAAGGATTTGAACCAGCACCAGCAACAGCACGACGGTGACCACCATCACATCGGTCTGGAAGCGCTGATAGCCGAAGCGGATGGCCAGGTCGCCTAGGCCGCCGGCCCCGACGACGCCAGCCATGGCGGTATAGCTGACCAAGGCGATGGCCGTGACCGTGGCGCCGGCGATGATGCCCGGCATGGCCTCGGGCAACAGGGCGCGGGTGACGATCTGGAAGGTCGATCCGCCCATGGCCTGCGTCGCCTCGACCACGCCCTTGTCCACTTCGCGCAGCGCCGTCTCGACCAGGCGCGCATAGAAGGGCGCAGCCCCGACCACCAGCGGCGGAATGGCCCCGGCCACGCCCAGCGACGTTCCGACCAGAAGCACGGTCAGCGGCAGCATGACGATCAGCAGGATGATGAAGGGCACCGACCGCAGCACATTGACCACGAAGGACAGCACCGCGTTCAGCGCCGGGTTCGACGCCAGCCGCCCCTTGCCCGACAGATACAGCAACACGCCCAGCGGCAGGCCCAACAGCACCGTCAGCGCCAGCGAACCGCCGAGCATCAGCAGGGTGTCCAGCGTCGCCTGCCCGATCTCGTCCCAGCGCACGTTTTCGAACATCAGGCCGCCTCCACCACCACGCCGCGCGCTGTCAGCTGCGCCACTGCGGCCGCGGCGTCGCCGCCGGTGAAGGCCACGGTCATCTGGCCGTAGGGCTCGCCCCGGATGCGGCTGATGCGGCCCGACAGGATCGAATAGTCGACGCCGGTCGAGCGCGCGACACGGCTCAGTTCGGGCTCATAGGTGGCTGCGCCCCGGAAGGTCAGCCGCGCCAGACGCGCGCCGGGCGGCGTCACCGAGGCGTCGAACGCCTCCTCGCCCTCGGCCAGCATGGCCTGGGTCACGGGGTGTTTGGGATGCAGGAAGACGTCGGCGGTCGGGCCCTGTTCGACGATCCGCCCGTCCTTCAGAACCGCCACCTGATCGCAGACGCGGCGCACCACCTCCATCTGGTGGGTGATCAGCACGATGGTCAGGCCCAGCTCGCGGTTCAGCTGATCCAACAGCGTCAGGATGTCGTCGGTCGTCTCCGGGTCGAGCGCGCTGGTCGCCTCGTCGCACAGCAGCACGCTGGGCCCGCAGGCCAGAGCGCGCGCGATGCCGACCCGCTGCTTCTGCCCGCCGGACAGTTGGGCCGGATGCTTGCGGGCGTGCTCGGCCAGGCCCAGCCGCTCCAGAAGTTCGTGCACCCGCGCCGTAACCTCGGCCGCAGGCCGGCCTTCCAGGCGCAACGGAAAGGCGACGTTGTCGAAGATGGTCTTGGAGTTCAGCAGGTTGAAATGCTGGAAGATCATGCCGATGCGCCGCCGCGCGGCGCGCAGTTCGGCCGGGTTCAGCGCCGTGATCTCCTGATCGTCGACGAACACCCGGCCTGCGTCGGGCGTCTCCAGCCGGTTGATGGCCCGGATCAGGGTCGACTTGCCCGCGCCCGACCGACCGACCACGCCGAAGACCTCGCCGCGCGCGATCTCCAGGTCCACGCCGTCCAGCGCGATCCGCTCGCCGGCGGCGCTGCGATAGCGCCGGGTCACCCCTTCCAGCCGGATCATGTCAGTCGTCCGCCAAGGCCGGGATGATGGTGACGCTTTCGCCACAGCCGCAGGCGTCGGATTCGTTCGGATTGCGGAAGACGAACTTGGACGCCATCCGCGTCGTCTCGAAGTCGATTTCCGACCCGATCAGGAACAGGATCGACTTCGGCTCGATCAGCACGGTCGCGCCCTTGTCCTCGACCACCTCGTCCAGCGGCTCGGCGCTGTCGGCGAGGGCGAAGGTGTATTCCTGTCCCGCGCAGCCGCCGTTCTTGACGCCCACACGCAGGCCCGCCACCGGCCGGCCGGCGGCGTCCACGATCTCGCGGATGCGGGCGGCGGCGGCGTCCGTCAGCGTCACGGCCTTGGGCCGGGGGCGGCGCGGTCTCGGGGCGGTCTGCAGGTCGGTCATGGAGCCGCTCCCTAGAACATGTTCAAGGCCAGCTTGGCCTCGTCGCTCATCTTTGACGGATCCCACGGGGGGTCGAACACCAGATTGGCGCGGGCGGATTTCACCCCTTCGACCTTCATCACCGCATCCTCGACCCAGCCCGGCATTTCGCCGGCCACCGGGCAGCCGGGGGCCGTCAGGGTCATCTCGACCAGCACGTCCTTGTCGTCGTTCACATCGACCTTGTAGATCAGGCCGAGCTCATAGATGTCGACCGGGATTTCCGGGTCGAACACCGTCTTCAAGGCCGTGACCAGGTCGTCGGTCAGCCGGTCCAGCTCAGCCTGGGACAGGGCGCTTTTCTGCGGTTCATCCCAGCTCTGGGCGAAGTCGGCGCTGGTGGTGATGTTCGTGTCTTCCATGGCTTACACAAAGAACTTCCGCGCCCGGATCAGCGCATCGGCGAAGGCGTCGACCTCCTCCGCAGTATTATATAGGGCGAAGCTGGCCCGCGTGCTCGAGGTCACGCCCAGACGCGCCGCCAGGGGCTCGCAGCAATGCAGGCCGGCCCGCACGGCCACGCCATAGCGGTCCATCACCTGGGCCAGATCATGGGCGTGGGCGCCCTGAACGTCGAAGGTCAGGATCGCGCCCTTGCCGGGCGCCTCGCCCAGCACTCGCAAACCGTCGATTTCGGCCACGGCGGCGCGCGCGCGGGCGTACAGAGCCGCCTCGTGCGCGGCGACCGCATCGCGATCAAGGGCGGACAGCCAGTCCAGCGCCGCGCCCAGGCCGATGGCCTCGATGATCGGCGGCGTCCCCGCCTCGAACCGGTGCGGCGGCTTGGCGTAGGTGATCCGGTCCTTCTCGACCGTCTCGATCATCTCGCCCCCGCCCTCATACGGCGGCAGGCTCTCCAGCGCCTCGGCCGTGCCGTACAGCACGCCGATGCCGGTCGGGCCGTACAGCTTGTGGCCCGTCAGGACATAGTAGTCGCAGCCGATGGCTTGGACGTCGGGCGCCGCGTGCACCGCCCCCTGGCAGCCGTCGATCAGCACCCGCGCCCCGGCCGCGTGGGCCAGTCGCGTGATCTCGGCGATCGGATTGATGGTCCCCAGCACGTTCGACATGTGGGTGACGGCCACGACCCTGGTCTTCGGCCCCAGCAGGTCGGCATAGGCGGCCATGTCCAGCGAACCGTCGTCCCTGATCGGCGCCCATTTCAGCACCGCCCCATGCCGTTCCCGCAGCATGTGCCAGGGCACGATGTTGGAGTGATGCTCCATCTCGCTGACGATGATCTCGTCGCCCGGCTGGATGGACTGGCCGATCCCGGCGGCGACCAGATTGATCGCCTCGGTCCCGCCCTTGGTCCAGACGATATTCTCCGCCGACGGCGCGTTCAGGAACCGCGCGACCGTCTCGCGCGCCGCCTCATACGCCTCGGTCGCCTCGTTCGACAGGGTATGCAGGCCCCGGTGAACATTGGCGTAGCCGTGCTCCATCACCTGAACCAGCCTGTCGATCACCGCCCGCGGCTTCTGCGCCGAGGCGGCGTTGTCCAGATAGACCAGCGGCCGTCCGTTCACCTGCCGCGACAGGATCGGGAACTGGGCGCGCAGGCCCTGGACATCCAGCGCGGGACGCGCGGTCAAAGTCGCGCCGTCAGCCATTCGCGCACCACCTCTCTGGCGTCCTCGGCCTCGATCCGATCGACCACCTCGATCAGGAAGGCCTGGGTCAACAGCGCCCGCGCCTCATCGGCCGACAGACCACGCTGCTGTATGTAGAACAGAGCCTGCTCATCCAGCGTGCCGATCGTATTGCCGTGCGCGCACTGCACGTCGTCGGCGTAGATGATCAGCTCGGGCTTGGCGTCGATCTCGGCGCGGTCCGAGGCGATCAGGGCATGGTGGCCCATGCGCGCATCCGTGCCGTCGGCCCCGCGACGCACGACGATCTTGCCCTGGAAGACCCCGCGCGCGCCGTCGCTGCGGGCCGCGCCCTTGATCAGCTGGCTGGTGGTCCCGTCCGGCTTGGCGTGGTCGACCACGCTGGTCAGGTCGGTCTGGCGCGCGCCGTCCAGCACATACAGGCCGTCGATGCGGGCGTCGGCGCCCTGGCCGCCGTGCAGCACCTGGGTCTCGATCCGTTGAAGCTTTGCGCCGGTCGCGACCACGGTCTGGCGATAGCGGCCGCCGGGCGCCAGGCGCACGTCGGCGTTCATGACAGAGATCGCCTGTTCAGGCTCTTCGACCAGCACAAGCCGCGTCACCTCGGCGCCGGGCGCGACGTCGATGTCCAGCCGGTTGTGGGCGACATAGGCCCCGCCCCGTCCCTCGTGGCTTTCCAGGATCAGCAGTTGGGCGCCTTCGCGCGCCGAAATCCGCGCCGAGGCCGTGTGGCCGGTCCCGTCGGCGTCGGAGATATAGCGCAGCCGCAGCGTCTGCCGGCCCGAGGCGATGAAGTCGGTCGCGCCGACCGGCCGCCCATTGGCCAGCACGATCGCCTCGCCGCCAAGCGCGTCGAACGGTCCCGGCCGATCCACAACCGCTGTTCCCGACGGCTGAGGCGCGTCGCGAAGATAGCGCCGCAGGTCGCTGTATTTCCACGTCTCGACCCGACGCGACGGGAAGCTGGACGCGTCCTTCAGATCGATCTGAACGGCCAGGCTCATGCCGCCGCCGGAAGGAATTTGTCGTAGCCCTCCGCCTCCAGCTCCAGCGCCAGCTCGGGCCCGCCCGAGGCGACGATACGGCCGTTGGCCAGCACATGGACCTTGTCGGGTTTGATGTAGTCCAGCAGGCGCTGATAATGGGTGATCACCAGCATGGAGCGCTCGGGCCCGCGCAGGGCGTTCACCCCTTCGGCGACGATGCGCAGAGCGTCGATGTCGAGACCGGAATCGGTTTCGTCCAGGATCAGCAGCGACGGCTCCAGCAGCGCCATCTGCAGGATCTCCATCCGCTTCTTCTCGCCGCCCGAGAAGCCGACGTTCAACGGCCGCTTCAGCATGTCGAAGTCCATCTTCAGCGCCTGCGACGCCGCCTTGACCATCTTCAGGAAGGCGGGGGCCGACACTTCCTCCTCGCCCCGCGCACGCTTCTGCGCATTCAGCGCCGTGCGCACGAAGGTCAGGGCCGGCACGCCAGGGATCTCGATCGGATACTGGAACGACAGGAAGACGCCCTTGGCCGCGCGCTCGGCGGGCTCCAGGTCCAGCAGATTTTCGCCGCGCCAGGTCACGGCGCCATCCGTCGCCTCGTAGCCTGGCCGTCCCGACAGAGCATAGCCCAGCGTAGACTTGCCCGCCCCATTCGGCCCCATGACGGCGTGCACCTCGCCCGCCGGAACATCGAGCGTCAGCCCCTTGAGGATCGGCTTGTCGCCAACGGAGACGTGAAGGTTGGAGATGGAGAGCATCAAATAGTCATGCCTTACGAATGATGGTCAGAGGGACAAACCCGGTTGGCAAATCGGTGAAGTCATCAATGTGGGCGTGAGCCGCAGGATCGCTTGCCTCCGCTACCCGCAGACATCTTTCCGCCAAGGACAGGAGCTCTGTGGGGTTGCCCTGGATGAAAACTTCACCGTCCACAATCGAGACCTCAACTCCGCGGAAGTCTGTCGAACCGTCGACGAGATCGGCCATTTGTCGACGAAGAGTCGAGATCGTTGCAGTCACCCCACGCTCCCTTCAAGGCTAATCGCCACCAGCTTCTGTGCCTCGACCGCGAACTCCATCGGCAGCTTCTGCATCACGTCGCGGACGAAGCCGTTGACCAGCAGGGCCACGGCCTCTTCCTGCAACAGACCCCGCTGTTGCGCGTAGAACAGCTGATCGTCGCTCAGCCGCGTCGTCGTCGCCTCGTGCTCCAGCTGGGCCGAGCCGTTGCGGGCCTCGATGTAGGGGATGGTGTGAGAACCGCACTCCTTGCCGATCAGCAGGCTGTCGCACTGGGTGAAGTTGCGCACGCCCGTCGCCTTGGGGTGAACCGAGACCAGGCCGCGATAGGTCGAGTCCGACTTCCCCGCCGACACCGCCTTGGCGATGATCCTCGACTTCGAGTTCTTGCCCAGATGCACCATCTTGGTGCCCGTGTCGGCCTGCTGATGCCCGTTGGTGATGGCGATCGAATAGAACTCGCCAGAGCTGTCCTCGCCCTTCAGCAGGCAGGACGGGTATTTCCAGGTCACGGCCGAACCCGTTTCGACCTGGGTCCACGACACCTTGGACCGATCGCCGCGGCAGTCGGCGCGCTTGGTGACGAAGTTGTAGATGCCGCCCTTGCCCTCGGCGTCGCCGGGGTACCAGTTCTGGACGGTCGAGTATTTCACCTCGGCGTCGTCCAGCGCCACGATCTCCACGACCGCCGCGTGCAGCTGGTTCTCGTCGCGCATCGGCGCCGTGCAGCCCTCCAGATAGGAAACGTAAGAGCCCTTATCGGCGATGATCAGGGTGCGTTCGAACTGGCCCGTCTGGCTCGCATTGATGCGGAAATAGGTCGACAGCTCCATCGGGCAGCGCACGCCCGGCGGGATGTAGACGAACGACCCGTCCGAAAAGACCGCGCTGTTCAGCGCCGCGAAATAGTTGTCCGACACCGGCACCACCGAGCCCAGATACTGGCGCACCAGTTCGGGGTGTTCGCGCAGGGCTTCGGATATCGGCATGAAGATCACGCCGGCCTTCTCCAGCTCCTTCTTGAAGGTGGTGACCACGCTGACGCTGTCGAACACGGCGTCCACAGCCACGCGCGGCGCACCCTCGACGCCGGCCAGGACTTCCTGCTCCTTCAGCGGGATGCCCAGCTTGGCGTAGACGGCCAGAAGCTCGGGATCGACCTCGTCCAGGCTCTTGGGCGCGACCTTCTGCTTGGGCGCGGCGTAGTAGAACAGATCCTGATAGTCGACGGGCTCGTATTTCACCGCCGCCCAGGTCGGCTCCTCCATCGCCAGCCAGCGCTCATAGGCGGCCAGGCGCCATTTCAGCATCCATTCCGGCTCGCCCTTCTTCTCGGAGATGAAGCGCACGATGTCGGCGTTCAGCCCCTTGGGCGCATATTCCGTCTCGATGTCGGAGGTGAAGCCGTGGGCGTACTTCTCCAGCGCGGCGACGGCGTCGACGGTTTCCTTGACGGCGGCCATCAGGCGACTTCCTTCATGCGCTCGGCGGCGCGCGTCTTGTGTTTCTCCCAGGCGGCGATCCAGGCGTCGGCGAACCGCGCCCAGTCGGCCTCGACCGTGCCCCAGCCGCCCGAGACGCGCACAGCGCCCGTGGCCAGGCGGTCCAGCCCCATGGCGACCAGGGTCTTGGACGGCTTGGTCTTGCCCGACGAACAGGCGCTGCCGGCCGAGATCATGACGCCGGACAGGTCCAGGGTGATGAGTTGCTGCGGGCTGTCCCAACCTTCGACGGCCAGGAACAGAGTGTTGGGCAGGCGCGGCGACGCATCGCCGACGATGGTCGCGCCGGCCGCCTTCACGCGCGCCTGGGCCGCGTCGCGCCAGGCCTGATGCGCTTCAGCCAGCGGCAGGTCCCGGACGGCGCAGTCCGCCGCCGCGCCAAAGCCGGCCAAGCCGGGCACATTCTCGGTGCCGGCGCGATAGCCCCGCTCCTGACCGGCGCCGTGCAGGATGCGCACCGCCTCGCGGCCGGGCTTCAGCACAAGCGCGCCGACGCCCTGGGGTCCGCCCAGCTTGTGCGCCGACAGGGTCACGGTGTCGGCGTCCAGCGCCGCCATGTTGACTTCGATCTTGCCCGCCGACTGGATGGCGTCGACGTGCAGCCAGCCGTCGGCGGCGCGCACCAGGGCTGCCGCCTCGGCGATCGGCTGGATCACGCCGCTCTCGTTGTTCGCGTGGTGGATGGCGACCAGGGCCCGGCCCGGCCTGGCCAGCGCCGTCTTCAGCCACTCCAGATCGACCACGCCGTCGGCGTCGACTGGCAGCACTTCGACAGCCACGCCCGAAACGGCGGCCGCCTCGGCCACGCAGGGATGTTCGGTCGCCGACACGATGACGCGGTCGCAGCCGCCGCGAATGGCGCTGACCACGGCCTGGGCGTTGGATTCGGTGCCGCCGGACGAGAAGATCACCGCCGTGGCGTCGGCGCCGACCAGGCCGGCGACCTGGGCCCGCGCCGTCTCGATCCGAGCCCGCGCGCGCCGGCCGGCGGCGTGCACCGCCGACGGATTGCCGTTGTCCGCCAGAGCCTTGGCCATGATGTCCTGAACTTCAGGACGAACCAGGCCCGAGGCGTTGTAGTCCAGATAGACGCTCACGCCGCCGCCTCCAGACCCGCGCTCGCGGGCTGACGCCGCTGACGCGTGCGGTTCTCGACCACGTCCTCAAGGCTGACGCTGGCCAGATAGGCGTGAATTTCGGCGCCCAGGTCTTCCCACAGATGGTGGGTGATGCAGCGCTCGCCCTTGATCATGCAGCCGCGCGGCGAGCCGGCGCCGACGCAGCGCGTCGCACGGATCGGCTCGTCGACGGCCAGAACGATGTCGGCGATCATGGTGTCCTGCGCCTCGCGCGCCAGCCGGTAGCCGCCGCCGGGACCGCGCACGCTCTTGACCAGCGCGCCCTTGCGCAGCCGCGCGAACAGCTGCTCCAGATAGCTGAGCGAGATTTCCTGACGCGCCGCGATCTCGGCGAGGGACACCGCCCGGTCGCGCCCATTGCGCGCCAGATCGGCCATCGCCATCACGGCGTATCGTCCCTTCGTCGACAGTCGCATCGCTCGCCCTCAAAAATCGCGCGCTTTTCGGGGCTCATGTGCTAGAACCCGCGCCTTCCGAAAGGCTGCGGCGCGCCGACTGGACTTAGAAAGTCCTACCGGCGTGGTCAAGTATTACGCAGCTGCGAAACGACAGTTGAAGACAGGGTCACATGCCTGAAGTCATCCTGCCCGGCGCCGCGGGCCGCATCGAAGGCCGCTATTCGCCCGGCAAGCGCGACAACGCCCCCATTGCCCTGATCCTGCATCCGCACCCAAAGGCGGGCGGGCACATGAACAATCCGGTGACGGTGACGCTGCACCAGCTGTTCCAGCAGCGCGGCTTCGCCACCCTGCGCTACAACTCGCGCGGCGTGGGCAAGTCCCAGGGCGAGTTCGACAGCGGCATCGGCGAGCTGGCCGACGCGGCGACGGCCCTGGACTGGCTGCAGTCGTCCAACCCGGCCGCCACCCAGACCTGGGTCGCCGGTTATCAGTTCGGCGCCTACATCGGCATGCAGCTCTTGATGCGCCGGCCCGAGACGGATGGCTTCATCTCGGTTTCGCCGCCGTCCAACATCTACGACTTCAGCTTCCTGGCCCCCTGCCCGGCCTCGGGCCTGTTCCTGCACGGCACGGCCGACACCGTGGTGCCGCCGGTCGACGTCGAGCGCGTGGTCAACAAGCTGCGCACCCAGAAGGGCATCGTCATCGACTATGAGCTGGAGGAAGGCGCCAGCCACTTCTGGCAGGACCACGTCCCGGCCGTCGAACGCCGCGTGGGCGCCTATCTGGACAAGCGTCTGGAAGAAAAACCGGCCTAAGCGCCGCGCCTGCGCTTCTGCATGACGAAGCCGATCACCTTGGCGGCGGCTTCGAAATGTTGGCGTGGAATGACCTCGTCGACATCGACGGCGGCGTAGAGCGCACGCGCCAGCGGCACGTTCTCGACGATCGGCACCTCGTGCTCCCTGGCCACCTCGCGGATGCGCAAGGCGACCGCGTCGACGCCCTTGGCCACGCAGATCGGCGCGCCGTCGCCCTTGTCCGGTTCGTAGCGCAGGGCCACGGAAAAGTGGGTCGGGTTGGTGACGATGACCGTGGCGGTCGGCACGGCCTGCATCATGCGCTGGCGGCTGCGCTGATTGCGGATCTGGCGCAGCTTGGCCTTGACGTGCGGATCGCCCTCGGACTGTTTGAAGTCCTCCTTGACCTCGTGCTTGGCCATGCGCATCCGCTTGGCGAAGCGGTGCCGCTGCCACAGATAATCCGCGCCTGACGTCAGGGCCAGAAACACCAGCACCGCGCCGATCAGGGCGAACGACAGGTCGCGCGCCAGCGGCAGGACGGCGGCCGGGACCATGCCGGCCAGGTTCTCCAACTCGCGCGCATGCGGTTTCAGCACCCACCAGCAGACCGCGCAGACGGCGACCAGCTTGATCAGGGTCTTGATGAATTGAACGATCCCATCCGGGCCGAAGATGCGCTTGAAGCCTTTGATCAGGCTAAGGTTAGACAGCTTGGGCTTGACCTTTTCGCCGGTGAAGATGAAGCCGCCTGACTGAGCCAGGTTGCCCCCCGCCCCACCCAAAATCACCGCGAACATGACCGCCGCCATGAAGGGCGCCACCGCCCATAGGGCATGCATGCCGATCTCCATCCCCGCCCCGGCCTCTATCCCGCCGACCATGGCGTGCGGCTGGGCGATGAAGGGCAGCAGATCCTGGGCGATGCGGTTGGCGAACCAGCCGCCGCTGGTCAGCAGAACCGCCGCGGCGCCCGCCAGCGACAGGGTCTGGGCGACATCCGGCGACTTGGCGACATCGCCCTTCTTGCGCGCCTCCTGAAGTTTTCGCGGGGTCGCGTCTTCTGTTTTGGACTCGGGATCGACGTCTTCAGCCACCGGCGCCCCCCACGAAGACCCTCGCCAACGCCCGATAGCGATCGATGAAGACCGTGCCGACAACGCCCAGGCTCAAGGCGAAGATCGACAGGCCCAGCAGGATCGACAGCGGCGCGGCGGCGAAGAAGACCTGAAACTGAGGCATGACACGCGCCACCAGTCCCGAGGCCAGGTTGAAGATCAGGGCGAAGACCAGGACCGGCGCGGCCAGTTGAACGCCCAGCGCAAAGCTGTCGCCCATGGTGCGCACCGCCATGGTGGCGAAGTCGGGCATCATCAGCGGCCGGGCCGGCGCGACCAGCTCATAGGATCCCACCAGTCCGGCGATGAACAGGTGATGGGTATCCGTGGCGAAGACCAGCGTCACGCCCAACAGAGTCAGAAACGCCCCCAGCGTCGTGCTGGGCTGGGCCTGAAGCGGGTTGGCCGTCTGGGCGAAACCGAGCGTGGTCTGCAGCGAGACGATCTCGCCGGCCGTCGCCATGGCCGCCATGAACATCCGCAGCAGGGCGCCGATCATCAGGCCGACGATCACCTCGCGGATGATCCAGCCGACCATGCCGCCGATCGTCGCCGGAAGCGCCGGCAGGGCGCCCGCCACCACCGGCCACAAGGCCAGGCTGACCACCAGCGCCAGCGACAGGCGGATGCGCGGCGTCACATAACTCTCGCCGATGCCGGGGATCAGCATCAGGATCGCGCCGATGCGTGCGAAGATCAGGGCCCCGGCCCAGACCTGATCGGCCGTGGCGTAGGGGTCCATCGGTGCTACATGCCCGCGATGCGCTGGGCGATTTCCTGCATGAAGCCGCCCAGCAGCGCCCCCATCAGCGGCAGAAACAGCAAGAGCGAGACGAAGATGGCGATGATCTTGGGCGCGAAGATCATCGTCTGCTCTTGAATCTGCGTCAGGGCCTGGAACAGGCCGATGCCGACGCCCACGACCAGGCCCACCACCAGCACCGGCAGGCACAGCTGGATCGTCAGCCACAGGGCGTCGCGACCGATGTCCAGAACTTCCGCGCCGCTCATGAATCACTCCGAAGAACTGGGCAGAAACTGCCGGGAGCGTGGTTAACGACGGGTTAGGAAACGCCACACTCCACAAGCGCGGCCGTCCTCGCTATGTGGAAAGCCATGAGCCACGATCACAACGACATCTCACAGGCCGACGCCGAGGCCGCCGTTCGCACGCTGATCCGCTGGGCCGGGGACGATCCAGACCGAGAGGGCCTTCTGGAAACCCCCAAGCGCGTGGCCAAATCCTATCGCGAGCTGTTCCAGGGCTATGAAAGCGACCCGCGCGAGTACCTGGAAAAAACCTTCGAGGAGGTCGGCGGCTACGACGAGCTGGTTGTGCTGAAGGACATCCGCTTCGTCAGCTTCTGCGAACACCACATGCTGCCCGTCGTGGGACGCGCCCACGTCGGTTATCTGCCGACCGACCGGGTGGTGGGCATTTCCAAGCTGGCGCGCGTGGTCCAGGGCTATGGGCGGCGCCTTCAGATCCAGGAGAAGATGACCTCCGAGATCGCTAAGGCCATTCATGAAGTCCTGCGGCCGCATGGCGTGGGCGTGGTCATCGAGGCCGAGCACAGCTGCATGACGCTGCGCGGCGTCAATGTCCCCGGCGCCAGCCTTTCGACCAGCCACCTGATCGGCGTGGTGCGCGACGATCCTCGGACTCGTGAGGAATTCCTGCGCCTGGCGCGCAGCTGATCCGAAAAAAAAGGCCCGGGCGAACCCGGGCCTTTTCACTATGCGGCGACCGTCGATCGATCAGGCGGCGGCGCGACCCAGCAGATCGGCCAGCGCCTTCATGCGCCGCGCGTTCAGAGCATCCGCGCCTTCGGCCTGAGAGGCTGTCTCCAGCCGGCCGGCGACGGCGCGCAGGCGGCGCCGGTCGACGCGGCCGCTCGTCCAGCGTTCGACTTCGGCGCGCGCCTCGCCCAGCAAGGCGGCGTCCACGCCCTCGCCCCGGCCAAGCTGATCCAGATAGGCCTGTGCGACCTGAGGCGTATCGGCCCAGGTGACGCGCGTCTGGGTCTGCGGATTGATGACTTCCTCGCGCACCGCCTCGGCGGCCGCGATCTCGGCGGCCGACAGGAATTCGCTCGGCTCCAGCTTGATCACGTCCAGCCCGCGCTGAATGCCGCTGGAGTAGATGCGGCCGTTCATCCAGTAGGTCGACCAGGGGCCGCCGATCGAAAGCCGCTCCGCATCGATCGGACCGCGGTCGAAATAGGCGATCTCCATCGGCTTGTTCGGGTCGGTGAAGTCCATGATCGACACGCCGCCCTGGTACCAGGCCTGGACCATCAGGTCGCGGCCGGGCACCGGAATGATCGATCCGTTGTGCGCCACGCAATTCTCGGTCGCGCCCTGCACGGTCGGAATCTTGAAGAAGTTCCGGCCTTCGAGCTTACCGTCCTTCACGTCGGCGATCAGGTTGGCGCCCCAGGTGGTGGGGTCCTCGGCCCGGCATCGCGCCGAGGTGCCGCCGCCCCACTCGTCGGTGAACACGATGCGGTCGCCGGCGTTGTTGAAGGTTGCGGAGTGCCAGTAGGCCATGTCCGGATCGAACAGGTCCGAGATGCGCGTCGGATTCTCGCGGTCGGTGATGTCCAGCAGAATGCCGTTGCCGCTGCAGGCGCCCGCCGCCAGGTTCAGTTCCGGATAGACGGTGATGTCGTGACAGTGATTGGTCTGCGAGGTGCGCTGGCTGGCCACGCCCGCACGGCCGCCGCGCCACAGGCCGGCGACGGCTCCGGTCTCGCGATCGGCGAAGATGCGCGGACGGTTGACGATGGCGGCGTCCTGCGGCGCGTTCAACGGCACCTTGATGATGTCGATGGAGTACAGCGCGGTCTCGGCGTTGTCTTCGGGCTGGCCGTCGGAGCAAATGTTGAGCTCGTCGCCTTGGCGAACCCCGGCGGTGCCGGAGTTGTAGATGTACAGCACATTCGGGTCGGTCGCGTGCGGCAGCAGGGTGTGGGTGTGCGACCCGCGGCAGGTCTGAACCGCCGCGATCTGACGCGGGGCGTTCAGGTCGCTGATGTCGAAGATTCGCACGCCGCGGAAGCGGTCGGCGCTGACCGCGCCCTCGGGCGGGGTCACGCCGCAATCCAGCCGGCCGCGGTTCTCCTCCACCGACATGAACAGCAGGTTCCCGTGGATCGAGACGTCGCCCTGGCCGCCGGGGCAGACCACGGAGAGCACCAGCTGCGGCGTCTCGCCGGTCACGTCATAGGCGTTGAAGCCGTGGAAGCTGCCCATGAAGACCTTGCCGTTCGAATAGGCCAGGTCGGTGTTGGCGAAGGCCAGCGGGCTGACGCGCGGCGCCGTCTGGCCCTCGACCGCCGGCGGCGCAGGCGGCGCGGTGAAGCCGGGCGCCGGCGGCGTGTGGCTGACCAGGCTCAGATTCCATGCCGCCTGCCCGGCATCCTGCAGGCCGGGCGTCAGGGTCGAGCGGGCGTCGGGCTCGAAAGCGCGCGGCTGGGCCTGGGGCTGCGGTGGCTGCGGGCCCTGCTGCGCTAGGGCGGGCGCGGCGACAGCCATGCTGACGGCCGCGACGGTGGACAACAGAAGGCGGCGGACAGTCATGGTGTTTCCTCGAGCTTTAGTTCTGAAGTTCGGACAATAGCGACTGCATGCGCAGTATCTCGGCGGACTGATCGGCCGTGACCGAGGCGGCGAAGCCCGACAACATGGGCTCCTCGGCCGAATCCGGGTGGGCCATGAGTTCGTCGACCATGTCCAGCGCGCCCTGATGGTGCTGGATCATGCCCTCAAGGAACAGGCGGTCGAATCCGGCCCCCTCGGCGGCCGCCAGCGCCGCCATCTGGCGCGGCGACAGCATCCCGGGCATCAGCGGCATGTCCATGGGATCCGTCATGGCGTGTCCCGCATGGGCGCCATGGTGCGCGTGCGCGTCGTGGCCGGCGTGTCCTCCGTGACCCCCGTGCAGGTCGTGGGCTTCGATGGGCTGGTTCTGGCTGGTCAGCCAGTCGCGCATCAACTCCATTTCCGCTTCCTGGCTTAGAGCGATCCGTTCGCCCAGACGCCGGACGGCCGGATCGGCGCCCCGCGTCTTGAGCAATTCGACCATCTCGACCGCTTGAGCATGGTGCACGATCATGTGCTGCATGAACCGCACGTCCTCGGCGGTCACGCGCGTGCGCATCATGCGTTGCGCTTCGCTTGCGCTGATGGCGCGTGCGGGCGCCCCAGGCGCGCCCGGATTGTAGATCGGCGGGCTTTGCTGCGCCGCCAGCCCGGCGACCACGCCGACGGCCATGCCTGCCAATGAAATCAACTGACCCCCGCTCTCAATCGGCCTGTTCGCCCCCAGTCTAGGCGGCTCGACCGACCGCGAGCAAGGGCGCGTGCGCAGCGGCGGTCGATGCGCGACGCGCCCGGCGCTCGAAGCACACGACCTCAGCCGGCGGGCAGGTGCGCAAGGCGACAGCCCTTCCCCCGTTGATCCCGCCATGTAACCGGTTACGGTGCGCCTCAAGAAAATTCTGGGTAGGAAAGTCCATATGGCTGAGGTCCGGCTGACCGGCGTGCGGAAAAGCTTTGGCGCCGTCGAGGTGCTGAAGGGCGTCGATCTGTCCATCGCCGACGGCGAGTTCGTGGTGTTCGTCGGCCCTTCGGGCTGCGGCAAGTCCACCCTGCTGCGCACCATCGCCGGCCTGGAAGAAGCCACCGATGGCGACATCGAGATCGGCGGACGACGCGTCAACGACCTGTCGCCGTCCGACCGGGGCATCGCCATGGTCTTCCAGTCCTACGCGCTGTATCCGCACATGAGCGTGCGCGAGAACATGGCCTTTGGCCTGAAGCTGGCCAAGACCGACAAGGCCGAGATCGACCGGCGCGTGAACGCCGCGGCCGAGACCCTGAACATCACCGACTATCTGGACCGCAAGCCCAAGGCCCTGTCTGGCGGCCAGCGCCAGCGCGTCGCCATCGGCCGCGCCATCGTGCGCGAACCGCAGGTCTTCCTGTTCGACGAGCCGCTGTCGAACTTGGACGCGGCGCTGCGCGTGCGCATGCGCTACGAGTTCGCCAGCCTGCATCAGCGGCTGCAGACCACCATGATCTACGTCACCCACGACCAGGTCGAGGCCATGACGCTGGCCGACCGTATCGTGGTGCTGTCGGCCGGGCGTATAGAACAGGTGGGCGCGCCGATGGAGCTCTACGAGCACCCCCGCAACCTGTTCGTGGCCGAATTCATCGGCAGTCCGAAGATGAACCTGATCCCGGCCGTAGTGATCGAGGCCTCGGCGACGGGCGCCGTGGTGCGCACCCCGGCCGGCGAGACCCTGCGCGCCGATGTCGACGCTTCTCGGGCCACGGCGGGCGACCCGGTCACGCTGGGCATCCGTCCCGAACATTTGGCGCTTGAAGGCGACGACGGCCGGATCGCCACCACCGCAGCCTTCGTCGAAACCCTGGGCAACGCCACCTACGCCTATGTTCGCCACCCCGACGTGGAGGACACCCTGACCGTCCAGATGTCGGGCGACGTGCGGCCGACGACGGGCGACGCGCTGAACCTGATCGTGCCCGCCGCCCGCGCCCATCTGTTCGACGCCGAGGGCGAGGCGTTCAGGCGCCTGTAGGCCTTCGTTTCCAGCTCAGAGCGGCGTCGTCTGCGTCTTGAGCCAGTCGCCGACCTCGCTATCCAGCAACGGTCCGACCTTGGCCTGAACCTCGGCGTGATAGGCGTCGACATAGGCGCGCTCGTCGGCCGTCAGCAGATCGACGTCGATCAGGCGGCGGTCGAACGGCGCCAGCGTCAGCTGCTCGAAGCCATGCATCGGCCGCTCGCCGCCGGCGATGGCTTCGGGCGGCGTCACGACCTGCAGGGTCTCGATGCGGATGCCCCAGTGACCTTCGCGGTAGTAGCCGGGCTCGTTGGACAGGATCATGCCGGTCAGCAGCGGCTGGCTGTTGGGCGCCTTGGCGATGCGCTGCGGCCCTTCGTGCACGCCAAGATAGCTGCCGACGCCGTGCCCGGTGCCGTGGTCGTAGTCGAAGCCCTGCATCCACAACGGCAGGCGCGCCAGGGCGTCCAACTGATGCCCCGTGGTCCCGGCGGGGAAACGCACCACGGCCATGGCGATGTGGCCCTTCAGGACCAGGGTGTACATGCGCCTCTGATCCGCGCTCGGCTCACCGACCGCCATGGTGCGCGTCACGTCGGTGGTGCCGTCCAGATACTGGCCGCCGCCGTCCACCAGCAGCAGCGAGCCCTTCTCCATCCGCCGGATGGTGCGGCTGACGGGCTTGTAGTGCGGCAGGGCGCCGTTGGGGCCCGACCCGGCGATGGTGTCGAAGCTGAGGTCCTTGAGCGCACCGGTCTCCTCGCGGAAACGCTCAAGCGTCTCGGCGATCTCGCGTTCGTCCGGCAGGGTCTGCTGGGCGGTCGTATCGACCCAGTGCAGGAAGCGCGTCAGGGCCGCGCCGTCGCGGATGTGCGCCTGGCGGCTGCCCTCGATCTCAACGGGGTTCTTGGCGGCGCGTGGGATGGCGCAAGGGTCGATGGCGCGGATGACCTTGGCGCCGCCGGCCTGCAGCCGGTCGAACACCCAGGCCGAGGAGACGGCCGGATCGACCAGCACGCGCCGGCCGGAAAGACGCTCGAGCGCCGGCGCGAAGGCGTCTGACGTCTCAATCGTCACCGCCTCGCCCAGCCAGCCCGGCAGTTCGTTCGTCACCTTGCGCGGATCGATGAACAGCTGCGCCGTTCCATCGGCGCGCACCAGGGCCTGCGCCAGCGGCAGCGGCGTGCGGATCACATCGCCGCCGCGGATGTTGAACAGCCACGCGATCGAGGACGGCGCGGTCAGCACCGCCACGTCCGCACCCTTGTCCTTGAGGCTCCGACCGATCCGCGCGCGCTTGTCCGCGCTGCTTTCGCCGGAATAGCGGTCCTCGTGCGGGACGACGGGCGTGCTGGGCTGTTCAGGCCGTCCTTCCCACGCTTCATCCAGAGGGTTGCTGTCGACCGACTTCAACTCCGCCCCGGCCTTGGCCGCAGCGGCTTCGAGCGCCGCCAAAGCGTCGGGGCTGTGCAGCTTCGGATCGTAGCCGATGACTGATCCGGCCGGCACGCCTTCCAGCCAGGCCGCCACGCCGCCGTCGGTCAGGTCGAGGATCTCGAACTGTTTGGCGTCGACCTGTGCCCTCACCTGAACGGTGTAGCGCCCGTCGGCGAACACCGCCGCGCGATCCTTGAGCACCGCGCCCGCGCCTGCCGAACCGGTGAAACCGCTCAGCCAGGCCAGACGCTCATTGGCCTCAGGCAGATACTCGTTCTGATGCTCGTCCTCGTGCGGGACCAGAAAGCCGTCCAGGCCCTGGGCGGCCATGCGGGCGCGCACCAGCGGCAGGTGCTTTTCGCCGAACGAGGGATCGGTGGTTTCGTCAAAGGTCTGTCTCATGGCGGGAGACCTAGGCCCCCCGCCCGCTCACCTCAACCCCGCCGGCCTCAGGGCTGGGGCGAGGTCGGCGTGATCACGACTGGTCCGGTCGCGGCCTGGGGCGGCGGCAGGGCGGTGCGGGCGCTGGCCTCGGCGGCGCGGGCTTCGGAGGCGCGCGCCTCGGCCTCGGCGCGGGCGGCGTCGGCCTGCGCGCGGGCGGCGTCGGCTTGCGCCAGGGCCACGCCCTGAGCGGCGCCCGACTGAATCTGAGCGGCCTGCCCCTGAAGCGCGGCGCGGTCCGCCTCGGCCTGCGCCTGGATCGCCTCGGCCTCGGCCAGGCGCGCGGCGGCCAGGGCGTCCTGATCCGACCCGTTGCCGCTGGCCAGGATCCAGATCACCGCCAGCAGCACGCCGCCAGCCAGAATGCCCGCAATCCACCAGCCCAGATTGCTCTCGCGGTCGGGGCGCACCACCACGGTTTCGGTATGCACCTGTTCGACATAGGCCGGGCCCTCGACGAGCCGGTTCGGATCGTTGTCGTAATGGGTCACGGCGGCTTCCTCCCTGAAGCACTTGAAGCGTCGCCGTTGAACGGAGGCCGGTAGCGGCGGTTCCGTCGTTAACCCTCCTGCCCGGCCTTGCGCAGCGCCAGCGCCGACCAGGCGTCGTGATGTATGGTCTGTTCGACGATGAAGCCCAGGGGGCGATAGGCGTCCAGAACCCGTTCTTCTTGAGTCCTCAGCAACCCCGACAGTATGGCGACGCCGCCTGACTTCAGCGCACCGGCGATCTCGGGCGCCAGCTCGACCAGGGGCGCGGCCAGGATGTTGGCGAACACCAGATCATAGGGCGCATGCTGGGCGATGCGCGGATCGCTGAGGCCGTCGGCGAAATAGAAGTCGCACTTGGCGTCGTTGATCTCGGCGTTCTCATTGGCGATGCGGGCCGAGGGCTCGTCGATGTCTGTGCCGACGGCGATCGGCGAACCGGTCTTGGCCGCCGCAATGGCCAGCACGCCTGTGCCGCAGCCCACGTCCAGCACCTTGTCGAAGCACTCGGTCTGCAGCAGGCGGTCGAACGCCTCCAAGCAGCCGACCGTCGTACCGTGGTGCCCGGTTCCAAAGGCCGCGCCCGCGTCGATCTTCAGATTGACCCGCCCCTCGGGCACCTTGCCCTGATCGTGCGCGCCATAAACGAAGAAGCGCCCAGCCTCGACCGGCGGCAGGCCGGACAGCGACATGGCCAGCCAGTCGGCGTCGGCCAGCTTCTCGACCACGACTTCCAGGTCCTCGTACCCGCGCAGAACGGCTTCCATCAGACGGGCTTCCTCGTCGGAAGTCGGAAAGCCGTCGATGCGCCAGACGCCCTTGTCCTCATCCTCCTCGAGGATCGAATAGGTCGCGCCTTCCAGCGCGATGTCCGCATCGACGGCGGCGGCGGCGGCCTCGGCGGCGTCTCGCGGGCCGCGAGCGGTGATCTGAACGGCGGACTCTGACATTTCTCAAACCCGGTTATGATGGCGAATCACAGCTATCCGGCGCGGGCCGGGCGGCTCTCCACAACCGAGGGGTCGGGGAAAACATGGCCAAGTCACCGTCTGCGTCGAAAACTGCGTCCGCTTCAGGCGCTTCCAAGCCCAAACCGGCGGCGAAGTCGAGCGCAAAGGCTGCGCCGAAAGCGGCGCCGGCGAAGACCGCCGCGACCAAGACCGTCGCGCCGAAGACGGCGGCGGCGAAGACGCCGGCCAAATCCAAGCCCGCCGCCGTGAAGGCCGCCCCGGTGAAGACGGCTGCGACCAAGGCCGCCCCGACCAAGGCCTCGCCCAAGACCGCCGCCAAGCCTGGCGCGGCCAAGACAGCGACCGCCAAGCCGAGCCCGGCCGGCAAGCCCAAGACCGCTGCCAAGACCGCCAAACCCGCGGTCAAGGCCGCTGCCGCAGCGGCGAAGCCGAAAGCCAAGGCCCCCGCCGTCGCTCAGACTCCCAAGGCTGCGGCCGTTGCGGCGCCGGCCGCGTCGAGCGCCCCCGCCCCCGCGGCCCCGGCTCCGGCTCCGGCGCCCGCAGAGCCGGCCCAGAAGAAGCGCGGCTTCTTCGATTGGCTCTTCGGCAAGTCCAACTGATCGAAGGGCCCCGGCTGGCGCCCCGCGCACCGCCGGGGCGCCAGCCGGCTGAACGCGCCGCGCCGTTCGCTCAACGCGACCGTTCGACCACGAACCTCGCCGCCGTTTCGCGTGCGCGCTGACGGGCCGAAACCGCATTAGATTGAAGAAAATGGTGGATGCGACAGGGATTGAACCTGTGACCCCCTCGGTGTGAACGAGGTGCTCTCCCGCTGAGCTACGCATCCAGCCTGAAACGGCGTGCATTCACGCCGTCGGGAGGCGCGGACATAGCCCGCGTCGCCCGGCCTTGCAACATCAGATTCCAGCGGCTGGGCCGGTTTCCATGGCGCGTTCGTCGGGGTCGCCCGGCAGCCACGCGACACGCCCCTCATAGACGTCCTCGTTGAGAATGCCTTCCTCCTTGGCGACCAGGACAGGCACCAGCATTTGTCCCGTGACATTGGTGGCGGTGCGCATCATGTCGATGATCCGGTCGATGGCGATGATGTAGCCGATGCCTTCCAGCGGCAGACCCGCTGTCGACAGCGTCAGCGTCAGCATGACGATGGAAGTGCCCGGCACTCCGGCGGTGCCCAGTGAGCCCAGGACGGCGGTCAGGCCGATCAGCACGTACTGCGTCAGGGTCAGCTCTATGCCGAAGTACTGTGCGATGAATATCGACGCGATGGCGGGATAGATGGCGCCGCAGCCGTCCATCTTCACATTGGCGCCCAGAGGCACGGCGAACGAGGCGTAGGCCTGCGGCACGCCCAGCCGCTCGACCGTCTGGCGCAGGGTGATCGGCAGAGTGCCCAGGGACGACGAGGTGGCGAAGGCCGTCTGCTGGGCCGCAAAGGCGCCGCGGAAGAAGGACGTCACCTTCAGGCCATGCAGCTTCAGCAAGCCGGAATAGACCACCAGGATGTGGAACAGGCACGCCGCGTAGATGGCGATGATGAACTTGCCGAGCGGCAGCAGCGCCTCCCAGCCGTAGCCGCCGACCACCGAGCCGATCAGGGCGAAGACGCCGAACGGCGTCAGCTGGATCACCCAGCGGGTGATGCGGAAGATGATCGAGGCGCCCTCGTCGATCAACCTGCGCGCCCCGGCGGCGCGCTCGCCCAGCGCCACCAGAGCGGCGCCCACCAGGGCCGAGAAGAAGATGATCTGCAGAATGCGCCCCTCGGCCAGAGCGGCGAAGGGATTGGTCGGCACAACGCCGATGAGCACCTCGAGGGGCGTTGGGATTTCGCGTTCGCGCACCTCGCCCAGCGGCAGATCGCCCAGCCCCAGGCCTGGATTGATCAGATGGCCGAAGGCGATCCCGACCAGCACGGCGAGCAACGACGTGAGCGCGAACCACAGGATCGTCCGCATGCCCAGGCGCACCGCCCCCGCGCCCTCCCCCAGGCGGGCGATGGACGAGGCGATGGTGAACAGCACCAGCGGCGCCACAACCATGCGGATCAGGTTCAGATAGACGTCGCCGATCGGCTGGAGCCAGGTTTCCGCCGCCGGCCCCATGATCAGGCCGGCCAGCACGCCCAGGGCGAGGCCGGCGAATGTCCGCTGCCAGAGCGGGATTGCGAAGAAGCGACGAAGCATGGGCGGGCCCTTGGCTGGCGGACCGCCAATGTGTTGGCGCAGGTGTGAAACTGCAACAGGCTTTGGTCAGATGACCTTCTTTCACCGCATAGGCGGCGGGGCCGACGGAGGGCGCGGCGCGACTGAAGCCGCGCCCCCTGCGGTCGAGCGTCAGGCGGCCCGAGCCCCCTGAGCCTCCTCGTTGGCTCGCGCGTCGGCCAGGGCGGTCAGATCGACGTCGGTCTTCGACTCCTCCTGCAGCGTCTCATCCAACAGGCGAGCCGCCTCGTCATGTCCCAGCAACATCGCCCAGCGCTTCAGCGTGCCGTACCGGGTGATCTCATAGTGTTCGACCGCCTGGGCTGCCGCGATCAGGCCGGCATCCAGCGCATCGGTGCCCTCGTATTCCTCGAGGATCTCCTCGCCCTCTGCGATGATGCCTTCGATGGCGTCGCAGGTCTTGCCCATCGCGCGTTTGCCGATCAGGTCAAACACCTGCTGAAGGCGTTCGATCTGTCCCTCGGTCTCCACGCGGTGCTTTTCGAAGGCCGCCTTCAGCTCGTCCGACTGGGCGCCGCGCGCCATCTTGGGCAAGGCCTTCACGATCTTCCGCTCGGCATAATAGATGTCCTTGAGCGTGTCGTAGAAAAGGTTGTCGAGAGTCTTCTCGGCCATGGTTCAGCTCCGTCTCTGAGGTTTGCGGACATCAGGCGCCGGCTCGCAGCCGGCCACGCTGACCCACCCACCGAACCGCCTTCAAGCCCGCCCGTTCCAAAGTCGGAAACTCGACAAAGACGACGCCAGCGGCGCGGACGACAGTCCGCCTGGCCCGCCGGCTATCGGGCTGGCGCGAGTTCCAGCATCTCCTCGCCGACCCTGTCGTATTCGGACATGCCAGCAGGGCACGGCCCGGTCCAGCGGCCCCTATGCATCACTTCCAGCGGCGGGCGGTCGTTCAATACCGTGCGGCTCTTGAACTCGCACCCCTCGGCATCGCCGCTCATTTCGGTCTTGACCAGGGACTTCAGCCCGAAGCCCTCGCATCGCTGGACATGGCGCAGCCCGCCCGGGATCGCCGCCCGTTCGACCTCGCAGCCTTCCCCCGCCTCCTTCGACAGACTGGATCGCTCCGCCTCCAAAGGGTCCGACAGGCATGTCCGAACGGTTGTGACGAGCCCCGCTTGGCGCAACGCTGGTTGGCGGCGCGCCAGTTGCGCCCCAGCTTCGAACTATGTATTGCGACGCATTCTTATTATTAGGAGCGTAACCGCGTGGGTCTGAAGCTGTTCCTGGCCGCCTCGGCGTCCTTCTTGGGCCTCTCGGCCGTCACCGCCGTGGCTCAGCCTGCGCCCGCCCGGCAGACGGCGGTGGAGCTCAGCGAAGTCGTTGTCACCGGGTCTCAGGTGCGCCAGCCGCCCGCCTACGCGGGCGGACAGGTCGCTGCCGGCGGTCGGGTCGGGCTGTTCGGCGCGCTCGAGGTGATGGACACGCCGTTCGCCACCACCAACTTCACCGCGCAGCTGGCGCGCGACCAGCAGGCCCGGAGCGTTGCCGATGTCCTGCAGAACGACCCTGCGGTGCGCCTGACCAAAGGGTTCGGCAACTTCCAGGAGTTGTACGTCATCCGCGGCTTCCCGGTCTATTCGGACGACATGACCTACAACGGCCTGTACGGCGTCCTGCCCCGCCAGTTCGTGGCCGCCGAGTTCCTTGAGCGGGTCGAGGTCTTTCACGGCGCCAGCGCCTTCCTGAACGGCGCGGCGCCGGGCGGCAGCGGCGTGGGCGGCGCGGTCAATCTGACGCCCAAGCGCGCCCCGGACCAGACGCTGAACCGCCTGACCGGCGGCTGGTCGTCGGGCGGCGAGATCTACGCCGCCGCCGATCTGGCCCGCCGCTTTGGGGACGACAACGCCTGGGGCGGACGGCTGAACATCGCCGCGCGTGGCGGCGAAGGCGCGGTCGAGGGCGAGAACCGCGAACTGACGGTCATCGGCCTGGGCCTGGACCGGCGCGGCGACCGCGCCCGCTTCTCGGCCGACCTGGGTTGGCAGGACCACCGCATCGACGCGCCGCGGCCCCAGGTGACGCCCGCGGGCGCCGTGCCGACGCCGCCGGACGCCGAGCGCAACTTCGCCCAGCCCTGGACCTTCACCGACGAGAGGCAGCTGTTCGGCGCCGCGCGCGGCGAGTTCGATCTCAGCGACGCCGTGACCGCCTGGGCCGCCGTCGGCGGCCGTCTGGGCGAGGAGCGCAACCGTCTGGCCAATCCGGCGGCCCAGCCCGATGGCGCGCTGAGCGCCTATCGGTTCGACAACGCGCGCGAGGATCAGGTCTTCGCCGCCGATGTCGGCGTGCGCGCCGATGTCTCCACGGGCCCGGTCAGCCATCGGTTGGTGGCCTCGGCCTCGCGTGTGCAGTCGCGTGAAAAGAACGCCTACGCCTTTTCCGATTTCGCGGGCTTCGCGTCGGACCTGTACGATCCGGTATTCGTCCCGCCTCCGACCCCCAACGCCTTGATCGGCGGCGACCTCGACGCGCCAGGCGTAGTCGGGCGGGTGCGTAACTCCAGCGTCGCCGTGGCCGACATGATGCGCTTCCTGGACGGCAAGGCCTCGGCGACCGTCGGTGTCCGCTACCAGGAAATCCAGACCCGCAACTTTGACTACAACACCGGCGGCGAAATCGGCGCGTACGATGGCGACGCCGTCACCCCTGTCTTCGCCCTGCTCTATCGCCCGATCGATCAGATTTCGCTCTACGCCAACTACGCGGAGGCGCTGCTGCCCGGCCAGACGGCGCCGGCGACGGCGGACAACCGCGGCGAGGTCCTCTCGCCCTTTCGCGCCGAACAGGCCGAGATCGGCCTGAAGTACGACGTCGGCGTCTTCGGCGGCTCGGTCAGCCTGTTCAGCTTGACCCTGCCGAGCGCCTTCGTGAACGCCGACAACGTCTTCGCCGCCAACGGCGAGCAGGAGAACCGCGGCGTCGAGGTCGCCTTCTTCGGCGAGCCGCGCGAGGGGCTGCGCATCCTGGGCGGCTGGACCTGGCTGGACGCAGAACTGAAGCGCACGGAAAACGGCGCCCTGGACGGCAAGCGCCCCATCGGCGTGCCCGAGTTTCAGACCAATCTGAACGTGGAATGGGACGCGCCCTTCGCGCCGGGCCTGACCGTCGAGGGCCGCGTGGTCCATACCGGTTCGCAGCCGGTCAGCGCCGACAACGCCGTCGAGCTGGAGAGTTGGACCCGGCTGGACGCCGGCGTTCGCTACGCCTTCGAAGCCGGCGGCCGGCCGCTGACGATCCGTGCTCGCGTCGAGAATCTGGCGGATGAGGATCACTGGGTGGCCGTCGGCGGCTATCCGGGCGCCAACTATCTGACCCTGGGCCAGCCGCGCGCCTTCCGCCTGTCGATCTCGACGGACTTCTAGGCGCGTGAGGACCCGCACCCTGCGCGCCTGGTCCTGGGTCCACACCTGGTCCAGCCTGGTTTCGACCCTGTTCCTGCTGATGCTGTGCATCACCGGGCTGCCGCTGGTGTTCGCTCACGAGATCGACGAGGTGCTGCTGCATCAGGACTGGGCGCCCGCCGCCGCAGAGGGCCCGCGCCTCAGCCTCGACCAGGTGCTCGACACGGCCCTGGCCCGACAGCCGGGCCATGCACCGATGTTCATGAGCTTTGACGAGGACCGGCCGGTGGTGAACGTCACCAGCCGGGCTTCCGATGCGCCGGCCGGCGCCTACGCTTTTCAGCCGATCGATCAGACCTCTGGCGACCCCGCTCCGCTCGTTGCCGGTCATCCGGTGATGGAGTTTCTGCTTCAGCTTCATACCGACATGTTCCTGGGCCTGCCGGGCATGCTGTTTCTGGGCGTCATGGGGCTGATGCTGACAGCGGCGGTCGTCTCGGGCGTTGTGCTCTACGCCCCCTTCATGCGCCGGCTGCCGTTCGGAACGGTGCGCGCGTCAAGGGCAGCACGCACGCGCTGGCTCGACTATCACAACCTGCTCGGCGTGGTGACCGCCGCCTGGGTTCTGGTGGTGGGCCTGACCGGGGTGGTCAACACCCTGGCCGTGCCGATCATCGCCCATTGGAAGGACAACGCGCTCAGCGGACTGACCGCCGCCTACGACGCCCCCGTGGCCTTGGGCGAGCGCAGCTCGCTGGACGCCGCCGTCGACCGCGCGCGTCAGGCCCTGCCCGGCATGACGCTGCAGTTCGTGGCCTTTCCGGGGTCGGACTATTCGACCGACCACCACTACGCGGTCTTCTTCCACGGCGACACGCCGGTCACCCGCCACCTGATCACCCCCGCCCTTATCGATGCGCGCACCGGACAGCTTGCGGCGGTCGCGCCCATGCCCTGGTACGTGAAGACCCTGTCGTTGTCCCAGCCGCTGCATTTCGGCGACTACGGCGGCCTGTCGCTGAAGATCCTGTGGGCGGTGCTGGACGCCGCCGCCATCGTCATCCTGGGATCGGGCCTTTATCTATGGTTCGCACGTCGCCGGCGCGCCGCATGAGCCGGGCGGACCTGTCTCTCTGGACCATTTTCCGCCTGCCGCTGCTTGCGGCCGGGCTCAGCCTGTCGGGCTTGGCGACAGCGCTGTTCTTCGACGGGCCGGGCGACGGCCTGGCCTCTGCCCTGTTGTCGGGCGTGCCCGTTCTCACCGTCTGGGCGCTGATCCGGCGTCGGCGTTAGGACTTTTCGCAGGTTCGGCCGTCAGCCTCTCGGAGCGCGCCATGGCCTTGATCCTCATCGTCGACGACGACCCCGTGCTGACGGCGCTGGCCGAAGACGCCCTGCGCCAGGACGGCCATCAGGTGCTGACCGCCGCCGACGGCGAGGAAGGGCTGCGCCGCCTTCGCGACGCGCCCGTCGATCTTGTCGTGCTGGACATGCTGATGCCCCGCAAGGACGGCTTCGAGACTCTGATGGAGATTCGGCGTCTGCGGCGCGGGCCGCGCGTGCTGGCCATCTCGGGCGGCGGGCGGTCGGCGCCGATGAACTATCTGGGCCCGGCCAGGACCCTGGGCGCCGACGCCATCATGGAGAAGCCGTTCTCGCCCCCTGCCCTGCTGCAGAGGGTCAGGGAACTGCTCGAGACCGAACCCGCGCTCAGTCCGTGATCGGACGCGTCAGGTCGAATTCCACCCGCATGAAGCGGCCCTCGGGTCGACGCAGCTCATAGGCGAAGATGCGGCCCGGATGCACTTCGACGGCCCAGACATTGGTGGTCGAGACCTGAGCGCCGCCGGCGATGAACTGCGCGACCGATTCCTGATCCACCGGGAATTCCTGACGGCCGGCCGTGCCGTCGGTCGCCGTGTCGCCGCCGTACATGTGATAGCCATGGATCACGCCCTGCTCGTCGCGGTGATCGTGCTTAAGCCGCAGGCCCTCTTCGGTGCGGGTGATGATCCAGCGGCGAGAACGATCCTCGCCGACGGCGAAGGGAATGCCCACCTCGTCGGCGGCGCAGTCGCGAACCTGCATGACCAGGCGATTCGAGCGGAAGTCCGCGTCGGCCGGATCGTCGCTGACCACGCGCCCCTCGAACGTCTGGCCGCACAGGGCGTTCAGCCGGGCCAGAAAGGCGTCCTGCGGATTGGCGCCCTCTTGCGCGGTGGCGCAGGCTGCGGTGGAAAGGCCGATGAGGGCGGCGACGCCGACGGTCAGGACAAGGTTTTTCATCCCCTCACCCTAGCGGCCTGAACAGGGATCGGAATGCGGCTCTGCGGCCCGTTGACTTTGGAGCGCCCCTGAGTATGTTCCGCGCCTCTCATTTAGCGGCTTTCGCCGTCGCAAAGGTAATTGTCCGATGGCCAAACCGGCTTCCATCAAGATCCGCCTGAACTCCACGGCGGACACCGGCTTCTTCTACGTCACGAAGAAGAACGCCCGCACCATGACCGAGAAAATGGTCGTCAAGAAGTACGACCCGGTCGTGCGCAAGCACGTCGAGTTCAAGGAAGGCAAGATCAAGTAAGATCCGCCCGTTCCGGAATTGAGAACGCCCGGTCGCGAGACCGGGCGTTTTTCGTTGTCCTGACGCATTCGCTTCAGGCCGCTGGAGCGGGACGGCCTGGCCAATATCCTGCCGGACGCCAAGGATCGTCGAAGCCGCCGAGCCGCCTTGACGGGCCGCGGGCGGGCCGTCCTGGCCGACGCTGTGGGTGTCTGGATCGCGCTGCACGAGACGATTGAGCGCGAGCTTGAGGGCGCGGCGCCGACCTTGCGGTCCGGGCTGGCGGCCCTGACCCGGACTCAGCGCGGCGGTCAGGCCGCCTTGGCGATGACCTGATCGCGGCCCCGGGCCTTGGCTTCGTAGACGCCCTCGTCGCCGCGCTTGAGCAGGGCCTCGGGGGTGTCGCCCTCGCCCAGACTGGCGGCCACGCCCACGGACACGGTGATCGACAGCTGCTCCCGGCCGCTCAGGACGCGAAACGGCGTGGAGGCCACATCGCGCCGAATCCGATCGGCGATGCGATGGGCGTCTTCGAGATTGGTGCCGGGCATCACGACCACGAACTCCTCACCGCCGAGCCGACACGGCAAATCCACCGCCCGCACATTGGTGGCCAGGCGCACGGCGAATTCCTGCAGCACCTCGTCGCCGGCGTCGTGGCCGAAACCGTCGTTGACCGCCTTGAAGTGATCGATGTCCATGACCAGCACGGCGACCGGCTCTCCGCCGCGGGTCGCGCGGTTCACGAGCGCCTGCAGCTGCCCGGCCATGTAGCGTCGGTTGTGCAAGCCGGTCAGGGCGTCGGTGACGGCCATTTCGAGGCTGTAGTCCAGCTTCTCGCGCAGGAAGTCGGCGTACCGCTTGCGCCGGACCTGAGTGCGCACCCGCGCCGCCAGCTCTTCCGAATCGACCGGCCGCGGCAGGATGTCGTTGGCCCCAAGCTCCAGCGCCTTGATCAGGCGCGGCCGTTCGCTGGGGTCCACCACCGCCAGGATCGGCAGGCGGCGGGTCGCCTGGCCCGACCGCGCCTGGGCGATCAGGCGCAGCCCGTCGAAGCTGTCCGATGCGGTGTTGACGATCATAAGGTCGATCGGTCCTGCGGCGGCGATCAGCGCCTTTTCCGGATCGCTCTCCACCAGGGGCCTGTGCTCCTTGGCCAATTCGACCGCGATCCGCTCCAGTTGATTGGGCTCGTCGTCCACCACCAGGACCCGACCGCCGGATCCGCGCAGCCGCGCCGCGCCTTCGACGTTCACGCCCAGGCGTCGGCCGCTCTCCTCGCGCTCGCGCAGCTCGTCGGTGACCTCCTTCAGGCGCGTCAGCGACTTGACGCGGGCGAACAGCACCACGTCGTCGATAGGCTTGGTGACGAAGTCGTCCGCGCCGGCGTCCAGGCCGCGGATGCGGTCGTCGCGGCCGTCCAGCGCCGTCACCAACACCACCGGAATATGCCGCGTCGACGGATCGGCCTTGAGCCTCTTGCAGGTCTCGAACCCGTCCATGCCGGGCATCATCACGTCTAGCAGAACCAGGTCCGGCTGGTGCTCTGCGGCCATCGCCAGAGCCGTCACCCCGTCCTGACAGGCCAGCACCTCATAATACTCGAGCGTCAGCTTGGCCTCGAGCAGGCGGACATTCACCTCCACATCGTCCACGACCAGGATGCGCGCGCTCATGCGGCCGCCTGTTCCAGGTGCATCCTGACGGTGTTCAGGAAATGCATCACCGAGATCGGTTTGGAGATATAGGCTTCGCAGCCGCCCTGACGGATGCGTTCCTCGTCGCCCTTCATGGCGAAGGCGGTGACGGCGATGACCGGGATGTCCCGCAACTCCTCGTCGTCCTTGAGCCATTTGGTCACCTCCAGCCCCGAAATCTCGGGCAGCTGGATGTCCATCAGGATCAGGTCGGGCCGGTGCTCGCGTGCTATCGCCAGCGCCTGCAGCCCTTCGCGGGTCTGCAGGGTGCGATACCCCTGGGAATCGAGCAGATCATGAAAGAGCTTCATGTTCAGCTCGTTATCCTCGACGATGAGGACGGTCTTGGACATCACCACCCGGTTCGGGACGCGAGGCTTGTTCGCCTTCTGAAGATGCGATCATCCCGATCCAGTCTTAAGTTGGCGTGAAGTTGCGGGAGATCGTTCTTGAGCCTCAAGGCCGTGTGCCGGGATTGCGAATGGATGGGGGCCGAAGCGCCCTCCCCGCGCCGCTGCCCGGCCTGCGGCTCGCCGCGCCTGCTGGCGGACCCGGAGCTGGACCAGCTGTCGATCGCCCACATGGACTGCGACGCCTTCTACGCCTCGGTGGAGAAGCGCGACCGGCCCGAGCTGCGCGACAAGCCCGTCATTGTCGGCGGCGGCAAGCGCGGCGTGGTGTCGACCGCCTGCTACATTGCGCGCCTGCACGGCGTGGGCTCGGCCATGCCGATGTTCAAGGCGCTGAAGGCCTGTCCCGACGCGGTGGTGATCAAGCCGGACTTCACCAAATACGTCGCCGAGTCCAAGCGCATCCTGGGCGCGCTGGCTCAGTTGACCCCGCTGATCCAGACCCTGTCGCTGGACGAGGCCTGGGTCGATCTGTCGGGCACCGACCGGCTGAACGGCGGCCCGCCCGTGCTGCAGCTGGTCCGCGTCCAGAACTGGATCGAGCGCGAGACAGGCCTGACCGTCTCGATCGGTCTGGCCCCCAACCGCTTCCTGGCCAAGATTGCGTCCGAGATGGACAAGCCGCGCGGCTTCTCGGTTATCGGCGCGGCCGGCGCACAGGATCTGCTGGCGCCCCGGCCGGTGACCATCCTTCCTGGCGTCGGTCCCATCTTCGGGCGCACCCTGCGCAGCGACGGCTTCACCACGGTCGGCGACCTGGCCCGCGCCGATCCGCGCGATCTTATCCGGCGCTACGGCGAGAGCGGCCTGCGTCTGCATGATCTCGCCCACGCCCGGGACGCGCGGCCGGTCAATCCCGACCGCGACCGCAAGGGGATGAGCGCCGAGACCACCTTCAACGAGGACCTGACGAACGCCGTCGACCTCGAGGCTGAGTTGTGGCCCCTGTGCGAAAAGCTGGCGGCCAAGGCCCGGCGGGACGGCGTGGCCAGCCGCGTGATCGTGCTGAAGCTGCGCCGAACCGACTTCAAGATCGTCACCCGGCGTGTGACGACCAGCGACCCGACCCAAACCGCACGCGGACTGTTCGCGGCCGCCCGCGCCCTGCTGAAGTTCGAACTGGGCCGGCCCTACCGTCTCATCGGCATAGGCATGGCCGACATTCAAGACGCCGAGGACGCGCCGGCTGGCCTGTTCGAAACGCCTGAGGCCCGCACGCTGAAGACTGAGCGCGCCATCGACGCGCTTCGCGGCCGTTTCGGCGGCGACGCCGTGATCGCCGGCCGCGCCTTAGAGTCGAAGCCGCCCCGCCGCTGAGGCGTCAGAGCAGGCCGGAGTTCTTCGGCAGTTCCTTGTAGCGATGCACCCGG